>JBIIUM010000178.1:0-6665 GCA_044339985.1 Burkholderiales bacterium | reverse complement strand
TGGCGGGCGAGGTCTCCCTCGCCGACTTCATGCTCTACCCCAACTACCACGCCCGCAAGGCGCTGATCGACGCAGCGGGCGGCTTCGCCCACCTGCACCGCTGGGGCGCGGCCATGGCGGCACGGCCTGGGGTGGCGAAGGGCATGGCCGCGGCGGGCTGAACCGGCGGCGGCGCAGCTCGTCCAGGCACCGCAGCACGTAGCCAGCCTGCGCCTCGATGTGGAGCCGCGTGGAGGTGTGCCCGGTGCCGGTGTTGCGGCCGAGCAGCAGGAACAGGTTGGGAAATCCCGCCACCGTGACGCCGTGACAGGCGCGGGACGCGTCGCGCGCAGCCGACGCGGGAGTTCTCGCTCGACTACGCAGCCTGACCCGAGAGCAGGACGACGGTTCCGCGAGAGAACCGACCGACGTGCTCGGCCCGCGGTTGCGTGAGGGCGTCAAGGCGCGGCGGGTGAAGGCTGATCGGGGCCGAAGCCGCGCTTGAATGGCCGCTTCAAGGGGGGATTGCGTGCCTGGCGGCGCGCGGTTGACCGCTCAGGGCACGGTGACTGCAGTGCCGGATCGCGGAAAAAGTCGTTTTGAAGTTTCTATTCCCGGGCGCTCGGCACTGCCCGAAACCTTCGCAGTGCTCATGTCGGCCGCACCGAACAGCAGGCCCAAGTCTCAAGGGTTGATCGGCGTGGCTTCGATGCGCACCAGCACTTCGTCGCCCGCGGGTTCGGGAACATCCACCTCGGCCAGCGAGACTTCGAGTTCGCCGCTGCGGCGAATCAGCGAGCGAAGTTGCAAGGCGGAACGCGAAATCTGAGGGTTCATGGTGTCTTGGTCAATGGTCGGTGCAGGGATGGGAAATCCGGCAAAGGCAAGTGTGGCGAGCGGTGCCTCTCATGGTTGAGCAGATCCACATGCACCAGGATGCCGCCAATCACGAAGCCGGGTCAGTAGTACTCGCCATAATGGTCGCACGCCATGTCGAAGGGCCCGAGAAGCTGGATCGCGTCTGTCTCGGCATCCGATAGGACCCTCGCACCGCACGAGACGCTCGACCAGCCATTGCCGACAAAGCGCTCCGCCTTCGCGCCCACCAGGACATCGATGAGGACCTCCTCGCCGAGCTGCCGAGGGTCGGCATGGCGTTCGAAGTGCACGCCGGTCTCACCGGTGCCGCGCGTTGACGACGTGAAATGCGCGCGGCTGCCCAAACGCTCCGCCGCCGCCCGCTGCCACCGAACGGAGTCGGTCAGCACGAACACCTCGCCCTCGGCACCAAGGGATTCAAGGGCGTTGCGATTCAGGGCATCTACTAGCGGCATCTCGGCGCCCTTGTCGGTGCCGCGCAGGTGTACCGCGGAAAACGGCAGGTCACCGCCGAACTGCTCGACCCGGAAATCGGCAGCGCGCTCGGCGAACAATGCATGCGGACGCAGATACTTGTCGGCCAGCCACCGGTCGACCTCCGCGGTGGACCTGCCATGAAGAGGATGTCCGACAGGGATCCAGTGGCGCGCCAGGTGCGTGCTGGTGAAATAGTCGACCACTGCCAGCGGCTCGGGGCGACCGATGAACCGCGCGCCGCTCAGCCGTGCAAAGGGTCCTTCGTGTTTGCCGAGGTTGTCAGCGCCAATGTTCGCTGGCGTCCATTTCGGCGGAAAGATTGCCCCGTCGGATAGCGGGAGTTCATTCAACCCGGCGTCGCTCGTCGGTTCGAAGAACTGCGTGAAGCCATCGACCACGCCGGGCTCTCGAAACAGGCAGTTTGAACCCCACAAGACCACGGGAATGCGCCCGGTGATCTCGGCGGTGAGCAGTGCCCCGAGCAGGTGCAGGATCTCCGACCAGAATCCAGCGCCCCAGGCCTTTATCAGCAGGAACCGGGGCGCCACCCCGCCGCCGGGCTCGTCGCCCGCCTGCTCACGCGCGGCACCCACTTCGCGACGCGCGATCGCATTGAAGCGTGCCGCGTACTGGGCAGGCTCGAACTCAGCATCGCAGGCTAGCGCGTTCGCGTAATGGACGGCCGCGACATCGAACTCGCCGCGCTCGTCGGCGAGCTTGCCAAGCCAGTACTGGGTTCGCGCGGAACGCGGATCGAGCGTGGCCGCCGTTGAGAACGCGACGGCGGCCTCTCGCTTGCGTGAGCGGTGCGCGAGCACGACACCAAGCTGTTGCCATGCCGTCGGGTCGTCCCCGCCACGAAGCACGTCGCGGCAGTGCTGCTCGCCGAGGATCCACTCGCCAGTGTCTAGAAACCGTTGCCGGAACGAGTCGAAGTCGGGAAACGTCGGCATGTACCGGGCGGGAGCGTCGAGCATGACGAAAAAACCAGTCTACCGCAGCCGACGCGGGAGTTCTCGCTCGACTACGCAGCCTGACCCGAGAGCAGGACGACGGTTCCGCGAGAGAACCGACCGACGTGCTCGGCCCGCGGTTGCGTGAGGGCGTCAGGGCGCGGCGGGTGAACGCCGATTCGGGCCGATGCCGGGCTTGCATCGTCGCTGCGAGGGGCGGATTCCTCGCCAGTGAGCGCGCGGTTGACCGCTCGGAGTGCGGGGAATCCAGTGCCAACTCGCGGCAGACGTTGGTTGAAATTCCTATTCGCTGTCGCCGTGAATCAAGATCACTTTGGAATTCCCATTCGCCGGCTGGACCTGGATGAACCTGGTCACTGCCTGCGGTGGATGCGATGGCCGCAAGGCCAACCGCACGCCGGACGAAGCGGGCATGCCGCTGCTGTACCTGCCGTATGTGCCGAGCCGATTCGAGGACTTCTTGCTCGAAGGCCGGCCCATCCGGGCAGACGTGCACGAGTGGCTCGCGGCGAGGCTCCCGAAGGGCTCCCGCCTGAACTGAGCCACGCGCCATGCACGTGCGACCTTCGGGTCGCCCATTTGCGTTTTGGGACGGCAACGCCGAGAGGGGTGCCGCCCACGCGGGCTAGGGTCGTGCGCTGACTGCTTCCCAGCTCAAGCCATGCTTCTGCAGGTACTTCCGCAGGCGGTCGGCGTCGTTGACCACCGTGCGTTGCATGCGTGACCGATCGAACAGCTTGCGACCCGCCTCGGACAAGGTTCGTGCTTGCCGGCAGACATTCACGACGGTTTCGAGCTGGACGCGGTCGAAGAGGTCCAATTCCGCCAATGCCTCGGCCGGGAGAAGGCCGTCGAGGGAGACCCCACGGGTGACCGCCTCCCCGGTGGCGGTGTGCTGCCACAGCCAACGCAGCCGTTGCACTTCGGCATCGACCTGAGCGGCTGAAATCCGCCCGCCGTCGGCGAGCGTGGCCAGTCGCGTGACGCTGGCCGAAAGGTCGCGGAAGTTCCCGCTCCAGAGCGCCTCGGCCGATTGCGCGAAGCGCAGGTACTGGGCTTTGGCCTCGGCATTGAAGCGCACCGCACGGCCGGTTTCTGCCGCCGCGCGAGCCAGCAGATGCTCGATGTTCGGCTCCAGATCCTCGGGGCGTTGCGCCAGCCCGGGCAAGGTGTACGCCCACAGGTTGATGCGAGCGTAGAGGTCCTCGCGGAAACGGCCCTGCGCTACGCCCACCCGCAGGTCCCGGTTGGTCCCGGCGATCAACTGGAAGTCGCTCGACACCTCGCGGTCACTGCCCATCGGAAAGAACCGCTTCTCTTCGACGGCTTTGAGCAGCATGGCCTGCTCATCGGCGCCGAGCTCGCCGATCTCGTCGAGGAACAGCACGCCCTCATGCGCCGTGCGCAACAGCCCGGCGCGATCGGCGGCGGCGCCCGTGAACGCGCCCTTCCTGTGGCCGAACAGGGTGGACGCGGCCCCGTCACCGTGGAGGGTCGCGCAGTTGACCTCCACGAACTCGCCCTTCACCTGGTGTCGAGACTTCTTCAACTCGAACATCCGGCGCGCCAGGTGCGACTTGCCGGCGCCCGTGGGCCCGGTCAACAGGATGGGCGCTTTCGAGCGCACGGCCACCCTCTCGATCTCTTCGATCAAAGCGTTGAAGCCCTTGTTGCGCGTGGCAATCCCGCTCTTCAGGAAGTCGAGCGCGTCGCGCTGTTCCTGCTCGAATCGCTGGGCCAGCACGTCGTAGCGTGACAGGTCCAGGTCGATGAGGGCGAAGGTGCCGGGCTGCGCGCGGGTCTGCTTCTTCGGTGGGGCAGTCTGCAGCAGCACGCCCGGAATGAAGCGCGACTCCACCATCAGGAACATGCAGATCTGCGCCACGTGCGTGCCGGTGGTGATGTGCGTCCAGTACTGCTCCGTGTCTGGCTTGAAGGTGTAGCTGCGCACCCAGTCATAGAGCGCGCCATACATCTCGCCAAAGTCCCACGGGTCGGCGATGTCCATCGCCACAAGGCGGACCTCGGTCTCTGGCGACACCGAGGCGATATCGCGCTTCACGCCTTGCGCGAGCGCCTCGTACCGCGGCGTATGGATCAACTCGAGCCGGTGGACGACGGTGTCCTCGTGCTGGACCAACGAGACGGTCGGGCGCCACTTCTCCCAGCGTCCCGCGCCCTGACCGGAATCGAGTTGGGTGCCGAGGAAGCCGATGACGACAGTCTTCTTGAGCATAGACAGGAAGATAAAAAGATCGCGAACAGTCTATCTCAAGTGCCACCATAGAACACTTGCCGAGAGCCTCCGTTGCGTGGAAAAACCCGAAACCGCTTTTTTTTCAGATACTTAGAGGACCCACTCATGAACACGGTGGCACCTGGCACATCGATTGCAGTAGAGGAGCCACACAAGTTGAATGCACAGACGAGAACAGTCATGGTCAACACCCAACTCTTTCAGTCGCTGAAGGGCACGCTGCTGCCCGATGCCACCGCTCGCAACCACGAGCTGGCACCGGCCTATGCCTTGAGCGCTCGCCACCAACTGGCGCAGCTCGCTGCAACCGGTTGCCTTAACCATACATACTACGCAAGCGCGGAGTCGCAGCTGGACACGGTGCGTGCTCTGGCGCAAACCGTGGACGCCGAGTTCGTGGCCAAGACGGCGGTCTATGCACGCCAGGCCGGCCACATGAAGGATATGCCGGCCCTGCTGGCCGCCACCCTCGCCGTGCGCGATGTGGCGCTACTGAGCCAGGTGTTCGGTCGCGTGGTCGACAACGGTAAGATGCTGCGCAACTTCGTGCAGATCGTGCGCAGTGGCTCGGTGGGCCGCAAGTCGCTGGGGTCGCGGCCGAAGAAGCTGGTTCAGCACTGGCTGCTGACCGCCAGCGAGAAGCAGCTGCTGAACGCCTCGGTGGGCAACACGCCTTCGCTGGCCGACGTGGTGAAGATGGTTCACCCGAAGCCGACGGAGGCCTGGCGCGCCGCGTGGTTCGCGTGGTTGATCGGCAAGGCCGTTGATGAGGCGGCGCTGCCGCCCATCACGCAGGCCTTCGAGCGCTTCAAGCGGAGCGCGGCCGATGGCGTGGCGTGCGAGGTGCCCGACGTGCCGTTCCAGATGCTGACCGCGCTGGAACTGAGCGCTGCGCAGTGGGCACAGATCGCGCAGGCGGGTGCGTGGCAGATGGTGCGTCAGAACCTGAACACCTTTGCGCGTCACGGGGTGTTCAAGCTTGGCGGCATGGCCAAAGCGATCGCAGCGAAGCTGCGTGACCCGAAGGCCGTCGCCCGGGCGCGTGTGCTGCCGTACCAGCTGATGTCGGCCTTAAAGGCGACGGGAGAAGGTGTCCCGGCAGTGGTCCGCGACGCGCTGCAGCACGCAATGGAAGCGGCGCTGGTCAACGTACCGGCGTTCGATGGCAAGGTGGTGGTGTGCCCTGACGTGTCGGGCTCGATGAGCTCGCCGGTGACGGGTCACCGTGGTTCGGCAACTTCGAGCGTGCGTTGCATCGATGTCGCGGCCCTGGTCGCGGCAGCGGTGCTGCGCAAGAACCCGGCGGCGCGCGTTCTTCCGTTCGAGCGGGAGGTGGTGGAGCTGTCGTTGAATGCCCGTGACTCGGTGACGACCAATGCGCAGGCCTTGGCCGCCGTCGGGGGTGGCGGCACCAACTGCAGCGCACCGCTCGCCTTGCTGAACAAGGAGCGCGCGAAGGTGGAGTTGGTGATCCTCGTCTCGGACAACGAGTCGTGGGTCGATGCGACCCGCCGTGGTGCGACGCAGACGCTGCGCGAGTGGGAAGTGCTGAAGAGGCAAAACCCGCAGGCTCGCTTGGTGTGCATCGACATCCAGCCGCACGGTACGACGCAGGCGGCGGAGCGGCACGACATCATGAATGTCGGCGGCTTCTCGGATGCGGTGTTCGCGGTGATGGCCTCGTTCGCCAAAGGCAAGACGGGACCGGAGCATTGGGTGGGCGAGATCGAGAAGGTCTCGTTGGCCGCGCAGTAGCCTGCAGGGTAAGGAAGTAAGGAAGGTTCCGCACGCGAACGCGCGCAGGAGTGCAGCACCACACTGCCACGCGGGCCGGCAGGCCCGCAGCCAGCGCTCTTGTGATCAAGACGGTGGCCGGCACCTCCTGCGAATCTGGTCGCGTGCGGCACCAACCTGTCTGTGAGTGTTGTCGAGTGGCGAATGCCTGGTGGAACTACATCGTTCTGATCGCCAAGGTTTCACCGGATTTCGAGCCGCCACCCGAGAACATTCGAAGGAAAAGAGTTTTGACGCGAATGCAGGCAGGACTACATCGGGAGCCATGGGGTTCGACCCCCCGATGCCGGGTAACCGGCACTGGC
>JBIIUM010000177.1:0-6687 GCA_044339985.1 Burkholderiales bacterium | reverse complement strand
TGAGGCGCGGCTTGTTGGACACCGTGGGCAGCAGGATCGACTCGGTGGCGTAGTTGGCCACCACTTTGGCGGGTTCGCCAGTGGCGAGCGAGGCGTTCCAGCGGTCGAACAGCGAGGCGATCTCGGCATCGGTGGTGGCGCGGCAGTCCTCGCTGCGGGCATGGGCCCCGGTTGCCAGTCCGATGGCAACGGCGGCGAGGGAGAAGCGAAGGGTCTGGGCACGGGCGTTCATGGTTGCTCCTTTCCGGAGTGAAGGGTTCAGGGGGTGCCGGCACGGTGTGAGCGCCAGCGCGGCGCGCATTCTGGGTGTGCCCAAGCCTTGCTTCCAGTTCAAGTATTGAATCTTTCCGTTCGTTTCAGTAGAACGATGCCGTGGCCACCCTCAACTACCATCACCTGCGCTACTTCTGGGCCATTGCCCACGAGCGCAGCCTCACGCGCGCGGCGGAGCGCCTGCACGTGTCCCAGTCCGCCTTGTCGGTGCAGCTGCGCCAGATCGAGGAACGCCTAGGGCACCCGCTGTTCGAGCGCGGCAATCGCCGGCTCACACTCACCGAGGCGGGCCGCATCGCGCTGGACTACGCCGACACCATCTTTCGCACCGGCGACGAACTGGTGAGCACCCTCAAGGGCACCGCCGCCTCGGGCCGCGCGGTGCTGCGGGTGGGCGCGGTGGCCACCTTGTCGCGCAACTTCCAGCTCGAGTGGCTGCGGCCCTTGCTCGATCGAGACGACGTGGAGGTGGTGCTGCGCTCGGGCAGCCTGCGCGAGCTGCTGTCCCAGCTCTCCGCCCACACTCTGGATGTGGTGCTGTCCAACAGCGCGGTGCCGCGCGACGCAGCCACGCCCTGGCACAGCCATCCCGTGGGCGAGCAGCCGGTGAGCCTGGTGGGCCGGCCGGTGCGCGGCGGGCGGCGGCTGAAGTTTCCCGAGGATCTGCGCACCGTGCCGGTGGTGCTGCCTGGCGCCCAAAGCAGCATGCGGGCGGCCTTCGATCTGCTGCTCGACCAGGCGGGCATCCGTCCCAAGGTGCTGGCCGAGGTGGACGACATGGCGATGCTGCGCCTGATGGCGCGCGAATGTCCCGGACTCACTCTGGTGCCCCCGGTAGTGGTGCAGGACGAGCTGCGTCAGAAGATCCTGGTGGAGCGCGCCCGCATCCCAGAGATCCGCGAAAGCTTCTACGCCATCACGCCGAGCCGGCGATTCCCCAACCCGTTGCTGCGCGCGCTCATGAGCCCGCGCACAGCGCGCTAGACTGCCGGCTTTCGCACCGGCGGAGGCCGATGGTGACAGCGTGGGGAGCGGTGGCGGTGGGCGTGGGCGCGGCGCTGGGCGCGTGGCTGCGCTGGCTGCTGGGGCTGGCCTTCAACGCCGTGCTGCCCACGCTCCCCTTGGGCACGCTGGCGGCCAATCTGAGCGGCGGGCTGCTGATCGGCGCGGCGGTGGAGTTCTTCGGCCAGCGCACCGGCCTGGCGCCGGAATGGCGGTTGCTGGTGATCACCGGGTTTCTCGGCGGGCTCACCACGTTTTCCACGTTCTCCGCCGAATCGGTAGGGCTGATCCAGCGCGGCCAATGGGGCTGGGCGCTGGGTCACGCGGCGCTGCACCTGACGGGCTCGGTACTGCTCACCTTCGCGGGCATCGCGCTGGCCCGCGGGCTGTTCTCCGGCCAGTAGCCTTCACCCATACAGGGCAGCGTTCAGCACGCGGCGTGCCGCCAGCGCCACCTCGCCCGCGGTCATGCCCACGGGGCCGCCGTGGGCCTCCAGCAGCAGGTCGGCGGCGCGGCCATGCAGATGGGCAGCCGCGGGGAGCACCAGGGCGGGGTCGGCGCCCTGGGCGGCCAGCGCTGCCGCCAGACCGCACAGCACGTCGCCGGTGCCGGCCGACGCCAGACCGGGATTGCCCGAAGCATTCACCAGCCAGCGTCCACCGGGTTCGGCAACGATGGAGCCGGCCCCCTTGAGCAACGTGGTGGCGCGCAGGCGCGCGGCGATGGCCAGGGCCGCGCCCACGCGATCGCCGGCAATGGCGGCAGTGGTGGTGTCCAGCAGGCGGGCCGCTTCGCCGGGATGAGGGGTGACCCATGTCGGCGCGCCGCGCTGCGCGACGGCAGCACCCAACGCTGGCTCGGCGGCCACCAGATTCAGGGCATCGGCGTCCAGCAGCAGAGGGCAGGGAAAGGCGAGGGCGCCGCGCACGCACGCGCGGGCCGCCTCGCCGCCTCCCAGGCCTGGCCCGCACACCAGCACGTCCAGACGACCCTTCATGGACAGCACCTGGGCAGCACTGCACAGCATCAACTCGGGCTGCAGGGGGTCGAGGGACGGCGCCGCGCCATCCACAAACCCGGCATGGACGCGGCCGCTGCCCGCCAGCAGGGCCGCGCGGGCCGCCAGCAGCAAGGCGCCAGCCATGCCCGGCGCCCCGCCGAGAATGCCCACGCTGCCGTGGCTGCCCTTGTGGCTGCTGCGCTGCCGCCGGGGCAAAACGGCGCGCAGGACATGCTCGGAAATCAACCCGCCGTGCGCTGCCGCGGCCACCGCATCCCCCAGCCCGAGATCGGCCACCTCCACCACCCCCGCCTGGTCGGGGCCTTCCTGGGTGAGGAGGCCGGGCTTGAGGGCGATGAAGGTGAGGGTGCGCGTGGCCCGCACCGCCGCGCCGTGCACGGCGCCGGAGTCGGCATCCAGCCCCGAAGGTACATCCAGGGACAGCACCGGGCAGCCGGCCTGGTTGATCCAGTCCACGGCAAGCGCCAGCGGGCCCGCGAGGGGCCGCGCGGCGCCGATGCCCAGCAGGCCATCCACCACCAGGTCGGGCGCCAGACCGGCAGCGGGAAGGGCATTGGTCACGACGCCACCGGCGGCGCACCAGGCAGCCAGGGCGGCGGCGGCATCGGCGGGCAGGCGCGCCGCGTCCCCCAGCAGCACCACCGTCACGTGGAGCCAGGCTTCCCGCAGCCGCCGCGCCGCCACCAGCGCGTCGCCGCCATTGTTGCCGGGCCCCGCCAGCACCAGCACCCGCTGGGCGCTGCCGAGCATATCCAGGGCGCAGCGTGCCGCCGCGTCGCCAGCCCGTTCCATCAGCGAGGGCTGTGGCGATCCAGCCAGAGCCGCGGCTTCCACGGCGCGTACCTCGGGCACGCGCAGCACAGGGGTGAGGGGAGCAGGATGTGTCATGGTGCGATGGGCTGCGCCGGGAGTGTAGCGGCGCGCGGTGGAGAAGGGGGGGCGTCTATAATCCGCCGCTCTCGACCGACCGCGTCATACCCTTCAGGCCGTTCGTTCACCCGCCCGCGCCCATGCCCGCCCCGAGCCCTGCCCAACTGCTGATCCTTCCCGGGCCCGAGGCCCTGTCCAGTTTCCGTCTTGGCAAGCTGCTGGCCAACCTGCGCGAGGCCGTGCCCAGCGTCATCGCGGTGCAGGCGCGTTTCGTGCACGTGGCGCGCTTGTCGCGCCCGCTCCATGACGACGAAAGCGCGCGCCTGTCGCGCGTGCTTCGCTATGGTCCACGCACCCGTCCCGCCACCGCCCGGGGCACGGCCTTCCTGGTGGTGCCGCGCCTTGGCACCATCTCGCCCTGGTCCTCCAAGGCCACGGACATCCTGCATCACTGCGGCTTGCAGGCCGTGCAACGCGTCGAGCGCGGCACCGAGTTTCGCGTGCAGTGCGGCAGCCGGCTGGATGCGCCTTCCCGCGGTCGTCTGGCGGCGTTGCTTCATGACCGCATGACCGAGACGCTGCTGGGAGGGGCGGAAGAGCTGGCGTGGCTGTTCCAGGCGCCGGATCCCGCGCCGCTTGGCACCGTGCCGCTGCTGGCCGAGGGGCGCGCGGCCCTGGAGCGCGCCGACCGCGAGATGGGCCTGGCGCTGGCCGCCGACGAAATCGACTATCTCGCCGCGATCTTCACCCGCGAGGGCCGCGATCCCACCGACGCGGAACTGATGATGTTCGCGCAGGCCAACTCCGAGCACTGCCGTCACAAGATTTTCAATGCCGCTTGGGTGGTGGACGGCGCGCCGCAGCCGCACTCGCTGTTCGGCATGATCCGCCACACCCACGCCGCCAATCCCGGACACACCGTGGTGGCCTACTCCGACAACGCTGCCGTCATGGAGGGCGACACGGCCGCGCGCCTGCTGCCCGCGGCGGATCACGTGTACCGGCCCGTTCCCGTGGCCATGCATGTGCTCATGAAGGTGGAGACCCACAACCATCCCACCGCCATCGCCCCCTTCCCCGGCGCCGCCACCGGCGCCGGCGGCGAGATCCGCGACGAGGCCGCCACCGGCCGCGGCGCGCGGTGCAAGGCGGGGCTCACGGGATTCTCCACCTCCCATCTGCGCATTCCCGGCTGGGAGCAGCCCTGGGAGGGTGCGGATCCGGGCCGCCCTGCGCGCATCGCCTCGCCGCTGGCCATCATGCTCGAGGGGCCCATCGGCGGCGCGGCCTTCAACAACGAGTTCGGCCGGCCCAACCTGTGCGGGTACTTCCGCACCTTCGACCAGCGCGTGGATGGCCGCTGGCGCGGCTACCACAAGCCCATCATGATCGCTGGCGGCATGGGCAACATCCGCGCCGACCTGGCCCACAAGGCCGAGGTGCCCGAGGGCGCATTTTTGGTCCAGCTCGGTGGCCCCGGATTTCCCATCGGCCTCGGCGGCGGGGCTGCCTCGAGCATGGCCACCGGCGCCAACACCGAGGACCTGGACTTCGACTCGGTGCAGCGTGGCAATCCGGAGATGCAGCGCCGCTGCCAGGAGGTGATCGACCGCTGCTGGGCCGAGGGCGAAGCCAACCCCATTCTCTCCATCCACGATGTGGGTGCGGGCGGTCTGTCCAATGCCTTGCCAGAGCTGGTGCATGGCGCCGGCCGCGGCGGGCGCTTCGACCTGCGCGCGGTGCCCACCGAGGCGCCCGGCATGTCGCCCCTGCAAGTGTGGAGCAACGAGGCCCAGGAGCGCTACGTGCTGGCGGTGCAGCCGGCGCGGCTGGCGGCCTTCGAGGCGTTGTGCCGGCGCGAGCGCTGCCCCTTCGCCGTGGTGGGGCGCGCCACCGCCGATGGGCGGCTGGTGGTGGAGGACCCCCGCTTCGGCAACCGCCCCGTGGACATGGATCTGGAGGCGCTGCTGGGCAAGCCACCGCGCATGACCCGCGACGTGCGCCGCCTGGTGGTGTCGCGCCAGCCCTTCGAAGCCTCGCAACTGGATCTGCGCGAGGCGCTCGACCGGGTGCTGCGGTTCCCCGCGGTGGCCAGCAAGAGTTTTCTCATCACCATCGGCGATCGCACCGTGGGCGGGCTCACGGTGCGCGACCAGATGGTGGGGCCCTGGCAGGTGCCCGTGGCCGATGTGGCAGTGACGGCGCTGGACTTCTCCTCGCCCGTGGGCGAGGCCATGGCCATGGGCGAACGCACACCGGTGGCACTGATGGACGGGCCCGCCTCCGGGCGGCTGGCGGTGGGCGAGGCGCTCACCAATCTGGCCGCCGCCTTCGTGGGCGACATCGGCCGCGTCAAGCTGTCGGCCAACTGGATGGCCGCCGCCGGACAGCCTGGCGAAGACGCCGCGCTGTTCGACACCGTGCGCGCCGTGGGCCTGGAGCTGTGTCCGGCGCTGGGGGTGAGCATTCCCGTGGGCAAGGACAGCCTGTCCATGCGCACCGCCTGGCAGGAGGGTGGCGCGGCGCGGGAGGTGAGTGCGCCGCTATCGCTGATCGTCTCGGCCTTCGCCCGGGTCGAGGACGTGGAGGCCACGCTCACGCCCGAGTTGCGCGTGGATGCCGGCCCCACCCGGCTGCTGCTGGTGGACCTGGGAGGCGGCAGCCACCGGCTGGGCGGTTCGTGCCTGGCGCAAGCCTACGGCGCCCTGGGCGACGACCCTCCCGATGTGGACGATCCCCGGCGGCTGCGCGGTTTTTTCCAGGCCATGCAGACGCTGCATCGCGGCGGACGGGTGCTGGCCTATCACGACCGCGCCGACGGCGGCCTGGTGGTGACTTTGGCCGAGATGATGTTCGCCAGCCACGTGGGCGTGCACGTCAGCCTGGACGGCCAGGCGGAGCAGGGCAACGTGGCGGCAGCGCTGTTCAGCGAGGAACTGGGCGCCGTGCTACAGGTTCGCGCCGCCGACGTGCAGGCGGTACGCGAAGCCTTTGCGGCCGAAGGCCTGGCCGATGCCGTGCATGACATGGGCACCCTGGGCGCCGACGGCCATTTGCGGGTGCGCCTGAACGAGCGCCCCGTGCTCACGGCCAACGGCGCCGAGTTGCTGCGCACCTGGTCCGAACTGTCGTGGCGCATGCAGCGGCTGCGCGACAACCCGGTCTGCGCGGACCAGGCTTTCGATGCCCTGGCCGACACTGCCGATCCCGGGCTGCACGCCAGCCACGGCTTTGCGCCCGGCGAGACGCCCGCGCTGGCGCTCCACGGGCGGCCTCGGGTCGCCATCCTGCGGGAGCAGGGCGTCAACGGCCAATTGGAAATGGCAGCAGCCTTCGATCGCGCCGGCTTCGAGGCAGTGGATGTGCACATGAGCGACCTCACGGACGGCCGCGCCACCCTTGCGGGCTTTGCCGGGCTGGCGGCCTGCGGCGGGTTTTCCTTTGGAGACGTGCTGGGAGCCGGAGAAGGGTGGGCCAAGTCGATCCTGTTCAATCGCCGCGCCCGCGACGCCTTCGCCGA
>JBIIUM010000176.1:0-6749 GCA_044339985.1 Burkholderiales bacterium | reverse complement strand
TGCGGCACAACCAGATGCTCTCGCCGCGGGTCAGTTTTTACACCAACTTGCAGAAGGTCTCGGACGACAATTTCTTCGTTGACCTTTCCAACCGGCTGACGGTCACGGCCCAGACCAACCTGCCGCGTGAAGCCGGGATTTCCTACAGCGGCGGCTGGTGGAACGCGCTGGTGCGCACCCAGACCTTCCAGACCTTGCAGGACCCGAAAGCGCCCATCACGCCGCCCTATTTCCGCTTGCCGCAAGTGGCCTTCAACGCCCTGGGAACCAACGTGCGCGGCCTGGACCTGGGAATGCAGGCCGAATACGTGAACTTCTCCCATCCGACGCTCATCACCGGGCAGCGCGTCATCGCTTACCCGAGCATCAGCTACCCGCTCCAGACCGCCTTCGTCAACGTGGTACCCAAGGTGGGGCTGCACTACACCGCATACGATTTGTCCAGCCAGGGGGTTTCCGACGCCACCCGGACACTGCCCATCTTCAGCCTGGACAGCACCGTAACCTTCGAGCGCACCACGCGCCTGAATGGCAGCGCCTACATGCAGACCCTGGAGCCGCGGCTCTATTACACCTATATTCCCTATCGCGACCAAAGCCGGTTGCCCGTGTTCGACTCCGGCGTGGCCGACTTCAACCTGGCCCAGATCTTCACGGAGAACCAATTCGTTGGGGGCGATCGCATCAACGACGCCAACCAGTTCACGGCCGCGCTGTCGTCGCGCTTCATCGACCCCAGCAATGGACAGGAGCGCCTCAAGGCAACGGTGGCGCAGCGCTTCTATCTGTCCCCGCAGCGGGTCACGCTCGAGAGCGTGCTTCCCGGCTCGGCGGTGATCAGGTCGCCCGGCACTGTTGCGCCCACCCAGAACCGCTCGGAGTTGCTCCTGGCGCTGAGCGGGCGGCTGTCTGAAGCCTGGTATCTGGACGCCGCCATGAGGCTCGACATCAGCGAAAACCGCCCGGACCGGCAGTCCTACACGGCCCGCTACAGCCCCAGGCCCGGCGCGACGCTCAACATGGGCTATCGTCACCTGCGCGGCAGCTATGAGCAGGTGGACATGTCCGGCCAGTGGCCTCTCACGGAGCGCTGGTATGGTGTGGGCCGATATACCTACTCGCTGCTCGACCGGCGCGCCGTCACCACTGTTGCCGGCCTCGAATACAATGCCGATTGCTGGTTGGCGCGATTGGTGGTGCAGGAATTCGCCACCTTCACCGGGGTGTCGAACCGCGCGATTTACTTGCAGGTTGAATTGAGTGGTCTGGGGAGTCTCGGATCCAACCCGCTGGGCGTGCTGCGGCAAAACGTGATCGGGTACCAGCGCGTCAACACCCTCAACCAGGGCCAGTACCAGGACGACTACTATCCCTCCCAGTGATCGAGGCGCCCATCGCCATGAAGCCATGTTTTCCCTTCGCAGCAGCAGCAGTCCTCGTTTCCCTTGTTGCAGCAGGACATGCCGCCGATCCCCAGCGCCTTGATCGAGTGGTGGCTGTCGTCAACAACGAGGTGATAACCCGGCTCGAACTCGACGAGCAGCTTCGCATCGCCTCCCGGCAGCTGCTTCGCCAGGGTACCCCTCTGCCTCAGCAGCAATTGCTCGAGAGGCAGCTGCTGGAGCGCATGATCACCACCCGCGTTCTTAACCAGGCGGGGCGCGATACGGGCGTGCGGGTGGATGACACCCAGCTCGACCGCGCCGTGACCCGGCTTGCGCAAGAGAACCGCATGTCCGCAGCCGAGTTTCGCGCTGTCCTGGAGCAGGATGGCGTGGAGTACGCCGCATTTCGCGAGCAGGTGCGCGCTGACATCGTTGCCTCGCGGCTGCGCGATCGTGAGGTGGAGAGCCGCATCACGGTGTCGGACGCCGAGGTGGAGGGTTATCTGCGCAATCAGGCGGTGTCCGGCAGGAACGACGAGTTCAATCTGCTGCACATCCTTGTCACCGTTCCCGAAGCCTCGGGTCCGGAGGCCATTCAGGCCCGTCGTGCGCGCGCCGAGGAGGTCATGGCGCGGCTGCGCAAGGGTGAGGATTTCAAGCAGGTATCCGCCTCCTTCTCCGACGCGCCCAACGCGATTCAGGGCGGCGACCTGGGCTGGCGCAACACGGGCCGGCTCCCGAATATCTTTGCCCAGGCCGTCGTGGGCATGAAGCCCGGCGAGATCTCGCCCGTGTTACGAAGCCCGAACGGCTTTCACATACTGAAGCTGGTGGATCGTCGCGGCAGCGTGCAGCAGGTGGTGGTGGAGCGCACACGGGCCCGCCACATCCTCATCCGTCTCAATGAAGTGGTGGCGGAGGCCGATGCCGTGCGCCGCCTGCAACAGATCCGCGACCGGATATTGCAAGGCGGGGATTTCGCCGAGATGGCCCGCGCCAGTTCGGAGGATGGGTCGGCCTCGCGTGGCGGAGATCTCGGCTGGCTGTCCCCCGGGGACACGGTGCCCGAATTCGAGCAAGCCATGAACGCCCTCAAACCGGGCGAATTGAGCGGGCCGGTGCAGTCGCCTTTCGGTTGGCACCTCATTCAGGTGGTGGAACGGCGCACTGAAGACCTTACCGCGGAGCGCCAGCGGCAGGTGGCCCGGCAGGCTATCAAGGCGCGCAAGACCGACGAGGCGTTCACCGAGTGGGTTCGCCAGCAGCGGGACCGCGCTTACGTGGACTTGCGCCTGGAAGAGCGTTGAGTCGCGCGCCTGTCGCGCTGACGGCCGGAGAGCCGGCCGGCATTGGTCCTGAGTTGTGCGCGGCGATGGCGGTGGAGGGGCTTCCCGTGGTGCTGGTGGGGGACCGCGGGTTGTTCGAGTCGCGCGCCGCATGTTTTGGCCAGACGCTTGATCTGCCCGATTGGCGCGAAGGTGGCCCTACGCCCGCGATATTGCACCTTCCCATGGCCGCGCGTTGCATCGCGGGCGTTCCTGATCCCTCCAACGCGCCGTGGGTCGTGTCGCTGATCGATTGCGCGCTCGAAGGCTGTGTGCGTGGTGAGTTTTCCGCGCTCACGACCGGGCCGGTGCAGAAGTCGGTTATTGCGCAGGCGGGAATCCCCTTCTCCGGCCACACCGAGTATCTGGCGGGCCGCCTGGGGGTGCAGCGCGTGGTGATGCTGCTCGTGGGTGGCGGGCTTCGAGTGGCTCTCGCCACCACCCATTTGCCGCTGCGCGCGGTGGCCGATGCCATCAACCAGGATGCGCTCGAACAGACGCTGCGCATCCTCGCGTGCGGCTTGCGGGAACACTTCGGAATTCCTCTCCCCCGTATCCTCGTGGCAGGGGTCAACCCGCATGCTGGCGAGTCCGGTCATCTGGGGCGGGAGGAAATCGAGGTCATCGCGCCGGTTGTGGAGCGCTTGCGCTCTCAAGGCATGCAACTGGAAGGGCCGTTGCCCGCCGACACTCTGTTCCAGCAGCGGTATCTGGAGCGCGCCGATGCGGTGCTCGCCATGTACCACGACCAGGGTTTGCCCGTGCTCAAGCACGCGAGTTTCGGGGCGGGTGTGAACGTAACCCTCGGCCTGCCGGTGATTCGCACTTCTCCCGACCATGGCACCGCGCTTGATCTTGCCGGCACGGGCCGCGCCGATGCCGGCAGCCTGAGGGCAGCGGTATCCATGGCGCTGGCCATGAAAGATCTCGCGCCGTGAACGCACACGTGGCACGCAAGCGCTTTGGCCAGCATTTCCTGGTCGATGCAGCCTGCGTGCGCCGCATTGTCGAGGCGGTGGCGCCGCAGCCTGATGAGTCAGTGGTGGAGATCGGGCCTGGGCTGGGTGCGCTCACCACCCCGTTGCTAGCCCGTGTGAATCGATTGCACGTGGTGGAGATCGATCGCGATATCGTGGCGAAGCTTCGGGCGCAATGGCCGCCGGAGCGGCTGTTGGTGCACGAAGCGGATGCGCTGGAGTTCGACTTCGCTGCGCTGGGCAATCGCCTGAGGCTGGTGGGTAACCTGCCCTACAACATCTCCACTCCCTTGCTGTTTCGCGTTGCCGCGCTGGGCGATCTGATCGCTGATGCCCATTTCATGTTGCAGAAGGAGGTGGTGGACCGCATGGTGGCCATGCCAGGCAGCACGGAATACGGGCGTCTTACGGTGATGCTCCAGTACCGCTTCGCCATGCACAAACTTTTCGAAGTCGGTCCCGAGGCTTTCCGCCCGCCTCCCAAGGTGGATTCTGCGGTGGTGCTCATGCGTCCGCTAAATCCCCTGCCGCAGGCGGTCGCGGATCCAGTGCTGTTCGCCCGGCTGGTGACACGCGCGTTCACTCAGCGGCGCAAGACGTTGCGCAATGCCCTGGCAGGGATGTTGGAGCCCCGGCAAATGGCGTTGCTGGGCATCGACCCCGGCGCACGCCCCGAGACTCTGCCGGTGGCCGCCTGGGTGGCAGCTGCCAACTGGCTCAGTCGACGCGATTCTTCTTCTGAATGAATTCGATCTTGTAGCCGTCGGGGTCTTCCACGAAGGCAATCACCGTGGTGCCGTGTTTCATCGGCCCCGCCTCCCGGGTGACGCGCCCGCCGCGCTTCTTCACTTCGTCGCAGGCCTTGTAGGCGTCGTCGACTTCCAGAGCCACGTGGCCGTACCCCGTGCCGAGTTCATACTTCGGGGTGTCCCAGTTATGGGTGAGTTCGAGCACTGCCTCCTCGTCCTCGCTTCCGTAGCCCACGAACGCCAGGGTGAAGCGCCCGTCGGGATAGTCCCTGCGGCGAAGCACCCGCATGCCGAGGACGTTGGAGTAGAAGTCGATGGAGCGGTCAAGATCGCCGACGCGCAACATGGTGTGAAGGATTCTCATGGGTGACAGCCTCGGGACGTTTCAGATTTCAACCAGTTCAAAGTCTTCCTTGCGCGCGCCGCACTCGGGGCAAACCCAGTTCATGGGAACATCTTCCCATCGCGTTCCGGCTGGGATGCCCTCCTCGGGCAGGCCTGCGGCCTCGTCGTAGATGAAGCCGCAGATCAGGCACATGTAGGTCTTGTGGGGAGCTTCTGTAGAGGGCATGGAACGGTGACGATGGGCTAGAATTGAGAGGGTTGGTGGCGAGTCGTGCACATGGGCGTCTCCGAGGTGATCGCCCGCACCAGCAAGACGCCTGTCACGCCGGGATTCGCGAATAGCGCAGTCCGTGCTTCACCTTGGATTAACCCATTTTAATGGCAAACCGTCCGCGTGCCGCTTCCAGATGCCCAGATTTGCGTTGTTCCGGCCACGCCTCGGGCGACTGTCCGGATAGCGGGGCTCTACGCGATCACGCCGCGGGAGACCGATACCAACCGGCTCATGAGGCGTGTGGGCCGTGTCCTGGATGGCGGCTGCCGGCTGGTTCAGTACCGTTGCAAGGATGCCAGCCCGGAGCATCGCGTGTCACAGGCGGCGGCGTTGTCGAAGCTTTGTGAGAGTGCTGGCGCGGCACTGATCGTCAATGACGATGCGTGGCTCGCGTCGCAGGTAGGGGCGGCTGGCGTACATCTTGGGCGTGACGACAGCGGTGTGGCGGAGGCTCGCGCCATGCTGCCCCACGGTGTGGTGGGAGTCTCCTGCTACGACAGCCTGGAACGCGCGCTGCGATTGCGCGCCGAGGGGGCTGACTACGTCGCGTTCGGTAGTTTCTTCCCATCGGCGGTGAAGCCCGGTGCGGTGCGGCCTCCCCTCGGCCTGCTTGGTGAAGCCCGCGCCAGTCTCGACTGTGCCGTTGTGGCAATTGGCGGGGTTACGCGCGCCCGCGCCCCGCAGCTCCTGGCCGCCGGAGCCCATGCGCTGGCCGTGATCACCGATTTGTTCGAGGCCGAGGATCCGGCGGCACGGGCCGCCGAATACGTCGAGTTCTTCCAAGCTGCTGAAGGCGGCCATTCAACGCTGGTGCCCTGACCATGAAATCGCGCAACGAAGTGCTGTTTGAGCAGTCGCAATGCGTCATTCCCGGGGGCGTCAATTCGCCCGTACGCGCTTTTCGCTCGGTGGGCGGGACACCGCGTTTCTTTCGTCGCGGAAAGGGCGCCTGGCTGTGGGACGAGGACGAAAACGCGTACATCGACTACGTGGGTTCATGGGGCCCCATGATTCTCGGGCACTGCCACCCCGAGGTGGTGCGAGCCGTGCAAGAGGCAGCAGCCGATGGACTGTCCTTCGGCGCGCCCACGGCTCGCGAGTTGGAGATGGCACAGACACTGGTTCGGCTGATGCCCTCGCTCGAGATGGTCAGACTGGTGAGTTCTGGAACCGAAGCCACCATGACCGCCATTCGAGCCGCTCGTGGTTTTACCGGGCGAGACGTGGTGGTCAAGTTCGAGGGCTGCTATCACGGTCACGCCGATGCCTTGCTGGTGAAAGCCGGCTCCGGGTTGCTCACTTTCGGCCAGCCGAGTTCCGCCGGCGTTCCTGCCGATACGACCCGGCATACGTTGGTGCTGGACTACAACGATGTGGAAGGTCTTGAGAAGACCTTCGCCTCCCGTGGCGATGAAATCGCGGCCGTCATTCTCGAACCCGTCGTGGGCAACATGAATTTCGTTCGGCCCAGCGAGTCATTCCTTCGAACTCTGCGCGCGCTTACCGAAAAGCATGGTGCCGTGCTGATTTTCGACGAGGTGATGACTGGGTTTCGAGTCGGGCCTCAGGGTGCACAGGGGCTGTTTGGCATTCGCCCCGACCTGACCACGCTGGGCAAGGTGGTGGGCGGCGGAATGCCGCTTGGCGCTTTCGGCGGACGGCGCGACATCATGGAAAAGCTCGCGCCGCTCGGG
>JBIIUM010000041.1:0-21716 GCA_044339985.1 Burkholderiales bacterium | reverse complement strand
TACTTCTCGCGGCAGGTGGCGGTGATCTTTCGCCACGGCGGCACGCTCGACAAATTCATCGGTGATGCCATGATGGTCTTCTGGGGTGCCCCCACCGACGACCCCGACCACGCCCGCCATGCCGTGGCTGCCGCGCTGGAGCTGGCCGATGAACTGGCCGCCTTCCGGCGCGAGATCGGGGCCGGCGAGCAGGATTTCGACGCCGGCATCGGCGTGCACTCCGGGACCGCTGTGGTGGGCCTGATCGGCTCGCCGCAACGGCGCGAGTACACCGCCATCGGTGACACCGTGAACCTGGCGAGCCGTATCGAGGGCCTCACCAAGGGGGTGGCCAGGATCCTGGTGTCCGAGGAAACCGTCCAGCGCTGTGGAGCCGCCTTTGCCTTCGAGGATCGCGGCAGCTTCGCGGTGAAAGGCCGCTCCCGGCAAGTTCGTCTGTTCGAGCCGCGCCGCGCAGACTCGCCCGCGCAAGGAGAAAGCCCATGAAACCTCCGCGATTCCCTGGTTTCCTGCTGTTCCTGGCTTGGCTGTTGCCAGCCGGCCCGGCAGCGGCCCAGGCACCCGGTTGGTCGCCCGAAACCGGCTTCACGCTGCGCGAGACCGAAGTGCGTGCCAAGCCCTTCCTCGACGCGGTGCCCGTGGGCAAGCTGCCTGAGCGCACGCTCGTCACCGTGACCCAGCGCCAGGGCGGCTGGATGCTGGTGAAAAGCCCCGCGTTCGAGGGTTGGGTGCGCATGCTCAATGTGCGCCTGGGCAATGTGGACAGCAGGAAAAACGACACCAGCTTCCTGTCTGCCATCGGCTTTGGCAGGCGCCCCGGCGGCATGCCCACCACCACCACCGGTGTGCGCGGTTTCTCCGAGGAAGACCTGAAAGCCGCCAAGCCCAGCCCCGAGCAGCTTCAAAAAATGGACGGTTTCGCCATGCCGGCCGCCGCCGGAGCGCAGTTCGCGGCTGCCGGCCGCCTGTCGTCGCGAGCGCTGCCCTACGTAGACGCCGCCGGCAAGACCGCGAAGGGGGCGAAATGAGGCCCGGGCGCCTCGCCGCGGGGTGGTGGTTTGCGGCTGGCATGGCGGTGCTGGCGGCTGGGTGCGCCACCCAGCAACAAGAGGCCTTCATGCGCGGCGTGGGCGGTGTGGATGGACTGGTGAAGAGCGTCACGCAACTCGCGGGCGGCGTGAGCGAGCCCGAAGAGGTGGCCATGGGCCGCGGGGTGGCCGAGACGCTGCTGGGCGCCCGTCCCCTGGTGGACGACGGGGAGTTGCAGCGCTACGTGAACGCCCTGGGCTCCTGGGTGGCGAGCCAGTCGGAGCGCCCCGATCTGCCATGGCGCTTTGGCGTGAACGACAGCGATCACGTCAACGCCTTCGCCGCGCCGGGTGGCGTGGTGATCGTCACCCGAGGGATGATCAACGCCCTCAACAGCGAGGCGGAACTGGCCGGGGTGCTGGGCCACGAGATCGCCCACGTCACGCGCCGCCATCATTTGCAGGCACTGCGCAAGAGCGCAGCCATGAACCTGCTCGGCGCCACGGCCGCGGCAGGCGCCGCCGGGACACCTGGCCGCGAGTTGGTGAGCGCCCTCGTGGGCCCCACCCAGGAGCTCTATGCCCGCGGGCTGGACAAGAGCGACGAGTTCGAGGCGGATCGCATGGGCGTGGTGCTGGCCGCCCGCGCTGGTTACGACCCCTTCGGCCTGCCGCAGGCCCTGCAGACGCTCGCCAGGATCAAGGCCGACGACCCATACCTGGCGCTGTTGTTCAAGACCCATCCCAACCCGGGCGAGCGCCTCGACCGGTTGGCAGCCGCCATGGGGCCGGGCTTCGATGCGCTGCCGGAGGCCCGGCAAAATGCAGACCGGTTCCTCAACGCCACCCGGCGGCTGAAGCCGTTGCCGCGATAGGGTGCAGCGGTGGCTCACCGCCGCATTGACGCTCTGGCCTCCCGGCCAGGCCCGCGGCTGCAATGGCTGGCGCGGGCGGCGCTGTTGCTGCAAGGCGTGCTCTGCGGCGCGCCGGCGTGGGCCCTGTCGGGCGGGGTGCTGGTGTCGGAGGCCATTGCCGAGGGGAAATCCGACGCGCCATTGGCCCGTACCGTGGCATCGCACCTGGTTGCGTTCCAGTACCGCACGGCCGATGGCGGCGGTGGCTTTTGCTCCGGGACTCTGGTGCACCCGGAAGTGGTGCTCACGGCGGCACACTGTGTGGCTGGCCTGATCGAGCCGCAAGCGCGCGTGGTGGTGGCCTTCGGCGCCGAATTGAACCAGGCACTGGCGGCCGGGCGCGCCGCCACCCGTGAGGTGGCGGCGTTGCAGGTGCATCCTGGCTTCGAGAAACTGTGGCGCAAGCGTGGATCGCCGCGTCAGGCCGAGCAGGCCGCCCGTGCTTACCGCCGATCGGGCGACGACGACATCGCCGGTGTGGACTTGGCGCTGCTGTTGCTTCACCGCGCCGCGCCCGACACCCACAAGCCGGCGGTCCTCGGCGCTCTGGGACGCAACCTGCCCGGTGTGCGTTTGCTGGTGGCGGGCTACGGCAAGACGGGCCGCCCGGACGATGGCACCCAGGGCCGGCTGCGCTTTGCACAAGCGCCCGGTTGGCGGCTGGACGACCACGCGGGTTCCACGGCCATCTGGCTGGACGCCGGCATTTCCGGCGGGCAGCGCGTGAATGCCTGCCCAGGCGATTCGGGTGGCGCCGTATTCGTGGCCAGCGGCACTGTCCTGCGGCAGGTGGGTGTGGTGGCTGCCGGAGACGGTGCCTGCCGCGAAAAGTCGCTATTCGCCTCCATCAGCGCCCAGCGGCGGACGCTGCACGAACTGTTCGACCATCTTACCGCCGGCATGGCCGCACAACGGGAAAACCCGTTCTAGGGCGGCGTTCGTCGCCGCGCGGAGGTTGGCCGCCTCCGCGCCTGCTGGGGTAGCGACTCAGGCGACCCGCTTCTTCTGCTGCGCGGCGTGGGCATGCATGGTGGCGTAGGCGCCATGGGCGGCCGCCTCGGCCTCGCCCACATGCACGGCGTAGCCCATGTCCTGCAACACCGAGCCCAGCGCCGACAGGCACAGCATCACGTTGTCGGGCCGGCAGGAGTAGCCCATGATGCCGAAGCGCCAGATCTTGCCCGCCAGGGGGCCCAGGCCGGCGCCGATCTCCAGGTTGAACTCGTTGAGCAGGCGCTTGCGCACCTCTGCCTCGTCCACGCCTTCGGGCACGCGCACGGCGTTCATCTGCGGGATCTGGCACTCCTCGGCCACGAGGAACTTCAGGCCCATGGCTTCCAGGCCCGCCTTGAGCGCCACGTGATGGCGGCGATGCCGCGCCCAGCAGTCCTGCAGCGTTTCCTCGCGGATCAGCAGCAGCGCCTCGTGCAGCGCGAACAGCGAATTGGTGGGCGCCGTGTGGTGATAGGTCCGGTTGGTGTTGCCCCAGTAGCTGGAGAGCAGGTTCATGTCCATGAACCAGGAGTGCACCTTGTCCTTGCGCTGCCTGACCCGCTCCACCACGCGATCGGAGAAGGACACGGGCGACAGGCCGGGCGTGCAGGACAGGCACTTCTGGCTGGCGGAGTAGATGGCGTCCACGTTCCACTCGTCCACCAGCACCGGGCAGCCGCCCAGGGAAGTGACCGCATCCACGATGGTGAGGGCGCCGTACCTGTGGGCCACTTCCACCAGCGCCTTGGCGTCGGACAGGCAGCCGGTGGAGGTTTCGGCGTGCACGAAGGACACCACCTTGGTGTCGGGATTGGCCTTGAGGGCGTCTTCCAGGCGCTGGGGGTCGCAGGGCGTGCCCCACTCGTGGTCGATGACCACCGCGGTGCCGCCGCAGCGTTCCACATTTTCCAGTTGCCGGCCGCCGAACACGCCGTTGCGCATCACGACGACCTTGTCACCTGGCGCCACCATGTTCACGAAGCAATACTCCATGCCTACCGAACCGGGGCCGGAGACGGGGAAGGTGAGCGGGTTCTTGGTCTGGTAGACGTAGCGCAGCAGCGACTTGAGCTCTTCCATCATGTCCACGAACACCGGATCCAGGTAGCCGATGGCGGGCTGGCTCATGGTGGTGAGCACGCGCGGGTGGATCTCGGTGGGACCGGGACCCATGAGCGTGCGCTGCGGCGGATGGAACGACTGGATGCGCTTGGTGGGCAGGAAGGCATTCATGGCATCACTCCCGGGTGTGGCAAAGGCCAGTTTGTTGTCGTCCTCCCCGCGCGACTTCACACGCACGGGGCGGCGCAGGGTGGCTTCGTTGAGAATCTCGAGGGCGGCGACCGCCCCCTCCGTGACTGCCTCCACCTCCACCGCCCAGCGTGCAGGAATGTAGCCGGACTTCACCCAGTTACTGACCACCGCCCGGTCGAGCTTGAAGGCACGGGCGACTTCGGCCTGGGATCCGAAATGGCTGACAAGACGTTCGGCGCAGTTCATGGCAATGGCGGGTCGAGACAGGGCGCGCACTTTGCCTTATCAAAATTATTTTGACAAGCTGGCCTTCGGGTTGTCGGCTCGTCCTGGGCTGTTCGGAGCACACAAGTTCGACGCGATGCGCCGCAAGTGCCTGTTGTGCAATGATCAAAGTCTCATGCCGCTGCAGCACGCACGGTTAGGTGTGCGTATCGCAACTCTTGATGGTCAGGATGGGCAGCATCGCGGTGGTGGGGCAGCCGACGGTCCAAATCTCGACTCGGGGCATATTCGCCTACCCCCGCGGAGGGGTCATGGGGGCTCGGTTTGAAGGATTGAAGGTTTCGCGATCATCAACCTACCCTGGCGACCCGCTGGCCATCACCACCTCGAGCGACCCGGGCTGCTCGCGGCAGCCGGCGGATGGGTGTGAAACGACTTCATCATTGTTGAGACGCTGAAATGCAGGAACTGCTGGTTGCGCTGGGAGGATTTTCGGTCGGCATCGCCGCGCTGCTTGCGCTCGGACTCGCGACCGTGTGGCGCGGCCTCGACCTTCCCCCCATTTCCAAGGTCGCCGGGTTCGTCATGCTGGCGGGCCTTGCCTGCACCGCGTGGCAGCACGTGCACATTGCCCATCTGGATCCTGGCGCTTACCCAGCCCGCGTCTACGGCGCCGTGCTCTTCGTCCAGAGCTTTGCGTTTTACGTGTTGCTGCGCGGCCTTCTCGGGCCGGACGCCAGTGCCACCTGGCCGCTCTTCCTGATGTTTGCCGCGGTGCTCGTGGCTGGCTTGCTCACCCCGCCAAGTCTGGCGATTGCGGCGTCTCTTGCCATGGGCACGGCATTCGCGGCGCATCTGGCCACCCTGCTCTACCGCGTGCGAGCGATGCGGCGGTGGTTTCGCATCGAGCTGCCCGTGCTCGCGCTGTTTGCGCTGATGGGTGTGATCGGGGCCGCTGCCGGGTTGTCGGTGCCCATGGGCATCGGGTGGGAGCAATACGCGCTCGTCTACTCCACCGAGATTGCTTTGGGCTTTGCGCTGGTAACGTGGCTCCTCTGGGCGGTGCCCGATATCGTCACCAAGACCCGCGAGGCTGTGGCGGCCAGTTATGCGCGGTCGTCGCTCGACAGGGTTGATATCCCCGGTGTGACCCAACGGCTGCAGGCGCTTTTCGGGGAGGAGCATGTTTACCGCGACGAGTCCTTGAACCTGGCCCGGACCGCGGAACTCGTCGGACTCAGCTCGCACCAGCTCTCCGAACTTATCAATACACACTACGGCATGGGTTTTTCGAGATTCGTGCGCCAGCACAGGGTTTCGGCGGCCCGCCGGATGCTGGTCGAGGAACCGCGGGCATCCGTGTTGTCCGTTGGGTTGTCAGTGGGTTTCGGGTCCCAATCGACCTTTTACGTGGCCTTCCGCCACGAGGTGGGCCTCGTCCCAGGAGAGTACCGCCGGCGCGAGCTTGAGCGCCTGGCGGGCATCGAGCAGGGTTGACCCCTCGCCGGAGGATACTTTTTGCTCCGGAATCGTAAGGCCGGAGGTTCAAGGTGAGCCGGAACGCCAAGATCGAGGGCAGTTTCCAACCGGAGCACTGCCATGAACCTGACGTCCCAGATGATTGCCCTCAACCTCTCCTATGCCGCCTACCTCGCCGTGTCCATTGCCCTGACCGTCTGGGTTGCACGCAGTTTGTCCCGGAGCGGGGAAATGTTCCTCACTCGATGCTTCGGCCAGGATCAGGAACTTGCCCGCTCCACAAACCAGTTGCTGGTTATCGGCTTCTACCTTGTCAACCTTGGTCTGGTCTGTCTCCGGCTCGATGGCTGGTGGCAGGCCGGGGTCAACGCAGTAGTTGATGTGGTCTCCCGAATTGGGGTGACCATGCTGGTGCTTGGCCTGATGCATTTCTTCAACATGCTGCTGATCGCTCGCATGGGGCGTATGGTGGAAAACTGGATGGCGTCGAGGGGTTGGTCCATGGCGGAGGAGACGCCCGAAGCCACCCGCTAGACAACGCCTGGCGCGCGCCAAAACGCCGGGGCTGCAAAACCCGGGTCCGGAGGGTGGGGTTCATTCACCGCCGAAACGAACCTTGCCCCGGGGACCGTTTCGCGGACACCCTTCGGGTCTTGTTGCGTCCCCGGCGGCGCGGGCGGCGAGCGCGAAACGCGCGGGTGCCGCCGGGTGCTTCAGCCCTTGCGCCCCGTGCCCACGTTGAACGCCACCATGCCCGCCAGCATCGATCCCACGAAGATCCAGACTCGCGGGTCGCCGAAGCCGGCGCTCACCAATGCAGGTCCTGGGCAGAACCCTCCCAGCCCCCAGCCTACCCCGAACAGCAGACTTCCCGCCATTAGGCGCCAGTCAATGCCCCGCGCTGTGGGCGGCTGGAATGCCGCTTCGAGGACCGGCCGGGCGCCCGGCTTGCGGCTCAGGAACCAGCTGGCACCGAACACCACCAGCGCGCCGCCCATGACGAAGGCGAGGGTTGGGTCCCACCGGCCAGTGATGTCGAGGAAGCCGGTCACCTTGGCGGGGTTGGTCATTTGCGCCACCAGCAGGCCGATGGCGAACACCACCCCCGCGCCGAAAGCAAAGACGATTCTGGCCATGGTCAGACCATCCTCGAAAGGGCGAACACCGCCGCCATTCCCGTGGCCATGAAGCACAACGTGGCCACCAGCGAGCGCGGGCTGAGCCGCCCGATGCCGCACACCCCGTGGCCGCTGGTGCAACCCGACCCGAGCTGGGTGCCCACGCCCACCAGAAGCCCGGCGAGGATCATCCGGCCTGCGCCACCCTCCAGCTGGAAGGGCAGGGCGTCGCCCAGCAGCGCCTTGGCCACGGCTCCCGTGCCCAGCAGGCCAGCCACGAAGGCAAGACGCCAGCCCCAGTGACCGCGCTGGAACACCAGCAGTTGCCCGAGGATGTTGGACACGCCGGCGATGCGCCCCAGGCCCCACCAGGTGAGGGCGGCCGCCAGCCCGATGAGCGCGCCTCCGGCCAGTGCCGGCCACGGCGAGAATTCGGCGATGCTCATGCTTCGCTCGCCGCGCGAATGGGGATGACCCGGGGCTGCGGCAAGGGCTGGTGGTCGAAGGCCATGTCGCCGTCCGCCACCGGCTCGCCCGTGGCCTCGAGGTTGCGGAAGTCGTACAGGGCGCGGTCTGCCAGGTGTGAGGGCACCACGTTCTGCAGGGCGCGCAGCATGTTGTCCAGGCGCCCGGGGTACTTGCGCTCCCAGTCGTGAATCATGGCCTTGACCTGGGCGCGCTGCAGGTTGTCCTGCGAGCCGCACAGGTCGCAGGGGATGATGGGGAACTGGCGCAGCTCGGCGTAGGCCACCAGGTCGGACTCGCGCACGTAGGCGAGCGGCCGGATCACCATATGGCGCCCGTCGTCGGACACCAGCTTGGGCGGCATGCCCTTCATCTTGGAGCCGAAGAACATGTTGAGCAGCAGCGTCACCAGCATGTCGTCGCGGTGGTGGCCCAGCGCGATGCGCGTGGCGCCGACCTCGGAGGCCACCCGGTAGAGCACCCCGCGGCGCAGCCGCGAGCACAGCGAGCACATGGTGCGGCCTTCGGGGATGAGGCGCTTGACCACGCTGTAGGTGTCCTGTACCTCGATGCGGTGCTCGACGCCCAGGCGGCGCAGGTAATCGGGCAGCACGTGCTCCGGGTAGCCAGGGTGGCGCTGGTCCAGGTTGACAGCCACGATATCGAAGTGCAGCGGGGCCGAGTCGCGCAGCGCCAGCAGAATGTCCAGCAGCCCGTAGCTGTCCTTGCCGCCGGACAGGCACACCATCACCCGGTCGCCCGGGCCGATCATGTTGTAGTCGGCAATAGCCTCGCCCACCTGGCGGCGCAGGCGCTTCACCAGCTTGTTGTTCTCGTGGGCTTGCCTTCGGGGGTCGGAAAGGGCGCTCATGGGGTACGGTTCCGGCTGCTGCGGTTCAGAGGTGGACGGAGCGACCGCCGTCCACGTTGAGGATCTGCCCGGTGACGTAGGGCGCATCGCACACCAGGAAGCGCACGGCGCGGGCAATGTCGTCGGGCTCGCCGGTGCGCTTGAGCAAGGTGGTGTTGACGATGCGCTGGCGCGCCAGCTCGTCGGACCAGGCCTCGTCCTCGGGCCACAGGATGGGGCCCGGCGCCACGCCATTGACGCGGATCTCGGGTCCCAGTTCCCTGGCGAGGGAACGGGTGAGGGCCACCAGCCCCCCCTTGGCGGCGTTGTATACCAGATAGTTCTTGAGCGGGCGCTCGACGTGGATGTCGACGATGTTGACGATGCAGCCTTCCGCGCGGCGAAGGTGCGGTGCCGCCGCCTGGGACAGGAAAAGCGGCGTCTTGAGGTTGGTGCCCACCAGATCGTCCCAGTCCGACTCGTCGATTTCGCCCACCGGTGTGGCGTGGAAGCTGGAGGCGTTGTTCACCAGCACGTCCAGCCGTCCGAAACGCTGCACGGTGTCGTTCACCAGGGCAGGCAGGTGCGCAATGTTGAGCAGGTCGGCCTGGGCGAGCGCCACGGAGTCCTCGCGCACCGCGTTGAGCTCCGCTTGCAGCGCACGCGCCTCCGCCATGGAGCGCCGATAGTGGATCATGAGAGACGCGCCCTCGGCGTGCAGACGCCGGCAGATGGACGCCCCCACGCGCCGCGCGCCTCCCGTGATCAGCACCACCCGGTTTTGCATCGTCAGCCGCCCTCGGTGTCAGAATGTGCGCCGCTGGCCGGATGCCGCCCGGCCGGCGCGTGCGCCCCGCGCAAAAGGGGCAGCATTGTACCCGTCCGCCCCTTGAAACCCCACGACGACCCCATTTCCGCCGCCATGCTGGATCGCAGCCGGTCCTTGACGCTGCGCCTGCGCGCCGCCGTGGACGAGGCTGGCGGCTGGATGGGCTTCGACCGCTACATGGACCTGGCGCTTTACACGCCGGGCCTTGGCTACTACGCCAGCGACAGCGCGAAGTTCGGCCGCGCCGGTGATTTTGTCACCGCGCCGGAAATCTCGCCGCTCTTCGGCCGCTGTCTGGCGCGCCCGGTGGGAGAGGTGCTGGCCGCCCATCCGGGCGAGGTGCTGGAACTGGGGCCGGGCACCGGGCGGCTGGCGGCAGATCTGCTGCAGGCCCTCGACGCACAGGGCACCCTGCCGCGCCGCTACCAGATGCTGGAACTCTCCGCCTACCTGCGGGCCCGCCAGCACGCCACCTTGCAGGCGGCGGTGCCCCATCTCCTCGATCGCGTGCAATGGCTCGATCACCTGCCCGAAACCATCACCGGTGTGGTGCTGGCCAACGAAGTGCTCGATGCCATGCCCGTGCACCTCGTGACCTGGCTCCCCGAGGGCCCGCGCGAGCGCGGCGTCGTCCCGTCGGGCGAGGGTTTTGCCTGGCAAGACCGGCCTATCGCCGGCGCGGATCTGCGCGCCGCCGTGGCGGCGCTGCACCCACCGCCGCCTGCGCCCTACGTGAGCGAGGTGGCGTTGCGCGCGCGTGCGCTGGTGGCCGCGCTCGCCGCACGATTGGCCCAGGGCGTGCTGCTGTTCGTGGATTACGGTTTTGGCCGTGCCGAGTACTACCACCCCCAGCGCGCCGCCGGTACGCTCATGTGCCATCACCGCCACCGGGCGCACCCCGATCCTTTCCACCTCCCGGGCTTGACCGACATCACCGCCCACGTGGACTTCACCGCCATGGCCGAGGCCGCCGTGGAAGCAGGCGCCACGCTGCTGGGCTACACCACCCAAGCGCGCTTCCTGGTGAACTGCGGCATCACCGCGCTGCTGGAGGCAGCCGATCCCGGCCGCGCCGCGGGCTACCTGCCGCTGGCGGCCCAGGCCCAGCGCCTGCTGAGCCCCGCCGAGATGGGTGAGCTCTTCAAGGTGTTGGCGCTGGGCCGTGGCGCCCCCGCACCGCTGTCCGGTTTTGCCGCGGGCGACCTGTCCCGCCTGCTCTGATTTTCCAGCGAGACCCCATGCACCTTCACATCCTCGGCATCTGCGGCACCTTCATGGGCGGCATCGCCGTCATCGCCCGGCAGGCCGGTCACACCGTCACCGGTTGCGACGCCAACGTCTACCCGCCCATGAGCACGCAGCTCAAGTCCCAGGGGATTGCGCTCACCGAGGGCTGGGATGCGACGCAGCTCGCCCTTCAGCCCGACCTGTTCGTGATCGGCAACGTGGTCTCCCGCGGCAACCCGCTGATGGAAGCCATTCTCGACCGCGGCCTCCCCTACGTGTCGGGCCCCCAGTGGCTGGCCGAGAACGTGCTGCGCGGCCAGTGGACCCTGGCGGTGGCCGGCACCCACGGCAAAACCACCACCACCGCCATGCTGGCTTGGATCCTGGAGCACGCCGGGTTATCGCCGGGCTTCCTGATCGGCGGCGTGCCGCAGGACTTCGGTGTCTCCGCACGGCTCACCGGCTCGCCCTTCTTCGTCATCGAGGCCGACGAGTACGACACCGCGTTCTTCGACAAGCGCTCCAAGTTTGTCCACTACCGGCCGCGCACCGCGCTGCTCAACAACCTGGAGTACGACCACGCCGACATCTTTCCCGACCTGGCGGCCATCGAGACCCAGTTCCACCATCTGGTGCGCACCGTGCCCGGGCAGGGCCTGGTGGTGGCCAACGCCGAGGCCAGCCTCGACCGCGTGCTGGCGCGCGGCTGCTGGACGCCCGTGCAGCGCTTCGGGCTGGCCTCGGGATGGGATACCGGTGAGGCCGACGCGGCCGGCGCCTTCGACGTGCTGCTCGCGGGCGAGCCATTGGGCCGGGTGCACTGGTCGCTGCTGGGCCGCCACAACCGCCTCAACGCCGTGGCGGCCGTGGCCTGCGCGCGGCACGCCGGCGTGCCGGTGGCCGTGGCCCTGGAAGCGCTGTCGCGCTTCCAGGGCGTGAAGCGGCGCATGGAGGTGCGCGGCAGGGTGCGCGGCGTCACCGTGTACGACGACTTCGCCCATCACCCCACCGCCATCGAAACCACCGTGGCCGGGTTGCGTGCCCGGGTGGGCGCGGCGCGCATCCTGGCGGTGCTCGAGCCGCGCTCCAACACCATGAAGCTCGGCGCCATGAAGGCCGCGCTGCCGGACAGCCTGCGGGGCGCCGACCGCGTGTTCTGCTTCGCCAAAGACCTGGGCTGGGATGCCGCCGAGGCCCTTGCACCCCTGGGCGAGACCGCGCGCACCTTCCATGATCTGGGCGCTCTGGTGGAAGCCGTGGCCGCCGAGGCGCGCCGGGGTGATCATGTGCTGGTGATGAGCAACGGCGGCTTCGGCGGCGTGCACGCCCGGCTGCTGGAACGCCTGGGGCCGCCATGAACACCTACGCCTTCCGCCTGGTCAACGTGTTCGCCGCCGCCGAAGCGTTGTCGGGAAATCCGCTCTGCGTGTTCGAGGACGGCCGCGGGCTCACCGACGCGCAGATGCTCGCCCTGACCGTTCAGTTCAACCTCTCCGAAACCACCTTCCTCCTGCCCTCCGGACAGGCCGATGCCCGGGTGCGCATCTTCTCGCCGGGCGGCGAGTTTCCCTTCGCGGGCCATCCCACCCTGGGCACGGCGGCGGTGGTGCGCGAGCGCACCGGCACCCCGCGGCTGACGCTGGAAATGCGCGCCGGCCTGATCCCCGTGCAGGCCGAGGGCGACGTGTTCACCCTCACGGCGAATGCGCCGCGCTGGAGGGCACCCGAGGCGGGCCCGGCGGAACTGGCCGCCCTGCTGGGATTGGCCGAGTCCGACCTCGATGCCACTGCCCTGCGCGTGAACACCGGAATGGATCAACTGCTGGTGCCCCTGCGCTCCGAGACGGCGCTGCGGCGCGCGCGGCCCGACGCTGCGCTGGCCGAGCGCCACGCCAACGACGCGGGCGTCGTAAAAATCTACTGCTGGTCGCCGCCGCGCGATGGCATGGTGCCGGTGCGATTTTTCTTCAGCAAGCAGCCCGGTGTGCTGGCCGAGGATCCGGGCACCGGGTCGGCAGCCGCCAACCTCGGGGGCTGGCTCGTGGCCACCGCGCCGGGCACGGCGCACCGGTTGACGCTGCACCAGGGCGATCATCTCGGCCGCGCTTGTCGCATCGGCCTGGAAGTGGCCGCCGATGGCGCCATCCGCGTGAGCGGCCGCGTGGTGGCGCTGGGCCGCGGCACGGTGGCACTGCCGCCCGCGCTACCATCCTGACCGACCCACTCTCACCCCCCTCACGGGAGCAAGCCCATGCTGGTACTCATACTCGGACTCGTGTTGTTCCTCGGCGTCCACTCCGTGGGCATCTTCGCCGGCCCATGGCGCACTCGCATGATCAAGCGCCTTGGCGAAGGGCCGTGGAAGGGCCTGTATTCGCTCGCCTCCCTGGCGGGCTTCGTGCTCATCATCGTGGGCTACGGCCTGACCCGCCAGGCGCCGGTGGACCTGTGGACTCCGCCCACGGGGCTCAAGCACCTGGCCACCTTGCTCACCGTGCCGGCCTTCGTGCTGCTGGTGGCCGCTTACGTGCCGCGCAACGGCATCAAGGCGAAGCTGCGCCATCCCATGGTGCTGGGAACCAAGCTGTGGGCCTTCGCGCACCTGCTGGCCAACGGCAGGCTTGGCGACGTGGCGCTGTTCGGCGCCTTCCTGCTGTGGGCCATTCTCGAATTCCGCGCCCTGCGCCAGCGCGACCGGGCCGAGGGCAAGACCTACGGCAACGGTTCCGCCGGGGCCACCATGGCGGCCGTGGCCGCCGGCCTCGCCGCGTGGGCGGCGTTTGCATTTTGGGCCCACGGCGCGTGGATCGGGGTGCGGCCGTTTGGTTGATGGGGGTTTGCGGTAGCGGGATCGCCTCGCGGCCACGGTCACCTGGCCGGGGTCCTTGAAACCCCGGCCTCGCGCCATCAACTGCGCAGCATGAGTCGCCCGGCCATGCGCCGGGCGCCGCCAGTGCGCTTGCGCGCGAAAGGTTTCCCCACGCCATGAACGACAAGTCCGCCCAACACGAACTGCTCTCCGAGCAGGATGTACCCCGCCCGAACGGCGCCAACCCCGATCGCCGGCGGATGCCGCCGCGACCCCTTCCGGCCGATGCCCTGATCGTGCTGCCCATGCGCAACGCGGTGCTGTTCCCGGGCGTGGTGGCGCCGCTGGCCGTGGGGCGCGCCACCTCCGTGGCGGCGGTGCGCGCTGCGGTACAGGGCGAGCAGCGGGTGGGCTTCCTGCTGCAACGCGACGCGGCCACCGACGAGGTGGGTCCGGTGGACCTGCACTGGGTGGGCACGGCGGGGCGCATCGTGCGCCACGTGGCCCCCCAGGAGGGCCCGCACCATCTCATGGTGCAGGGCGAGCAGCGCTTCCGGGTACTGGAGTTCCTGGAGGGGTGGCCGTGGCTGGTCGCCCGGGTGGCGGCCGTGGAGGAGGCCGCCGACGAAGGCCCCGAAACCGAAGCGCGCTTCCTGCAACTGCGTGAGAAAGCGGTGGAGGCCATCGGCCTGATGCCCCAGGCCCCCGATGAACTGGCCACCGTGGTGCAGGGTGTGGAATCGCCCGGCCTGCTGGCGGACATGGTGGCCAACCTGCTGGACCTGCGCAAGGAAGAAAAGCAGGAAATCCTGGAAACCTTCTCCCTGCGCCGGCGCCTTGATCGCGTGCTCGACGCTCTGGCGGCGCGGGTGGCGGTGATGAAGCTGTCCAAGGAAATCGGCGACAAGACCCGCCAGGAATTCGACCAGCGGCAGAAGGAGCACGTGCTGCGCGAGCAGATGCGCCAGATTCGCAAGGAACTGGGCGAGGATGCCGAAGACGAGGAGCAGATCGACGAACTGGCCGCGTCGCTGGAAAAGGCCGGCATGCCGACGCAAACCCTCGCCTACGCCCGTAAGGAGCTCAAGCGTCTGAAGCGCATGAACGACAGCGGCGCCGAAGCCGGCATGCTGCGCACGTGGCTTGAATGGATGGTCGAGCTGCCCTGGACGTCCGATCCGCCGCACCCCATCGATCTGGCCGAGGCGCGCCGCATTCTCGATGCCGACCACTTCGGCCTGGAGAAGGTCAAGAAGCGCATCGTGGAGTTCCTGGCGGTGCGCAAGCTCAAGCCCGAGGGACGCAGCCCCATTCTGTGCTTCGTGGGCCCGCCCGGCGTGGGCAAGACCTCGCTCGGCCAGTCCATCGCCAAGGCCACCGGCCGGGTGTTCCAGCGCGTTGCCCTGGGCGGCGTGCACGACGAGGCCGAGATCCGCGGCCACCGCCGCACCTACGTGGGCGCGCTTCCGGGCAACGTGATCCAGGCGCTCAAGCGCGCCGGCTCGCGCGGCGGCGTGATTTTGTTCGACGAGGTGGACAAGCTCGGCATGAGCGGCTTCCACGGCGACCCCGCCTCGGCCATGCTGGAGGTGCTCGATCCGGAGCAGAACGGCAAGTTCCGTGACAACTACCTGGGCGTGGATTTCGACCTCTCCCAGGTGCTGTTCGTGGCCACCGCCAACCAGCTCGACACCATCCCCGGCCCGCTGCGCGACCGCATGGAGATCATCCAGCTGCCTGGCTACACCAGCGAGGAGAAGCTCGGCATCGCGAAGCGGCACCTGCTTTCACGCCAGCTCGAGGCCAACGGCCTCGCACCGGAGCAGGCGACGATCCGCGACGAGGCCATCGTCGCGCTGATTCGCGACTACACCCGCGAGGCGGGCGTGCGCACCCTGGAGCGCGAGCTGGGCGCGGTGCTGCGCCACGCCGCCGTGCGCATTGCCGAGGGCGAGGCGGCGCCAGTGGCCATTGGCGTAGCCGATCTGCACGGCATCCTGGGCCCGGCGAAGTACGAAAACGAAGTGGCCCTGCGCGCCGGCCAGCCCGGCGTGGCCACGGGCCTGGCGTGGACGCCGGTGGGCGGGGACATCCTGTTCATCGAGGCGAGTCGCGTGCCCGGCAGCGGCCGGCTGATCCTCACCGGTCAGCTCGGTGACGTGATGAAGGAGTCGGCCCAGGCCGCCCTCACGCTGGCCAAGACCCGGCTGGGCGTGTCGCTGGAGAAGGAGGACGTGCACGTGCACGTGCCCGCGGGGGCCACGCCCAAGGACGGGCCGAGCGCGGGCGTGGCCATGACGCTCGCCCTGTTGTCGCTGCTCACCGGCCGGCCCGTGCGCCACGACGTGGCCATGACCGGCGAGGTGTCGCTGCGCGGCCAGGTGCTGCCCATCGGCGGGGTGAAGGAGAAGACGCTCGCCGCGCTGCGCGCCGGCATCGGCACCGTGCTGCTGCCGCGGCGCAACCTCAAGGACCTGGAGGACGTGCCGGCCGAGGCCCGGGAGCGGCTGCGGTTCGTGCCGCTGGACACGGTGGAGGACGCGATCCGGGCGGGGATAGGTGAGATCGAGCCGCGGCTCGCGGTGGAGACGGCCTGAAAAGCCTGAGCCGTCAGGCGTCGATCCAGAGCGACCGGGGAAGCAGGCAGTGCACGGCCTTGCCGCCACCGGCCTGCGCACGGCCCACGCGGGTGTCCATGGCCAGGCTCGCGAGTGAATAGGCGTCCAGTGCCGAGAGACTCTTCTCGGCCTGCAGCCGTTCGATCATGGGCATCGCCGCGCGATCCATGGCCTGCATGAGGTCGCCGTCCTCGCCCACGGTGACGAAGGCGCCGCGCACGTCCTTCGCGGGGCGCGAGGCGGGGCGGTCCTTCAGGCGCTTGGGCAACATGCAGTACAGCCCCTTCACCTGGTTCACCACCTCGGCCACGCGCACGTCGCCGTGTTCCTGCATCCAGCGCAGCGCGTCGCCGCCCGACAGGCTGCGCCATTCGCGCAGGAACTTCACCGTCTCCTCCACCAGGATGTCGTGGGCGCGGTTCAGGTCGCGGTCGTAACCGGTGGTGAGCCAGTGGGTGGGCGTCTCGATGCGCGGCCACGCGAGCGCCGCGCCCTTGCGCACCTTCACGGTGAGCGACAGCTCGCTGAAGGCCGTCTCGATGGCGGTGAGATTGATCTCGCCGTTGCCCTGGGCGGCGTGGCTGTCGCCAGACCACAGCAGGGCGCCGTCCACGAACACCGGCAGGTGCAGCGTGGTGCCCTCCACCAGCTCGCGGATGTCCAGGTTGCCGCCGAAGGGCCCCGGCGGCACGGTGCTGTGCCGGCCCGGCTCGGCGCGCGCCACGCCCATGATGCCGGGAAAAGGCCGGATCGGGATCTCGATGCCGGGCAGGAACTCGGTGCGGCGCCGCGCCAGGTCCAGGTAGAACCACTTCACCTGCGGTTCGGTGAACACGTCTGGAAACTGGCCCAGCTTCAGCGGCCCGGGCAGGTTCCAGTTCGCGCCGTAGGCGCGCGGCACGATGCGGTTGATGCGGATCTCGAGCGCATCGCCCGGCATGGCGCCTTCCACGAAGATCGGCCCGGTGATGGTGTGCGGCCCGCGCCCGGGGTTGTCCACGCGCAGTTTGGTGATGCCCTGCACGTCCATGCCCGGCAGGATGCGGTTGAGCGACGCCATCTGCGTCTCCATCACCACCGTGTCGCCGGCGCGGATGCGCGCCCGCGGCGGCTCGGCGTTGTCGAACCAGCCCCACTGCACCGTCTCGTCCGTGGCGGGCAGCAGATACACGCCCGACTGGTACTGCCCCACCCTGCCTTGCGCGAGGGCGGCGATCTCGGGGCGGGCGGGTGGCGCGTCGGCGGCGGCGGTGACGAGGGGGGCGCCGGCGAGCGCTGCGGCGCCAGCGAGGAAGGTCCTGCGCGGAAGGTCTGGCATGGCGGGTCCGTTGGGATGACGAGGCGGACTCCGTGACGGCGTCGTGCCCTGATGGGTGCGTCTTCGCGCGGTGGCACAATCGCTGCCCGCACTGTAACGGAAAGCCCGCGTGTTCCTCTACCTGCACGGCCTGAACAGTTCCCCCGCGTCGGTGAAGGCGCGCCAGCTCGGCGAGTTCCTGTCCGCGGCCGGCCGCGCCGCCGAGTTCGTCTGCCCCGCCCTGCCCCATCATCCCGTGGAGGCCATGGCCCTGGCGGAGTCGGTGCTGGCTGGCGTGGACCCCGGCCGGGTGACGCTGGTGGGCAGCTCGCTGGGCGGCTTCTACGCCACCTGGCTGGCGGAGCGCCACGGCTGCCGGGCGGTGCTGGTGAACCCCGCCGTGAATGCCCACACCGGGCTGGAGTCCTACCTGGGGCCACAGAAAAACCTCTACACCGGCGAGACCTGGGAGCTCACCCCCGGGCATCTGAGCGGCTGCGCGCGCTTCGCGGTGGAGCAGCCCACCCGGCTGGAGCGCTATTTCCTCATGGTCACCACCGGTGACGAGGTGCTGGACTACCACGCCGCCGTGCAGCGCTTTGCGGGCGCCCGGCAGCTGATCGTGCCGGGCTCCGACCACGGCTTCCTGGAGTTCTGCCAGCATCTCGAAGCTGTGCTGGCCTTCGCCGACGCCCCGGTATAATCCGCGCCCCTTCACGGCGGCGTCCGACCGCAACCGCGCGCGGCAACACTCCATGCACGTGTTCTACGAAGAGGACGGCGGCTTCAAGGTCGGTACCGTGCTCGCCGACAACGTCTCCTCGCTGCAGGTGGAAGCCCTGCATGGCAAGCGCAGCAAGGTGAAGGCTGGCGCGGTGTTGCTGCGTTTTGGCGAACCCGGGCTTGCCGGGTTCCTGGACGCGGCCCACCGGGTGGAGGCCGCCATCGAGCCGGAGTTCCTGTGGGAAGTGGCGCCCCAGGACGAGTTCGACTACCAGACACTGGCGCGCGAGTATTTCGGTCACGAGCCCACGCAGGTGGAATCAGCCGGTCTGCTGTTGCGTCTGCACGGCCTGCCCATGCACTTCTACAAGAAGGGCAAGGGACGCTACCGCAGCGCGCCGCCCGAGTCGCTCAAGGCGGCGCTCGCCAGCGTGGAGCGCAAGCGCCAGCAGGCCGAGGCCCAGGCGGCCTATGCGGCGGCGCTGTCGCGGGGCGAGCTGCCCGAAGCCTTCCATCCGTTGCTGGACGAACTGCTCTACGAACCCGACCGGGGCAGCATCGAATACAAGGCCGTGGAGGTTGCCGCCGGACAGGCGGGCCTGTCGCCGCTGCGCCTGCTGGCGCGCGCTGGCGCCGTGCCCTCGCCCTATGATTACCACGTGCGGCGCTTCCTGCGGGAGCATTTCCCCGGCGGCGTGCACTTCCCGCCCGTGGCGCAACTGCCCGATCACGATGATCTGCCGCTCGCGGCAGTGCAGGCGTTCAGCATCGACGACGTGAGCACCACTGAAATCGACGACGCGCTATCGGTGGTGCCGCGGGCCGGCGGCGGCTGGCAGGTGGGCGTGCACATCGCCGCGCCCGCCTTGGGTCTGGCGCCGGGTGGTGAAATCGACGCCCAGGCGTCGGCGCGCCAGTCCACCGTCTACATCCCCGGCGACAAGATCACCATGCTCCCGGAGGCGGTGATCCAGCGCTACACGCTGTGCGAGGGCGGGGCGCGGCCCGTGGTGTCTTTGTATGCCCACCTGGACGAGTCGCTGGCGCCCATCGGTTTCGAGACCCGGGTGGAGCGGGTGCACGTGGCTGCCAATCTGCGCCACGACCACATCGAGGCACGCTTCAACGAGCAGTCCATCGCTGCGGGCGCACTGGATTTCCCCTTTGGCCCGGAGCTGGCGAGGCTGTACGCCTTTGCGCTGCGCCTGGAGGCCGAGCGGGGCCGCCCCGAGCAGGCGCCGGACAAGCGCGACTACGCCTTCTACGTGGAGCATGGCCGGGTGCGCATCGTGGAGCGGCGCCGCGGCTCGCCCATGGACCGGCTGGTGGCGGAGTTGATGATCCTGGCCAACGCCCACTGGGGCGGCGAGCTGGCGGCGGCGCGGGTGCCGGCCATCTACCGGGTGCAAAGCGGCGGCAAGACGCGCATGTCCACCGCTCCCGGGCCCCACGACGGGCTGGGCGTGGAGCAGTACGCCTGGTCCAGTTCGCCGCTGCGCCGGTATGTGGATCTGGTGAACCAGCGCCAGATCATCGCCCGTGCACTGGGCGAAGACCCGCCCTACCGCAGGGCCGCCGACGAGCTGGGCGTGGTGGTGCGCGATTTCGAGGCGGCCTACGAGGCCTACGGGGAGTTCCAGCGCCAGATGGAGCGCTTCTGGTGCCTGCGCTGGGTGGAACAGGAATCGGCCTGGCGCACGCGGGCCACGGTGCTGCGCGAGAACCTTGTGCGGCTGGAGCGCATCCCGTTGTTCACGCGCATGCCCTCGTTGCCGGGGGATGTGGCGCCCGGCAGTGCCGTCGAGGTGGAGATCCGCGACATCGATTACCTGGCCCTCGACTTCGATTGCCACTTCGTGGCCCGGGCGTGAGGGGCCTACAATCTTGCCCGTGATCGGCCTGTTTTCTCCGCCTTCGTGCCGGCCCGCCTGAAGGCCGCGCCCGCAGCGAGCCTCTCGCTCGAGGGGCCGGTGCCCCCGCCGCCTGCCGGCAGCCAGGTGCTTCCAGTGGCCATTGCCATGTCGCTGGTGCTGCACGCCGGGTTGTTGCTGTTGAAGTTCGCGCCACCCGATGGCCGCATGCTGGAAAACCTCGCCCCTCCCCTGGAGGTGGTGCTCGTGAACAGCAAGTCGGCCCAGAAGCCGTTCAGGGCCGACGCGCTGGCCCAGTCCGATCTCGACGGCGGAGGCAACACCGAACTGGACCGCCGCGCCAAGACCAATCTGCCGGTGTTGCCGGAGGACCCCTCGGACGAGGTGTCCCTCGCCGCCCAGCGCGTGGAGGAGGCCGAGGCCAAGGCGCTGAAACTGCTTGCACGGCTCAAGTCCGACAAGGCGGTGGATCCCGGGGCCAGGAATCGTCAGACGCCGCGCGAATCCGAGGCTGCCCGCGAGACGCCGGAGGCCGAGCAGCGCCGCTTGGAGATCGCACGGCTGGAGGCCCAGATCGCGCGCCAGATGGATCATTACCAAAAGCTCCCCAAGCGCAAGTTCGTCGGTGCACGCACCGAGGGCGTGGTGTACGCCCAGTACGTCGATGACTGGCGGCAGCGCATCGAAAAGATCGGCACCCGGAATTTCCCCGACGAAGCCCGGCGCCAAGGCATCTTCGGCTCGTTGTTGCTCACGGTTTCCATTCGTGCCGACGGCAGCCTGGAAAAAATCGAGGTGGATCGTTCCTCCGGCCACGAGGTGCTCGATCGCGCCGCCCGCCGCATCGTCATGATGGCGGGGCCCTTCCAGCCTTTCCCGCCCGCGGTCCGCAGCGAGGTGGACATCCTTTCCATCACCCGCGTGTGGACCTTCACCCGCAGCGATGAACTGGTGGCGGAATGAGGGCGCGGCCATGACCGACCGCTACGCCGTGATCGGCAACCCCGTGGCCCACAGCCGCTCGCCCGACATCCACGCCGCCTTCGCCCGCCAGACTGGGCAGGACCTTGTGTACGGCCGCATCCTGGCGCCGGTAGAGGGTTTCGGCGCCGCCGTGGATGCCTTTCGCGCCGAGGGCGGCCTGGGGCTCAACGTCACCATACCCTTCAAGCGTGACGCCTTCGCCTATGCCGGCCAGCGCACGCCGCGCGCCGAGGCAGCCGGGGCGGCGAACACCCTGCGCTTCGGGCCCGGCGCCACGGCGCTGGGAGACAACACCGACGGCGCGGGCCTGGTGCGCGATCTTCGCCACAACCTGGGCGTGCTGCTCGAGGGCGCACGCGTGCTGGTGGCGGGCGCCGGCGGCGCCACGCAGGGGGTGGTGTTGCCGCTGCTGCAGGCGGGCGTTCGCGAATTGGTGATCGCCAACCGCACCGCGGACAAGGCGGTGGCGCTGGCGGCGCGCTTTGGTCCTGTCGCCCCTGGCGGGGCGGTGCGCGGCTGCGGTTTCGCGCCTTTGTCGGGCCAGCGCTTCGACGTGATCGTCAACGCCACCGCGGCCAGCATTGCCGGCGAGGCGTTGCCCTTGCCCGAGGGCCTGTGCGCTTCGGGTTGCACGGCCTACGACATGATGTATGGCAAGGGCGAGACACCCTTTCTCGCCTGGGCGCGCGGCCAGGGTGCCGCCACGCTCAGCGATGGGCTGGGCATGCTGGTGGAGCAGGCCGCCGAATCCTTCCATCTGTGGCGCGGCGTGCGTCCGGATACGGCGCCGGTGCTGCACATGCTGCGCGGCTGCTGAAGGGCCGTGGGGCGTTCGCTGCGGCGCGGCCTGTGGGCGGCGCTCTGGATGGTGGGCGGCGCGCTCCTCGCGTACCAGCTCTGGATGTTTGGCTGCGTGGTGTGGTGGACCGGCTTCAACCCCTCCACCTCCGCCTTCATGGAGGACCGTCTCGAAGTGCTTCAGGCCCGCGATCCGGGCGCGGAACTCAAGCACCGCTGGGTACCCTACGAAAA
>JBIIUM010000175.1:0-6801 GCA_044339985.1 Burkholderiales bacterium | reverse complement strand
CACTTCTTCACCACTGGCGAACATCGAGGAGCATTTCATGGCGGGTACCTGGATCGAGATCAACGCGGCCGACGGCGGCAAGTTCAAGGCCTACAAGGCCGTGCCCAAATCCGGCAAGGGCCCGGGCATCGTGCTGTGCCAGGAGATCTTCGGCATCAATGCCTACATCCGCGAGGTGGCCGACTACTACGCCGAGGAAGGCTACGTGGTGGTGGCGCCGGATCTGTTCTGGCGCATCCGGCCCGGCATCGAGCTGGGCTACACCGAGGCCGACTGGCAGAAGGCCTTCGAGCTGTTCGGCAAGTTCGACACCGACCGCGGCATGGACGACATCACCGCCACGGTGAAGGCCGTGCGGGCCATGCCGGAGGTGGCCGGCAAGGTGGGGGCGCTGGGCTTTTGCCTGGGCGGGCGGCTGGCCTACCTGGCGGCGGCGCGCTCGGGCGTGGACTGCGCGGTGGGCTATTACGGCGTGACCATCGACCAGTATCTGGGCGAGGCGCCGGCCGTGAAGGTGCCGCTGGCGCTGCACTTCGCCGCCGAGGACAAGTACGCCCCCATGGAAACCGTGGACAAGATCCGCGGCGCCTTCCAGGGCCGCGACGGGGTGGAAATCTACGTCTATCCCGGCGTGGACCACGCCTTCGCGCGGCCGCCCTCACCGCACTACCACAAGCCCTCGGCGCTGATGGCGCACCAGCGGTCCATCGCGCTGTTCCGCCGCACCATGGGGCCGCACTTCGATTTCTCGGCCTTGTGGGACAAGCACTGCGAGTACGAGTTTGCCACCCGCGATGTGGACGCCACCATGGCCACCATGGTGGCCGAGCCCTACGTGAACCACATCCCCACCCTGACCGGCGGCGTGGGCCACCAGCACCTGAAGCGGTTCTACAAGCACCACTTCATCCCCAGGACGCCGAAGGACACCACGCTGATCCCCATCTCGCGCACCGTGGGCGAGGGCATCCTGGTGGACGAGATGCTGTTCTGCTTCACCCACGACATGGAGATCGACTGGATGCTGCCCGGCGTGGCGCCCACCGGAAGGCGCGTGGAGATTCCGCTGGTGGCCATCGTGAAGTTCCGCGGCGACAAGCTCTACAACGAGCACATCTACTGGGACCAGGCCAGCGTGCTGGTGCAGATCGGGCTGCTCGACCCGAAGGGTTTGCCGGTGGCGGGCATCGAGACGGCCCGCAAGCTGGTGGACGAGACCCTGCCTTCCAACACCCTCATGGCGAACTGGGCGCAGAGCGAGAACGCGTCCTGAGGTTCGGGGGCGCGGCGCGGTCCCGCGAAAGCGTACGCCGGCATTACCGCGACGGGGCGCGCCGTGTCGGGCCAGGCGCTGCCGCGGGGGGCGCGCGCACCGCGGCCAGCGCGTCGTGGGCCGCCTGCTCGGTCAGGGCGGCGAGGCGCGCCGGCTCCAGGTGCAGGAAGTTGAGGCGGTTGTGTACCAGCAGCATGGCGAAGCCGTGCAGCAGCGACCACACCGACACCGACACGGCCACCGGGTCGCCGGCGCGCACCAGCCCGGCCTTCTGGGCGGTGACCACCAGTTCCACCAGCTTGCCGAAGGTGCAGTCGCCCGCGGCATGCAGGGGGTGGTCTTGCCGCGCTGAATCGAAGGTGACGCGGGGGCCGAACATCACCTTGAGGTGCTCCGGGTGGTGCACGGCGAACCGGATGTACTGCCGGGCGCCCTCCAGGAACCAGGCTTCCACGTCGTCGGGGTGACGCCGCCGGGCCTCGTCCTGGTAGGCCTGCAGCCGCAGGAAGCCCTGCTCGGCGATGGCCGCGATCAGATCCTCCTTGCTTTCGAAGTGCCGGTAGGGCGCGGTGCGGCTCACGCCGGCCTGGCGTGCCAGTTCGCGCAGCCCCAGCGATTCGGCGCCGTGCTCGCGCAGCAGCGCCAGACCTGCCTCGAGCAGTGCCTCGCGCAGATTGCCGTGGTGATAGGGCGCGGGGGTGCCCTTCACCTTGCGGGCGGCGGAGCGGAGGGGTTTCTTGGCGGCGGGTGACATGGGGTGAAGTCCTGATCGGGAAAGTCTCGGTCCTGGCGCTGCGGTTGGCAAGCCAGACGATCAAACAAAAAGATGTTGACATCGACAACATGAGATGCCGACAATGCCGCCGTGATGTAGACGTTGTCAACTTCAATGCCCCGCGGGGCGGGAGATGTCCATGCTCGAAAGCTATCTGCGCGCGGTGGTGCGCCACCGCTTCTTGGTGATGTTGTTCGTGGCCCTGGCCACGCTGCTGCTCGCCTCCCAGACCCGCCAGCTGTCCATCGTGGTGGATCCCGACGACATCCTGCCCCAGAGCCACCCGCTCATCTCCACCACCAACCGCATCGAGGCGCTGTTCGGCAACCGCTTCACGGTGGTGATCGGGGTGCATGCCACCAGCGGCACGGTGTACGAGAACGGGGTGGCCGAGCGGGTGCGCGCCATCACGGAGGATGTGTTGAAGCTCCCTGGCGTGGTGCGTGCCAACGTGAACAGCATCGCGGCGCGCAAGGCGAAGAGCATCAGCGGCAACGATGAGGGCATGGTGGTGAAACCCCTGCTGGGCAGCGGCTCGCAGGCGCCCGAGGCGCTGCGCGCGGCGCTGGTCTTGAATCCCGTCTACACCGGCTTGCTCGTGTCCCGGGACGGCCGCACCGCCCAGGTGGTGGCCGAGTTCAAGAAGATCCCCGGCGGATTCGCGGCCATCGAAAGCCAGGTGCGCGCGGTGGCGCAAAAGCACGCCGACCCCTCCGTGCAGATCGACCTGGGCGGCACCCCGGTCTTCCTCGCGCTGCTGGAGAAGTACTCGGCGCGTATCGCCTTGCTGTTCCCGCTGGCGGTGCTGTTGATCGGGCTGATCCATTACGAGGCATTCCGCACCGTGCAGGCGCTGGTGCTGCCGCTGGTGACGGCGCTGCTGGCGGTGGTGTGGGCCCTGGGCATGCTCGGCCTGGCCCGCCTGCCCTTCGACACCTTCAATGCCGCCACGCCCATCCTGATTCTCGCCATCGCGGCGGGCCACGCGGTGCAGATCCTGAAGCGCTACTACGAGGAGTACGCCGCGCTCGAAACGGCCGATCCATCCATGGTGCCCCGTGAGCGAAGCCGCGAGGCCGTGGTGCGCTCTCTGGCCCGGGTGGGGCCGGTCATGCTGACCGCCGGCGCTGTGGCCATCGCGGGCTTCGCCTCGCTCGTGGTGTTCGAGATCAAGTCGATCCAGGTGTTCGGCCTGTTCACCGCCGCCGGCATCGCCAGCGCGCTGGTACTGGAACTGACGCTCATTCCGGCGCTGCGCGCCAGCTTGCCTCCGCCCGGGCGCCGCGAACTGGATCGCGAGCGCATGCCCACCCTGTGGAGCCGGCTCACGGAGCGGGCCTTTGCGTTGGCCTCGAACCGGCCCCGTGCGGTCTTCGCGGTGGCGGCTGCGGTAACGGTGGTGGCCGCCGTGGGCGCCAGCCAGGTGCGCGTGGACAACTCCCAGAAGGGCTACTTCTACGGCAGCGTGCCCGCCAAGGTGGAGGACAGCCGCCTCAACGCGCGCATGGGCGGCACCAACTCGCTCTACGTGCTGGTAAAGGGCCGCGAGGACGACGCCCTCAAGCAGCCCGCCGTGCTCAAGGCCATGCAGGCGCTGCAGGAAAAGCTCGCCGCCGATCCCATGGTGGGCAAGACCCTGTCCCTGGCGGACTTCGTGCGCCGCATGCACCGCGCCATGAACGGCGACGCCCCGGCCTTTGACGCCATTCCCGACAGCGCCGAGCTGATCGCCCAGTACCTGTTGCTCTACTCCACCTCGGGGGACCCGGGCGACTTCGACAGCTATGTGGATACCAACTACCGCAACGGCCTCATCACGGTGTTCGTGAAGACCGACGGCACGGCCTATTCCCAGGACCTGATCGGCCGGGTGCGACAGTTCGCCCGCACCGGGTTCGGTCCCGAGGTGGAAGTGGAGGTGGGCGGTGGCACCGCGGCCACCGTGGCGCTCACGGAAACCATCGTGCACGAGAAGGTGCTCAACATCCTGCAGATCATGGCCGCGGTGCTGCTGATCACCAGCCTGGTGTTCCGATCCCTGGCCGCGGGCCTCGTGATCCTGCTGCCGGTGTTGGCGGCGGTGCTGGTGAACTTCGGCATCATGGGCCTGACGGGCATCCCGCTGCAGATCGGCACCGCGCTGGTGTCGGCCATGGCCGTGGGCATCGGCGCCGACTACGGCATCTACATGATCTACCGCATGCGCGAGGAACTCGCGCGCGGCGGCGACGCGGGCGAGGCGCTGCATCGCGCCTTCCGCTCCGCCGGCAAGGCCACGCTGTTCGTCTCCACGGCCGTGGCGGGCGGATTCGCGCTGCTCATGCTGTCCTGGGGCTTCTGGGTGCACTTCTACCTGGGCTTCCTGGTGGCCACCGCCATGCTGGTGAGTTCGGTCGTGGCGCTCACGCTGCTGCCCGCCGTGGTGTTCCGATTCAAGCCGCGTTTCGTGTTCGGCGCCGCGGCTGCGCAACCCGCCACGGTGGCCACCAGAGGCGCGGCGTTGCTGGTGGCGGCGGCCGTGGGCCTTGCCGCGGTACCGGTGCCCGAGGCCCGCGCGCAGACCATCACCGCCGAGGAGATCGCCACCCGCAACTTCGCCGTGGGCAAGGTGGCCGACTCCATCACCGAGGCCACCTTCCGGCTCATCGCCCCGAGCGGCCAGGAGCGGGTGCGCAAGACCCAGGGGCGTTCCAAGCTCAAGGCCGGCTCCCTGGACAACCGCTCGCTGGTGCGCTTCGTCTCGCCGGCGGATGTGCGCGGCACGGTGACCCTCACCATCGAGAACAGCGAACCGGGGCGCGACGACGATATCTGGATCTACCTGCCCGCCCTCAAGAAAGTGCGCCGCCTGGTGTCCTCCAACAAGAAGGACAGCTTCGTGGGCACCGATTTCTCCTACGGCGACGTGATCGGCTACCGCGTGGCGGACTGGACCCACCGCATCGTGCGCGAGGAGAAGGCCGACGGCTTCGACTGCTGGGTGATGGAGTCCCTGCCCAAGAACGGACAGGTGCGCGAGGACAGCGGCTACTCCAGGCGCGTTTCGTGGGTGCGCAAGGACAACTTCGCCGCGGTACGCGCCGAGGCCTACGACCCGTCGGGCGCCCTGCTCAGGGTGATCCTGCTGCGCGACCACCGCAACGTGGATCCGAAGAACGGCAAGTGGGTAGCCATGAAGCTCGAGGCGCAGAACGTGCAGGAGAACCGCCGCACGGTGATCGAGTTCGATCGCTACGAGGTGAATCAGGGTGTGAGCGAGGACAGCTTCACGGCCCGCGCGCTGGAGCGCGAGTCGTGAGCGCCCGCGGGAATCTTCTCCCGATGCCGTCGGTTGCGGCGCTGGCGGTGGCCGTGGCGCTCTCGGCGAGCGCCCTTGGGGCGGAGGATGCTCCGGCCAGCCCCGCGGCGGCGCCCGGCCCGCAACCCCGCCAGGCCGTGCCGGCGGTGCGCATCGAGCGTGCCGACCTGTCGCTGCGTGCCTCGGCCTGGAGCCGCTCGCGGCGGCTGGATGGAGACACGGGCGTGAATTCCGCCAGCGCCTGGTTCCTGGGCAAGGCCACCGTCGGCGAAAGCGGCAAGGCCGTGCTGGATGCCTGGGCGCGCAGCGACAGCCGGTTCGACGATCGCAGTGGCGGCTCCGACGTGCGCGAGGCCTACGTGGCTGGCTCCCGCGGCGCCTGGGACTTTTCGGCTGGCCGCCAGCTCATCGTGTGGGGCCGGGCCGATTCGGTCAATCCGACCGACGTCCTGCCGGCGCGCAACTTCACGCTGCTCACCCCGCTCGACGAGGACCAGAAAACCGGCGTGGGCAGCGCGCGGGTCACCTGGAACCTGGATGCGCTGCGGCTCTCCGCGTTGTGGCTGCCCGAGTTCCGCGCCAGCACCCTGCCCCTGCCATCCGTGCCGGGCGTGAGCTTCGTGGCGCGCGATCCGTCGGCGGCGGCGCGCCAGTGGGCCCTGCGCGCCGAGCGCAGCGGCGAGCGCGTGGACTGGTCGGTGTCGTTCTTCAACGGCTACGAGCGCCAGCCCGATCTGCGCCCCGAAGCGCTGTCGGCCGCCGACGCCCGCGTGGGTCTCGCCCATACGCGCATCCAGATGCTGGGCGCCGACGCCGCCGGCACCTGGGGGCGCTACGGTCTGCGCGCTGAAGCGGCTCTCACCCGCACCGAGGATCGCGATGGCATCGACCCCTTCACCCGCAATCCCTTCCTCTACGTCGCGGCCGGTGGCGACCGCACCTTTTTCTCCGAGCTCAATGTGAACGTGCAACTGCTCTACCGGCGGGTGGTGGCCTGGGAAGACCCGGCGGCAGCGCCCGCGCCGCTACGCGAGCTGGCGCTGCGCCAGGCGCTGTTGTCGAACCAGCGCGACGCCGAGCAGGCTGGCGCCACCGTGCGCGTGGCGCACAAGTGGTGGAACGACACTCTCGAGGCGGAACTGAGCGGCGTGGCCTGGTTCGCCCGGGGCGATTTCCTGGTGCGACCGCGGCTGCGTTACGCCGCGAACGATCGGATTCGATTCACGCTGGGCGGCGACCTGTACCGCGGCCCGGCGGATTCAGTCTTCGGAAGCCTGCGCGATCTGAGCACGGCTTTCGTGGAAGTGCAGTACAACCTTTGACCTTTCCGGAGCAAATCATCATGAAGACCCCCTTTTTCGGCTTTCCTTCCCTTCTCGTGGCCGCAGTCGTCCTTGCCCAGCCCGTGGCCTCCGGTGCCGCGGAACTGGTGGTTCGCGTCGCGGTGACCGGCCC
>JBIIUM010000174.1:0-6820 GCA_044339985.1 Burkholderiales bacterium | reverse complement strand
GCTGGAATGTGGACTACGTGGTGGTGCGCAGCCGCCGCACGCTCATGCAGCCCGAGCCGGGTGAACGGCAACTGGTGGCGCTTGGCGCCGCTAAGCTCGGCGCGACCCGGCTTATCGACAACCTCGAAATCCTGGCGCCCTGACGCGCCCGCCAAGCCGCCAGGTCCGGGCCGGGCACCTGCCGCCTCAGGCCGTGGGCAGACGGTGGTCGCGGAATTGTTCCCGCAGTTTGGTCTTGAGGATCTTGCCGGTGGCGGTGTGGGGAATCTGATCGACGAACACAACGTCATCGGGAATCCACCACTTGGCCACGCGACCCTCGAAGAATTGCAGCAGCGCCTCCCGGCTCACTGATTCACCCGGCTTGCGCATCACCACCAAAAGCGGGCGCTCATCCCATTTGGGGTGCGCCACGCCGATGACCGCCGCCTCGGCCACGGCGGGGTGTGCCATGGCGGCGTTCTCCAGGTCGATGCTGCTGATCCACTCCCCGCCGGACTTGATCACGTCCTTGGAGCGGTCGGTGATCTGCATGTAGCCGTCCGGATCGAGGGTGGCCACATCGCCAGTGGGAAACCAGCCCTCGCGCAGCGGGTCTCCGCCTTCGTCCTTGAAGTAGGACGAGCAGATCCAGGGGCCGCGCACCAGCAGGTTGCCGAAAGCCTTGCCGTCGCGCGGCAGTTCCTTGCCCTCGTCATCCACGATCTTCATGTCGACGCCGAAAATCGGCCGCCCCTGGCTGTGTTGGAGCGAATCGCGTTGCGCCTTGGGCAGTGCCAAGTGCTTTGCCTTGAACGTGTTCACCGTGCCCAGGGGGCTCATCTCCGACATTCCCCAGGCGTGCAGCACCCGCACGCTGTAGTCGTCCTCGAAGGTGCGGATCATGGCCGGGGGACAGGCCGAACCGCCGATGACGGTGCGCTCCAGCGTGGTGAACCGCTGCCCTTGGGATTTCACGTGATTGAGCAGTCCAAGCCAGATGGTGGGCACGCCGGCGGAGCAGGTGACCTTCTCGGCCTCGAACAGGCCGTGCAGGCTGGCACCGTCGAGTTGGGCCCCCGGAAACACCAGCTTCGCCCCCACCAGCGGCGCGGCGTAGGGCAGGCCCCAGGCGTTGACATGGAACATGGGCACCACGGGCAGCACTACGTCACGGGCCGAGAGGTTGAGCGCGTCGGGCAGGCTGGCGCCATAGGCGTGCAGTACGGTGGATCGATGGCTGTAGAGCACGCCCTTGGGATTGCCGGTGGTGCCCGACGTGTAGCACAGGCCGGCGGCCGAGCGTTCATCGATTTCCGGCCAACGGTAGTCATCGGAGTGGGAGTCAACCAGCTGCTCGTAACAGAGAAGATCGAGGCCGCCGCCGGGCATGTGTGCGCGGTCGGTCATGGCGATCCAGGCGCGCACGCCGCGGCACAGCGGTGCAAGCTTCTCCACCAGTGGCAGAAATGTGAGATCAAAGAACAGCACCGCATCGTCGGCGTGGTTGACGATGTAGGTGATCTGCTCGGGGAACAACCGTGGATTGATGGTGTGCACCACTGCGCCGGACCCGGACGCTGCGTAGTAGATCTCGAAGTGGCGGTAGCCATTCCAGGCGAGAGTGCCCACGCGGTCATGAGGTTTCACGCCAAGGGCGCGCAACGCGTTGGCGAGTTGACGGGCGCGGCGGTGGGCGTCGCTGTAGCCGTAGCGGTGCACGTGACCTTCCACCGTCCGAGACACGATCTCGGTGTCGCCGTGGTGGCGGTCGGCGTGCTGGATGAGCGCGGCTATGGACAGCGGCATGTCCATCATGAGTCCATGCATGTTGTGATGCTCCAACGAAGCGGCAGGGGGATGATTCAAGTGTAGCAGCGCCGCTGCGCGCAGCCCGGCCACAGGTTTTCGCTGCGCCGCAACACCGCCCTCGCGGGCGTGCCGGTCGCGTTTACATCACGGGGGCGATGGGGCAGAATCCGCTGCCCAAAAAAAGCGAAGCGCACGGGCGGTTGCCTGGTGTCGCAATCGCAGGGTCTGCCACGGGCCGTGTGCGCCCGTCCCGAACAAGACCACGAGGAGAGAACAACATGCCCAAGCACAGCAGCGCGATCTTGTCTCTGGGGCGCCTGGCGGTCATGGCTGCCCTGGCCATTGCAGTGCCTGCCTCCGCCCAGACCATCAAGGTGGCCTACCTGGAAGGCCTGTCCGGGCCCTTCGCCAACGTGGGCGAGGTGGGTCTTCGCCATCTGCAGTTCTTCGCCGACCGCATCAACGAGAAGGGCGGCGTGCTTGGCCAGAAGCTCGAGGTGGTGCCCTTCGACACCAAGACCAGCCCGCAGGAAGCGCAGCTGGTGTTCAAGCAGCTGGTGGATCAGGGCATCCGCTACATGATGCAGGGCAACGGTTCGGCCGTGGCGCTGGCGCTGTCCGAGGCCATGGGCAAGCACAACGCCCGCAACCCCGACAAGACCGTGCTCTACATGAACTACGGCGCGGTCGACCCAGCCCTCACCAACGACAAGTGCAACTTCTACCACTTCCGCTTCGACGCCGACGTGGACATGAAGATGCAGGCCATGACCAACTTCATGGCCACCCAGAAGTCCATGAAGAAGGTCTACCTCATCAACCAGGACTACTCCTTCGGCCAGTCGGTGGCCAAGGCGGCGCGGGCCATGCTCAACGCCAAGCGCCCTGACATCCAGATCGTGGGCGACGACCTGCACCCCCTGGGGAAGGTGAAGGACTTCGCCCCCTACGTGGCCAAGATCCAGGCTTCGGGCGCGGATGCCGTGGTGACGGGCAACTGGGGCAACGACGTGGCGCTGCTCATCAAGGCCGCCAAGGACGCCGGGCTGAAGGTCGACTTCTACACCTATTACGCGGGTGGTCTGGGCACGCCCCCGGTCATCGGCGAGGCCGGCGTGGGGCACCTCAAGCAGGTCACGGTGTTCCACTCCAACATCGGCGGCAGCCGCACGGTGGAGATGGTGGAGGCCTACCGCAAACGCTTCCCCGACTCCCGCGACGACTTCTACTGGACCAGCATCATGGTGGCGGTGGACATGCTCACCCGCTCCATGGAGCAGGCCAAGTCCACCGACCCCACCAAGGTGGCGCTCGCCATGGAAAAGATGAAGTCCGACAGCCTGTCGGGTGAAACCTTCATGCGCGATGACAACCACCAGCTGGTGCAGCCCATCTTCGTGTCCACGTTTTCCAAGGCCAACGGCAAGGACGTGAAATTCGACGTGGAGCGCACCGGTTTCGGATTCAAGACCGACGCCCGCATCGAGTCCAAGGACACGGTCTTGCCCACCACCTGCAAGTTCCAGCGGCCCAAGGGCTGACGGGTCCGGCAACCGCGCGCGAGGGGCGCTCCTGACGGACGCCCCTCGCTGTTTCAGGAGACTGCTGCTTGGAGTTCTTTCTCGTCACGCTGCTCAACAGCCTGTCCTACGGACTGCTGCTGTTCATGCTCTCCAGCGGCCTCACCCTGATCTTCAGCATGATGGGCGTGCTCAACTTCGCCCATGCGAGCTTCTACATGCTGGGGGCGTACTTTGCTTATCAGACCAGCGTGTACCTGGGCTTCTGGCCCGCGCTTGTGGTGGCGCCCGCGCTTGTGGCGGTGTTGGGCGCGCTCACCGAGCGCTATGGCCTTCGCACCGTGCACAAGTACGGCCACGTGGCGGAATTGCTGTTCACCTTCGGGCTGGCCTACATCATCGAGGAACTGGTGCACCTCATCTGGGGCCGCGCGCCGGTGCCCTACCGCATTCCCGAAATCCTCGACTTTTCGGCTTTTTCTGTCTTCAGCACCAAGTATCCGGCCTACCGGGTGTTCATGATGCTCGTGTCGGTGGGCATGCTGGGCGGGCTGTTCCTGCTGCTCACCCGCACGCGCATCGGCCTGATCATCCAGGCCTCCCTGACGCACCCCGACACGGTGGAGGCGCTGGGGCACAACGTGCCCAGGGTGTTCATGGGCGTGTTCGCCGGCGGCGCGGCGCTGGCCGGGTTGGCGGGGGTGATCGGCGGCAATGCCTTCGTCACCGAACCGGGCATGGCGGTGTCGGTGGGCACCATCGTGTTCGTGGTGGTGGTGTTCGGCGGCATGGGCTCGCTGGCGGGCGCATTCATCGCCTCGCTCATCATCGGCGCGGTGCAGACGTTCTCCGTCGCCTTCGACGTGTCGCTGCTCACCCTGTTCGGCACGCTGGGTTTCACGCCCAACCCGCAGTCGGCGTGGATGGAGCTGTGGAAGGTCACCATTGCCCAGGCAGCACCGGTATTGCCCTATGTTTTGATGGTGGCCATGCTGATCGTGCGGCCCAAGGGCCTCATGGGCACCCGGGAGGGCTGACGCCATGGCCGACCCCGTGGTGGAGGCAGTGGCGCGCGCCGTGCGAAGCGCTCCGGCGTCAGGGGCCGAACCCGGCCTGATGCACTGGCGCAGAGCGGTGCTTTGGGTTGTGGTGGCGGCGGTGCTGATCTCCGCGCCGCAGGTCTTCACCCAGGGCTTCGCCGTATCCATGCTATCGCAGATGGGCATCGCAATCATCTTCGCCCTGTCCTACAACATGCTGCTGGGCCAGACCGGCATGCTGTCCTTCGGCCACGCGGTGTACTTCGGCCTGGGGGCGTTTTTTGCCGCCCACGCCCTCAACGCCATCGGCGCGGGCACCTTCCACTGGCCGGTGTCGCTGCTGCCTCTGATCGGCGCGGCGGCGGGTCTGGCCTTCGGGTTGGTTTTCGGTTATGTCACCACCAAGCACTCCGGCACGCCCTTCGCCATGATTTCCCTGGGCATCGCCGAGATGGTGGCGGCCTGCTCGCTCATGTTCCCCAGCTTCTTCGGGGGCGAGGGCGGCATTTCCACCGACCGCGTGGTGGGCGGCAAGGTGATGGGCGTGGATTTCGGGCCGGGCGTGCAGGTGTACTACCTGATTGCCGCCTGGTGCTTCGTGTGCATGATCCTCATGTTCGCCCTGACGCAGACGCCGCTCGGGCGCATGGCCAACGCGGTGCGCGACAACCCCGAGCGGGTGAAATTCGTGGGCTACAACCCCACCCGCATCCGCTTCCTGATGCTGGCGCTGGCGGGCATGTTCGCCGGCATCGCCGGCGCGCTGGAGGTGATCAACTTCGAGCTCATCACCGCCGAGCGGCTCGGCACCGCCGCCTCGGGCACGGTGCTGCTCATGGCCTTCATCGGCGGCGTGGGCCACTTCTACGGCCCGATCATCGGCGCCATTCTCATCACCTTCCTGCAGTCGGCACTGTCCAACTACACCCAGGCGTGGCTGCTGTACTTCGGCCTGTTCTTCCTGGTGATGATCCTGTTCGCCCCCGGCGGCATCGCCTCGCTGGTGACGTTGCACAAGCCGGCGGTGCAGACCCGCCTGCTGGGCCGCCTGGCGTTGCCCTATGCCGGTGCGGCTGTGGCCGGCGCGGTGCTTCTGGCGGGCCTGATCATGGCGGTGGAAATGTTCTACCACTACGAAACCAAGCGCGAGCAGGTGGGCGCCGTGATGAGCCTGTTCGGCCAGCAGTTCGACACCACCGCCACGGGTCCCTGGCTCATGGCAGGGGCGCTGCTGGTGGTGGGCGGTGCGCTGCTTCGCCTGGCGGCGCGGCCCATCGGCGCGGCCTGGACCGAGATCGCCGCGGCCGCAAACCGCGGCCAGGGGAGTTGACATGGCCGCCTCCCTGGAACTGCGCCAGGTGCGCAAGAGCTTCGGCAAGACCACCATCATCAACGGCGTGGACCTCGCCATCGAGCGCGGCGAGCGCCATGCGGTGATCGGCCCCAATGGCGCGGGCAAGTCCACGCTGTTCAACCTCATCAGCGGCCGCTTTCCCTTGAGCACCGGCACCATCCTGCTCAATGGCCAGGACATCACCGGCCTCGCCCCCCAGGACATCAACCGCCGCGGCCTGTCGCGCAGTTTCCAGATCACCAACATCTTCCCCAAGCTGTCGGTGTTCGAGAACCTGCGTTGCGCCGTGCTTTGGTCGCAGGGCTACCGGTATTCCTTCTGGCATCGCGTGGGTGGACTGAAGGACGTGCGTGCCCGCGCCGACGAACTGGTGGAGCGCATCGGTCTGAAGCGGCGCCGCGACACCCTTGCCGGCGTGCTCTCCTACGCCGAGCAGCGCGCCCTCGAGATCGGCGTCACCATCGCCGGCGGCGCCGAGGTGATCCTGCTCGACGAGCCCACTGCCGGCATGAGCAACACCGAGACCGAGGACGCCGTGGCGCTGATCCGCGCCGTGTCCGAGGGCAAGACCCTGGTGATGGTGGAGCACGACATGAGCGTGGTGTTCGGGCTGGCGGACCGCATCTCGGTGCTGGTCTACGGACAGGTCATCGCCACCGGCACACCGGCGGAGATCCGCGGCAACAAGGCGGTCCAGGAGGCCTACCTGGGCGTGGAAGCCGATGCGGCCGAGGAGGCGCACTGATGCTGGAAGTGGCAGATCTGCACGCCTACTACGGCAAGAGCCACATCCTGCACGGCGTGCACTTGCGGGTGGGCCAGGGCGAAATCGTCAGCCTGCTGGGCCGCAACGGCGTGGGGCGCTCCACCACCATCAAGGCGGTCATGGGCCAAGTGGCGGGCAGCGGCTCGGTGAAGTTCAAGGGCCAGGAGCTGATGGGTCTCAAGACCTACGTCATCTCCCGCCGCGGCCTGGGCTACGTGCCCGAGAACCGCGACATCTTCCCCACCCTCACCGTGCGCCAGAACCTGCTGCTGGGCCAGAAAGGCACCCGCGAGTCGGGCCGCTGGAGCATGGAGGACATGTACCAGCTCTTCCCGCGCCTGCGCGAGCG
>JBIIUM010000040.1:0-21908 GCA_044339985.1 Burkholderiales bacterium | reverse complement strand
CGTTCCCGCTGCCCGAATCCCAGCTCGACCGCTTTCTCATGCGCATCGAGCTCGGTTACCCCGATCCCGCCGCCGAGCGGGCCCTGCTGGCCGGTCAGGAACGCCGCACACTCATCCACGACCTCGCGCCGGTCCTGACGCCCGCTGCCCTGGTGGCGCTGCAAGGCGAGGCGCGTCAGGTACACACCGCGGCCGCCCTGCTGGACTATGTGCAGAACCTCCTTACCCATTCGCGCCGCGCGCCAGAGTTCGGCGCCGGCCTGAGCCCGCGTGCCGGCCTGGCGCTGCTCAACGCGGCACGCGCCTGGGCCTTCATGCACGGCCGCGGCGCGGTGCTGCCCGAGGATGTCCAGGCTGTGCTGCCAAGCGTCGTGGGACACCGCCTTCACGCCCCGGGCATGGCACCGCAGTTCGGCAGCACCGATCTGGCGCGCAAACTCGCCGCCGAGGTGGCCATTCCCTAAGCGGGCGCGCACGGTCGCCGTGGAAACCTCCCTGCCCGATGATGGCGCCAGCGCGCTGGCCGGCGCGGTGCTGTTGTCGCAGCGCCGCGTGTATATCCTGCCGACCGGCTTCGGGCTGCTGTTCGCGCTCACCGTGGCCCTCGTGCTGCTCGCCTCCATCAACTACAACCTCAGTCTGGGCTATGTCCTCGCCTTCCTGCTGGCCGGGCTCGGCGTGGTGACGATGCTGCACACCTGGCGCAACCTGGTCCAGTTGGAAATCAGCGCGGGCCGGACCGAACCCGTGTTCGCCGGCGACGCAGCGGTCTTCCAGGTGCTGCTGGTCAACAATGCCGGCGCGGCTCGGGCCTCCATCCGCCTCGAAGCCACGGGTGCGCTTGCCACCAGCCTCGACATTCCTGCCCGCGGCAGCAGTGTGGCCCGGCTGCACCTGGGCACGCGGCGCCGCGGCTGGCTGAACCTGCCACGGATGAGGATTTACACCACCTACCCGCTGGGGTTGTTCCGCGCCTGGTCGTGGGTCGAACTGCCGCTTCGGGCACTGGTATGGCCGCAACCCGAAAACGGCGACCCTCCCCTGCCCGATCGCCTCCCTGGCAATGGCGAAGCCGGCGCCGGCGGCCGGGGCACGGACGACTTTGCGGGCATGCGCACCTACCAGCCGGGTGACTCGCTGCGCCATGTGGCATGGAAGGCCCTCGCCCGCGACGGTCGTCTCCTCACCAAGCAGTTTGCTGGACGCACCGGTCAGCACCTGTGGCTGGACTTCATGCAGTTGCCCCGGGCCATGGGTGACGAGGCGCGCCTGTCTCGTCTGACCCGCTGGGTACTGGCAGCCGAAGCCGCCGGCCACTCCTACGGAATGCGGCTTCCTGACCGCGAAATCGCACCCGGTGACGGTCACGCCCACCGCAATCGCTGCCTCGAAGCACTCGCGCTCTATCGCCTGCGGGGTTCCAAGGGATGACAACCACGGATGCCTTGCCCGGTGCGCCGCGGCGCCGCCACGCCCAGCCCGTGGACGCCACGTTGGGCGCCGCTCGCGTGCTGGCGCTGCTGGCCACGCTGGTGTTGGTGGTGGCGCCGCACGGGGCCGAGTTGCCTGCCTGGGTGAGCCTCACCGTGGCCTCAGTCCTGGGGCTGCGAGCTTTTTTTGCGTGGCGCGGCATGGGCCTGCCCCCGGCGTGGTGGCTGGCTTTGCTGACCACCGCCGCGGCGCTTGGCATCTGGAGCTCCTACGGGCGGCTGTACGGGCGCGATGCCGCGCTGGGTCTGCTGTTGCTCATGACCTGCCTGAAAACCCTGGAGTTGCGCGCCCGGCGCGATGCCCATGTGCTGGTGTTGCTGGGCTACTTCCTTCTGGTGACCGGGTTCCTGTATTCACAAAGCATGGCTATGGCCGCCTACCTGCTGGGCTGTCTCTGGGCGCTCACCGCCTGTCTGCTTGCCTTCCAGCGCGAACCAGGGCGCGCCGCCGTGCCAGAGGTGATACGCACGGCGGGGCTGATGATCGCCCAGGCTGCACCGCTCATGCTGGTGTTGTTTCTCCTGTTTCCCCGAGTACAGGGCCCCTTGTGGGGCTTGCCCCTCTCGCAGAGCGCCGCCCAGACAGGGCTGTCCGACACCATGGCCCCCGGCAGCGTGGCCAGTCTCAGCCTGTCGGACGCGGTGGCTTTTCGGGTCGATTTCCTCTCTCCTGCGCCAGAAGCGAAGCGGCTGTACTGGCGTGGTCCGGTGATGTGGGATTTCGACGGACGGGCCTGGCGGACCGGCGAGGCGCTCACTACTCCCACGCCAGTTCTGGCCAACGTCTCGGACCCGCTGCGCTACATCGTGACTCTCGAACCTCACAACGCGCGCTGGCTGTTCGCCCTGGAGATGCCGGCCCAGCGCCTGGACGGCAGCGTGCTCACGGCCGATCACCAGATGCTCGCGCTACGGCCGGTGCGGGCGCGCATGCGCTACGAAACAAGCTCGTGGCTCACCTATCGCGCCGGCCTGGAAGAATCACCGCGAAATCTACAACGCGCCCTGGCCCTGCCGTCGGACTACAACCCCCGCGCCCTGGCCTTGGGGTTGCGCTGGCGCCAGGACTACCCTGATCCCCGCGACCGCGTCGCGAGCGCCTTGAGGCTGTTTGGCGAGCAACCCTTTTTCTACACCCTTGCACCGCCACTTCTGGGACGAGAGAGCGTCGATGAATTTCTGTTCGATGTGCGGCGCGGCTTCTGTGAGCATTTCGCCTCCAGCTTCGTGGTGCTGATGCGTGCAGCAGGCGTTCCGGCCCGGGTGGTGACGGGCTATCAGGGCGGGGTGCTCAATCCCGTGGGAGGGTTCCTCACCGTGCGCCAGTCCGAAGCGCACGCCTGGGCGGAAGTGTGGCTGCGGGGCGAAGGGTGGGTGCGCGTAGACCCTACCGCCGCCGTGTCGCCTCAGCGTATCGAAGGCGGCCTCGCCGCCGCCGTGCCTGCCGACAGCGGCCTGCCGCTGTTCGTGCGTACCGACAATGCGCTACTCAAACGCGCTCGCTTCACTCTGGATGCAATCGCCAACGGCTGGAACCAATGGGTTCTGGGCTACACCCCGGAGCGCCAGCGCGAACTGTTCCAGCGCCTGGGCATGCCCAAGGCTTCATGGCAGGGACTGGCCGCCGCCCTGGCCATGGCCACGGGCGGGGTTGTTCTCGTGCTGGTACTGATTACCCTGCGGCGGTTGCGCATTGCAGCGCCGGATCCAGTGACGCGGGCCTGGAACACGTTGTCAGCGAAACTCGCTCCACTGGGGCTTGCCCGACGCGCCCAGGAGGGTCCGATGGACCACGGCGAGCGGGTGGCGAATGCGCTGCCGGCCCATGCCTCCGACGTGCGGCGCATGGCGCACCTGGTGGTGCAACTGCGCTATGGCCCCGAGGCGGCGCCCGAAGCCCTGGAGGAGTTGCGCCGCCGGGTGCGCGCCTTCCGGCCCGCGCCCCGCTGGCAACGGCGCGTCACGACGGCGGACGGTCGCCCGGCAACTGGCTGAGGGGGTCCACCGGGCGGCCGAAGCGGCGCAGCTCGAAGTGCAAAGCCACCCGTTCGCTGTCGCTATCACCCATTTCGGCAATGCGCTGGCCGCGCTTTACCTGCTCGCCCTCCTTAACCAGCAAGGCCTGATTGTGCGCGTAGACCGTGAGGTATTCCTCGCTGTGCTTGATGATCACCAGCTTGCCGTAGCCCCGTAGTCCGGAGCCGCTGTACACCACGCGGCCTGGGGCTGCCGCCACCACCGGTGAGCCAGCCTTGCCAGCAATACCCAGCCCTTTCAATGCCCCCGCGCCACCAAAGCGATAGGCCAACGCACCGCGGGCCGGCCAAATCCAGTCTTCCGCGGCAGCGGAGGCGCTGGCGGCCGCGGGTTCGCTGGCGCTCGAAGGCACGCCTGGCGCGGCCGGGGCGGCACTGCCGTCCACGCGCAGGGTCGCGGGCCGCGGCCCTGTTGCCGGAATGGCGGCGCGATCACCGCCAGATTCGGTCTTTGCCTCCGTTCGACTCTCCGCCTTGGCGGAGGCCTTGGGTTCAGGGCGCGCTGCGGGGACACCGTCCGGCGCACGCTCCCCCGCAACGCCGCCGCCCTCGCCGCCCAGTTGCGCCAACGCCTTTTCGCTCCATGGCAGCGTCACGGCACGGGGCTCGCCCAACATCGGTACGCCATCGACGGCGCCGGCTTGCGGTGTACTGGTCGATGATGCTGCAGGGCCGTCGAGCGCGCGTGGCACCGTCGCCGGCATCGGCGTCTGACCTGCGCCGGCCACCGCTGCGTCAGCGCGCGCCTGGAACTCTTCACGCGCCTCGGGCGCCACCAACCGCAGGCGCTGGCCGGCGAAAATGCGCGATGGATCCGCAATACTGTTCCACGCTGCCAGTTCGCGATAGTCGAGCCCGAAATCCAGGGCGATACCGAAGAGCGTGTCGCCACGCTGCACCACATAGCTCTCCGGACGGGTATCGCCCTGCGGTCGCGCGCGCCGTGACTTGGGCATTGGTGCAACGGGTGCAGTGGCAGCCGCGGACGGCGGCGCCACCTCCTGCCTGGTGGGGGGAGGAGGCGACGGCAACGGCGACGGCAGGGGCCGCGAGCCGATGGGCTCGCCCACAATGGCCGCACAGCCTGCGCAGCCGAGCAGCGCCACCATGCCCGCAATCCGCCTCAACGCGACAACCCCGGCAGTAACGGGACGAAATTCACCGCCTCCAGCCGCTGTTCCTGGAAACCCCGCCCGGTGCGCTCCACCAGGACCAGTTGCTGCTCACGTGTGCCCACGGGCAACACCAAACGCCCCCCGGGTGACAGCTGATCGGCTAACTCCGCTGGCACCTGCGGCGCCGCTGCTGCCATGACGATGAGGTCGAAGGGAGCGATCTCGGCCAGCCCTGGGCTTCCATCCGCGTGCTTGATACGAACGTTGGTCACCCGCGCTTCACGAAGTACGCGACGAGCCTTCGCGATCAGGGCTGCAATCCTCTCCACGGAATGCACCTCGCGGGCAATACGCGACAAAATGGCGGCCTGATACCCGCAGCCGGTACCGATTTCCAGGATACGGTCCACCAACCGGCCTGCACGCCCCAGTTCCAACATGCGCCCCACTGTCGACGGCGCCGAGATGGTTTGCCCGAAACCAATAGGCAGCGCGATGTCCTCGTAGGCGCGACTGGCAAGCGCTTCGTCCACAAACAGGTGGCGGGGGACCGAGGCCAGCGCTGCAAGGACCAATTCATCACGCAAACCACCGGCACGCAGACGCTCCACCATGCGCAGTCGGGTACGCTGCGAGGTCATGCCGATGCCATCGTGCCGCGAGTCCACCCGCGCAGCCTCCGGATTGACGCCTATCCAGCGAGCCACCCGCGCAGCGCGTCGGCCTGCGCGAAGCGGGTGAGATCCACCTGCAGCGGAGTAACTGAAACACGCCCCTGCGCCACCGCATGGAAGTCCGTGCCAGGTCCGGCGTCGGCGGCATCACCAGCCGCGCCCACCCAGTAAACCGTATCCCCACGCGGGTTCTGCGAGCGAATCACAGGTTCCGCCTTGTGGCGCTTTCCCAGACGGGTCACTTCAAGGGGGCCCAATCGATCCTCAGGCACATCCGGAACGTTTACGTTGAGCAGCGCCGGCTCGGGGAAAGCGCGCCGGGAAAAGCGTTGCACCAATCGCGCCGCGACGGCGGCGGCGGCCGCGAAATTCCCATGGGAGCGCCCGGAGAGGGATACCGCGATGGCTGGGATGCCCAACAGGAAACCCTCCATGGCCGCTGCCACAGTTCCGGAGTAGATCGTGTCGTCACCCATGTTGGCGCCATGGTTGACGCCCGAAACCACGATATCCGGCAAGTGGTCCAGGAGGCCCGTTACCGCGAGGTGTACGCAATCGGTCGGCGTGCCGTTTACATAGCGAAAACCCTGGGCCGACGTTCGGACATAGAGCGGACGGTCAAGCGTCAGGGAATTGCTGGCGCCGCTGCGATCGCGCTCCGGCGCCACAACGGTGACTTCGCCCAAGGGCAGCATGGCTGCATGAAGCGCGGCGAGCCCCGGCGCGAAATACCCGTCGTCGTTGCTGAGCAGGATACGCATGGGCGCGTTGCCGTGAGCCTAGGATTGTTGCGCGCTAGCGGGGCAAAACGCCCGCCACGCGATGCGTGGTGTCCCAGGGAGGAGACACCGGTGATGATTGGTCGGGGCGAGAGGATTTGAACCTCCGACCACCTGCACCCCATGCAGGTACGCTACCAGGCTGCGCTACGCCCCGAGGACTTTGATTATAGACGCCGGATCGGACTACGCACAACGCGCCAAGACCCTTAGAGGTGCAGCAGCGCAAGGACCGCCTCGATTTCGCTCCGCACGGCAGGCAACTCCGGAGGGGCGTCGGGCGAGGCCTCCATATGGGCTTGGTCCAGGCGGTGGCGGGCTCCGTTGATGGTAAAGCCCTGTTCGTAGAGCAACTCGCGGATTCGGCGGATCAGAAGCACTTCATGGTGCTGGTAGTAGCGCCGGTTGCCGCGCCGTTTCACCGGCTTCAGCTGGGTGAATTCCTGTTCCCAGTAGCGCAACACGTGCGGCTTGACGCCACACAGTTCGCTCACCTCGCCAATAGTGAAATAGCGTTTGGCAGGGATGGGCGGCAGGAGCGCCTTACTGACGCTGGCCGCCGTTTCCATGGGAATGCTGCTCCACCATGGCCTTCAGCTTCTGGCTGGCGTGGAAAGTAACCACCCGTCTGGCGGTGATGGGGATCTCCTCGCCGGTCTTTGGATTACGACCGGGTCGCTGAGGCTTGTCGCGTAATTGAAAGTTGCCGAAGCCCGAGAGCTTGACACTGTCACCCTTCTCGAGAGCCATGCGCACTTCTTCGAAGAACGTTTCCACCATGTCCTTCGCTTCACGCTTGTTGAGCCCGACCTTTTCGAATAACAGGTCGGCCAGTTCGGCCTTGGTGAGGGTCATATCAGCCACTTACTGCCGAAGCCGGCCGCCGAAGCGATCCTGGAGTATGGAAACGGCCAAAGCCATCGTTTCGTCGACTTCAGCATCTGTGAGAGTCTTTTGAGTATCTTGCAACAACACTCGGAAAGCAAGGCTTTTTCTGCCTTCCGCCACCCCCTTGCCGCGGTACACATCGAACAGTTCAACTTGTTCCACACGGTCGGGCAACGAGCCCCGCAAAGCGGCCAAAATGCTTCCCACAGCAACCGACTCATCCACCAAAACTGCCAGATCGCGGCGAACCGCGGGAAATCTCGACAGCTCCGTTGGACGCTTCGCGGGGACTTTCTGACACACCTCGGCGTCCACCTCGAACAACATCACCGGCGATGGCAATTCGAACATACGCTGCCAGCGAGGGTGCAATTCACCGATCCATCCTCTAGGCACACCGTCCACAAGGACGCGGCCCGATCGGCCGGGATGCAGTGCCGCGTGGGCCTGGGCCTCCACCGCCACTACGGCGGGCGCCAGGAGGGCTTCCAGATCGCCCTTCAGATCGAAAACATCCACGGCCCGTCCGGGTTGCTCGCCCCATTGCTCGGGAAGCGCGTCCCCCAGCGCTGCGGCGGCCACCCGGACGGGTTGCCGCACTCCCGCAACCGACCACTCATCGGCTGCGGCATCCGCGTCGCGCAGGAACACCCGACCGATCTCGAACAGGCGTACCCGGGCGAGTTTGCGGTTGACGTTATGGCGAATGTTGGAGAGCAGCCCGCCGAACAGCGTGGTGCGCATCACGGCAAACTGCGCAGCGATGGGGTTGCGCACAGCGATGGGTACGTATTCGCCACCAAGATCGCGTTCCCAGTCGGCATCCACGAAACTGAAGTTGATGACCTCGTGATAGTCGAGCGCTGCAAGCCGTTCGCGCACGTCATGGAGGCTGCGCATGCCCTCGGCCTCGGGCAACATGGCCGACTGAGCCACGGGCGGCAGCGCCGGAATGTTGTCGAAGCCGTGGCTACGGGCCACTTCCTCGATCAAGTCTTCCTCGATGGCGATGTCGAAACGCCAGGACGGTGGCGTCACCACGAAGGCGTCGCCGTCAGGCGAGCGCTCCAGCCGTGCCTCCAATCCGAGCCGCTGAAAAGCCCCCGCCATCTCCGCCTCGGCAATGGCGATGCCGATCACGCGGCGGGCACGCCCCACGCGCATGCGCACCGGCGCTCGAACCGGCAGCCTGGCCACATGGTCCACCACCGGCCCCGCCTGGCCACCGCAAATGTCCAGGATGAGTTGGGTCGCGCGCTCGATGCCGGCCACGTTGTTGTCGAAATCCACACCTCGCTCGAAGCGGTGACCAGCGTCTGAGGACAGGCCCAGACGGCGCGACCGTCCAGCGATGGCGCCAGGATGAAAAAAAGCCGCCTCCAGAAAAACGTTGCGCGTGGCGCTGGTGGCCTTGGTGGAGTTTCCGCCCATGATCCCCGCCAGGCCGATGGGGCCGCTGTGGTCGGCAATCAACAGCATGTCGGGTTGCAAGCGCACCATCTGGTCATTGAGCAATTCGAGGCTCTCGCCCTCTGTTGCGAAGCGCACGTCAATCGGGCCACTCAAACGGTCCAGGTCGTAAACATGCAGCGGACGGCCTAGTTCGAGCATGACGTAATTGGTAACGTCCACCAGCGCGGAAATACTGCGCTGACCCGCTCGTTCGAGCCGCTCGCGCATCCACGCTGGCGTGGGTGCATCCGGATTGACGCCGCGGATCACGCGGCCGGTGAACCGGCCACAGCCCTCGGGTGCTGAAATGCGTACCGGGTGGGTGTCCTCCAAAGCGGCGGGAACCGGGGCCACCACCGGCAACCGCGGCGATACACCGCAAATGGCGGCCGCCTCCCGCGCCACGCCCACCATGCAGAGACAATCGGCCCGGTTGGGGGTGAGCTTGAGCACCACCACGCGGTCGTCAAGCCCAAGGGCCTCGATGAGGGGAACGCCAACAGGCAATGCCGCGTCGAGCACCAGCAGCCCCCCATGGTCAGCGGACAGCCCCAGTTCGCGCGCCGAGCACAGCATGCCCTGGCTGGCCACCCCGCGCACCAGCGCCTGGGCGATGAGCAGCGGCGCGCCGTTGTCGCCTGGCGGCAGGCGCGCGCCCACCAACGCCACGGGCGCCATCATGCCGACGCTCACGTTTGGCGCACCGCACACGATGCTAAGCGGCGCGCCCTGACCAGCATCCACGCTGCACACCTTAAGGCGATCGGCCTGCGGGTGGGGCGCCACCGCCAGCACCCGGCCCACCACCACGCCATCGAGTGGCGGGGCCACAGGCAGGATTTCCTCAACCTCCAGACCCGCCATGGTGAGGCGGTGCGCCAGTTCCTCCAGCGGCAGGTCCGTATCCACCAGTGAGCGAAGCCAGCGTTCTCCGAATTGCATGGTCCTCTCCTTCAGGCGAACTGGCGCAGGAAGCGCAGATCGCCCTCGAAGAACATGCGCAGATCCTGGACGCCATAGCGCAGCATGGTGAGTCGCTCCAGCCCCGACCCGAAGGCAAACCCGATGTGGCGCTCCGGATCGAGGCCGAAGTTGCGCACTACCGCGGGATGCACCTGACCCGAGCCGGAGATCTCCAGCCAACGGCCCGCCAGCGGGCCACTGGAGAACTTCATGTCGATTTCCGCAGAGGGCTCGGTGAAGGGAAAATAGGAAGGCCGGAATCGCACCTCGAGCCGGTCGGTCTCGAAGAAGCGGTGCAGAAAGTCGGTATACACCCCTTTGAGATCCGCGAAGCTGACGTTCTCACCGATCCACAGCCCCTCCACCTGATGGAACATGGGCGAGTGCGTCGCGTCGCTGTCCACCCGGTAAGTGCGACCCGGCGCGATCACCTTGATCGGTGGCGTGTGGCCGCGGGCATAGCGCACCTGCATGGGACTCGTGTGCGTGCGAAGCAGCAGCGGCAATCCCTGGTCGTCCTCGCCATCCACATAGAACGTGTCCTGCATGGACCTGGCGGGATGGTCGAGGGGGTTGTTGAGAGCCGTGAAGTTGTGCCAGTCGGTCTCGATCTCGGGTCCGTCGGCCACATCGAAGCCCACGGAACGGAAGATCGATTCAACGCGCCGCCATGTGAGCATAACGGGATGCACGCTGCCGCGCCCCCGGCCTCGCCCGGGCAATGTCATATCCAGCGACTCCTCACGAAGCCGCGACTGCATGGTCTCTTCCGCGATGGCTTCGCGCCGCGCGGTCAGCAGCAATTCGACCTCGGACTTCGCCGCATTGATGCGCGCGCCCGACTCGCGACGATCCTCGGGCGCGAGCCTGCCCAGTCCCTTGAGCAGGTCGGGAATGACGCCCGATTTGCCGAGAAAGCGCGCCTTGACCTGTTCCAGCGCCGCCGGGTCGCTGACCGCCGCGAATGCGCTTCGCGCCTCGGCGACGATCGCTTCCAGATCAGGGCTCATCTATCCACCAATAAAATGATTCAACAAAAAAGGAGGCGCGAGGCCCCCTTTTTTCGTGTGGCACCGCACGCCGCTAACGGCCCAGGGCCGTCCGGGCCTGCTGCGCGAGTTGTTCGAAGGCCGGCCGTTCGAATACGGCCAGATCGGCCAGCACCTTGCGGTCCACCTCGATGGAAGCCTTCTTGAGGCCGTTCATGAAGGTGCTGTAGGTAAGGCCGAGTTCGCGTGCCGCGGCGTTGATGCGCGCGATCCACAGAGCGCGAAAATCGCGCTTGCGGTTGCGGCGATCCCGGTAGGCATACTGACCGGCTCGCATCACCGCCTGCTTGGCGATGCGGTAAACGTTCTTGCGGCGGCCGCGGAATCCCTTGGCCTGATCAAGAACCTTCTTGTGGCGCGCGTGCGCCGTGACTCCCCGCTTGACTCTTGGCATTGCGACTCTCCCGTCAGGCGTAAGGCATCATGGCACGCACGGACTTCTCGTTCGTGTCGTGCACCTGGACCATGCCACGCATGCCGCGTTTGCGCTTGGTGGTCTTCTTGGTCAGGATGTGGCGCAGGAATGCCTTGGTGCGCTTGATGCCACCGCTGCCCTGGGCGCGGAAGCGTTTTGCCGCCCCGCTTTTCGTCTTCATCTTCGGCATGGGCCGACTCCTTTCTTGGAACATGACGCCGGGCGTCGGTCAGACGGAGACCGCGCTTGGCGGCCCGGACATCACTTATGACAGGCACGGGGGTAGCCGCGCCTGGAACTGCGAAAACCTAAGCTTTCCGCTTCGGGGCCAGCACCATCACCATCTGCCGCCCCTCCAGTTTCGGAAACTGCTCAACCACTCCGAAAGGATCAAGATCTCCCTTGACCCTTTCCAGCAGCCGCACTCCAAACTCCTGGTGAGCCATTTCCCGACCGCGGAACCGCAATGTCACCTTGGTCTTGTCCCCTTCCTGAAGGAACCGGACCAAATTGCGCAGCTTGATCTGGTAATCACCCTCATCGGTGCCAGGCCGAAACTTGATCTCCTTGACCTGAATCTGTTTTTGCTTGAGCTTGGCTTCATGCCGGCGTTTGGCTTCGGAATACTTGAACTTGCCGAAATCCATGATCCGAACCACCGGCGGCTGGGCTGTGGGGGCTATCTCCACCAGATCCAGCTCCGCCTCTTCGGCAAGCCGATTGGCCTCGCCGAGACTCACCACTCCGATCGGCTCGCCGTTGGCGCCGATCAGACGAACCTCCGGCGAAGAAATCTCGCCGTTGATCCGCAACTCACGTTCCTGAACGATCGGGTTAACTCCTAGGAAAATCAGAAATCAGGCCGCGCTCGTCGACTGCGGGAGCTCCTTGCGGAGTGTGTCGAGAAGATCTTCGATGCTCATCGCCCCGAGGTCTCGCCCCCCACGCACACGCACGGCCACTTGGTTTGCCGCCACTTCCTTGTCACCGACGATGACCTGATAGGGCAGCTTCTGCAGACTATGTTCCCGAATCTTATAGTTAATTTTCTCGTTCCTCAAGTCGCACCTTACGCGCAACCCAGCCCCTTTGAGGGTAGCGGCCACGCGGTTGGCATAGGCCGACTGGGCCTCCGAGATGTTCATGACCACCACCTGAACCGGCGAAAGCCACAGCGGCATCGCGCCTGCATGGTTCTCGATGAGGATGCCGATAAAGCGTTCCAGCGACCCCAGAATGGCCCGATGCAACATGACCGGCACCTTGCGGGTGTTGTCCTCGTCGATGAACTCGGCGCCCAAGCGCCCGGGCAGTGCAAAATCGAGTTGCAGGGTGCCGCATTGCCATACCCTGCCGATGGAATCCTTGAGGGAGAACTCGATCTTCGGGCCGTAAAAGGCACCCTCTCCCGGATTGAGGTCCCAGGCCAGGGCCTTCCCGTCGAGCGCTGCGCGCAGGGCCGCTTCAGCCCGGTCCCAGATGGCATCCTCGCCAATGCGTTTGGCCGGCCGGGTGGAAAGCTTCACCAGGATCTCCTGAAAACCGAAATCGGCGTACACACGCTGCAGGAGATCGATGAAGTCCGCTGCCTCCTGCTGCACCTGGTCTTCGCGGCAGAAGATGTGCGCGTCATCCTGGGTGAAGGCCCGAACCCGCATGATGCCGTGCAACGCGCCCGAGGGCTCGTTGCGGTGGCAGGAACCAAACTCCGCGAGCCGCAAGGGCAAGTCCCGGTAGCTGCGGAGGCCCTGATTGAAAATCTGGACATGCCCGGGGCAGTTCATCGGCTTCACCGCATAGTCGCGGCTTTCAGAGGCCGTGGTGAACATGTGCTCGCGGTAGTTTTCCCAGTGCCCGGACTTCTCCCAAAGCACCCGATCCATCACCATGGGCGTGCGGACTTCCTGATAGCCTGCGGCCGACAGCACGCGACGCATGTACTGCTCGATCTGTTGCCAGAGCGTCCAGCCGTGGGGGTGCCAGAACACCATTCCGGGCGCCTCATCCTGCACGTGGAAAAGATCCAGTTGCCTGCCGATCTTGCGATGGTCGCGCTTGTCGGCCTCTTCCAGCATGTGCAGATAGGCATCCAGCTCCTTGCGATCGCCCCAGGCGGTTCCGTAGATACGCTGGAGCATCTCGTTTCGGGCGTCCCCTCGCCAGTAAGCTCCGGCCACCTTCATGAGCTTGAAGACCCGCAGGCGGCCCGTGGAGGGCACGTGAGGCCCACGACAGAGATCGATGAAGTCGTCCTGGCGGTACAGTGAAATGGTTTCCGCCTCGGGGATGGAATCGATGATCTCAGCCTTGTAGTGTTCCCCCCGCTCTCGGAAGAAACGCACCGCGTCATTGCGCGACCATTGCTCGCGTTGCACAGGGAAATCCTGCTGCGCGAGCTGCGCCATCCGATCCTCGATGGCTGCCAGGTCGTCCGGGGTGAACGGGCGCTGATAGGAGAAATCGTAGTAGAAACCGTTGTCGATCACGGGGCCGATGGTGACCTGTGCCTCGGGGTACAGCTGTTTCACGGCATGCGCAAGCAGGTGCGCCGTGGAATGCCGCAGCACCTCCACGCCCTGGGCGTCGCGAGCCGTGACGATGGCCACTTCGGCGTCGGCGTCGATCAAGTGGGAGAGGTCCACGAGACGACCGTTCACCCGCCCGGCCAGGGCAGCCTTGGCAAGACCCGGACCAATGGACGCGGCGAGTGCCGCAACGGTCACGGAACCAGGAAACTCGCGCGTCGCCCCATCGGGCAATCGAACCTTGAGCATGGCTTTGTCGCGGGGCCCCGGACGCGGCCACGGCCAGCGTCCTGCGGCGCCTCAACGAGGGCTTCGGACTGATCTCGGGTTTGTTGGTAGGCGCGATTGGACTCGAACCAACGACCCCCACCATGTCAAGGTGGTGCTCTAACCAGCTGAGCTACGCGCCTGAAAAAAGAGCCGCGAATATAGCCGAAAAGGCCGCGGCCTCCAACCCGGCCTTCGTCACGGTTCCACTGCGCCTGCCACGAGCGCCCGCCCGTCAGTCCATGCGGAAAAGCTTGCCGAAGTTGGCGATGTCCAACACCTGCCGCACCATCCCACGGCAATTGGCAAGCGCCACCGCCTTGGCGCTGGCAGCTGCTTTTTCTTTCAGGATCAGCAACATGCCAAGGGCGGAGCTATCCAGGTAATCCACCTGGCCCAAGTCAACCTCCAACTCTCGCACCTGCGCGTCGCGTAGCTGCGGCTCGTAGGCATCGCGAAAGGTGCGATGGGCATTGAAGTCGAATCGGCCTACGAGGCGAATGACGGACTTGCCGTTGGTATGGGCGACTTGAGTATTCATGAAGACATCCTTTTCTGAGAAACGTGAGTTCGAATTCCCTCGGAACAGCCCTGGCAATGGCCGGCCTCATACCCGCACGGCGCGGTCCCGCCCGACCTTGTCCAGCACTCGTCTGGCGATGGAATCCAGGGGAACCGACTCCTCCACCGCCCCCAGGGCCACCGCCTCGCGCGGCATGCCATAGACCACGCAGCTCGCCTCGTCCTGGGCGATGGTCCAGGCGCCCGCCTGCTTCAATTCCAACATTCCCGCGGCGCCGTCCTTCCCCATGCCGGTCAGAAGAACGCCGATGGCATTGCGCCCGGCGGCATTGGCCACCGACCGGAACAGCACGTCCACGGAGGGCCGGTGACGATTCACCGGCGGGCCGTCGGAAAGCCTGACCACGTAATTGGCGCCGCTTCGCTCCAACAGCAGGTGGGCGTTGCCCGGAGCCACATAGGCATGACCCGGCAACACCCGCTCACCGCCCTCGGCTTCCTTCACCCGAATGCGGCACAGGGAATCCAGGCGCGCGGCGAAAGAACGGGTGAAAGCCTCCGGCATGTGCTGTGTAACCACCACCCCTGGACAGTCTGGCGGCAGTGCCGCCAAGACCTCCCGGATGGCCTCGGTGCCCCCGGTGCTTGCGCCCACCGCCAACACCTTCTCGGTGCCCAGCACCTTGCGTGGCTGTGCCGCAAGCACCACATCCACGCTCAAGGCCGGACCCACATCCAGCCGGGGAGGTGCCCGGCGCACCCGCGCCGTGGATGCCGCACGAATCTTCTCCGTGATCTCCTGGCCGTACTCGCGCAACCCGCCGGCGATGTCGAGCTTGGGCTTGGCAACAAAATCCACCGCGCCCAGCTCAAGTGCCCGCAACGCCGCCTCAGAACCCCGCTCCGTGATGGAAGAAACCATGATCACCGGCATGGGCCTCAAGCGCATCAGGCGTTCGAGAAACTCCAGCCCGTCCATGCGCGGCATTTCCACGTCCAGCGTGATCACATCCGGCGACAAGGCGCGAATCATCTCCCGCGCCACCAGGGGATCCGGCGCCGCACCCACCACTTTCATGTCAGGCTCATGCTCGATCAGCTCCCGCAACACCCGTCGCACCAGCGCCGAGTCGTCCACCACCAAAACGCGGACCTGCCGCGCTGCTGCGACCGGCGCGTTCATGAGAACAACTCCACATCACCGGCCGGTCCGCCCCGCGCCAGTTCCCGCAGGTAGCTGTTTTCGCGGTCGATCAACACGTGGTACTGGGTTGTGCGCAGCTTCTTCACCAGGACTCGTCCTTTTGCAGGAAAGAAGTAGACCTTTCGCGGAAACTCATCAAGCAGGTCACGCGCCGCCACCCGGATGCGCTCCACCTGCAGGAACTGCAGCACGAACCGGGCGTTGCGTTCCCCCACGTTCACCCGCGTCATTCCGGCAAGGACATTGCCGCCGCCGAAAACCTTGGCTTCCAGCGACTCACGCCGCGCGCCGCGCTTGAGAAGTTCGTTGATGAGCAACTCCATGGCGAAGGTACCGTAGCGCGCCGACGCCGCCGCCGGGTCGGACCCCTCGGCGGTGTCCGGCAGCATGAAATGATTCATGCCGCCCAACCCCGTGCGCACGTCTCGAATGCAGGCCGACACGCACGAGCCCAGCGTGGTCACCAGCGCCATGTCCCGGTCGCTCACGTAATACTCGCCGGGCAGCACCTTCACCGCATCGCAGCCAAACGTGCGCTCGGTATACAGCGCCGTCGCGAGATGCGGATCGAACGCCTTCGTCTCACGCGGCATCCCGACCCCTCCCCAGGCAGCGCTCGTACACGGTCTTGCCCCGCAGCTTGAATGCGTCCGCCACGTGAAACAGGCTTTCCGAGTGCCCCACGAACAGGAGTCCGTCGGGCCTGAGCAGCGGCGCAAACCGTCGCAGAATCCCCGCCTGGGTTGCCTTGTCGAAGTAGATCATCACGTTGCGGCAGAAGATCGCCTCGAAGGGTCCGCGCAACGGCCAACTCGAATCGAGCAGGTTGAGCGCCCGGAAGGTGACCATGCGCTGCAGTTCCGGGCGTACCCGGACCATCCCGGTCTTGGCGCCCGTGCCGCGGAGGAAAAACCGCTGCTTTCGATGCTCGGGCATCCGCTCCAACCGCTCCGCCGTATACACCCCCGCCTCGGCCTTGCGCAGCACCTGGGTGTCCACATCTGTGGCCAGAATGGATACCGGCGCATCGAAACCACCAAACGCCTCCACCGCCGTCATGGCGAGGGAATAAGGTTCCTCACCCGTGGAAGCGGCACAGCACCAGAGCATTAGACGCCCCGAATCGCGGCGCGCGAGCAGGTGCTCCGACAGCACCGGGAAGTGATGCGCTTCTCGAAAGAAGGCCGTCAGGTTGGTGGTCAGCGAATTCGTGAACGCCTCCCACTCAGGGCCGGAATCTGCCTCGAGCGCGTCGAGATAGTCGCTAAAGCGCCGTAACCCGAGAGAGCGCAGCCGGCGCGCGAGCCGACTGTAGACCATGTCGGCCTTCTGCACGGACAGGGAGATTCCAGCACGCCGATGAATGAGGGAACGCACCCGCTCGAAGTCGGCCGCCGTGTACTGGAACTCGCGCCGGCCCTCGTCCGCACCAGCCACGGAGGGCGCGGGGGCCGATTCCCCCCTTGCTCTGGCCACTTCAGTGCACCGGTCCGTCGATGAGCGCCATGTCGGCCGACAACATCAAGCGCTCGATATCCACCAGGATGAGCATGCGCTCGTCCAGCGACGCGAGCCCCGTCAGGTGGCTCGTGTCGAAGCTCGATGAAAACTGCGGCGCCGCCCGCATCTGGTCGGGTTCCAGGGTGAGAACGTCCGACACGCTGTCCACCACGGCACCCACCACACGGCCACCCACGTTGAGCACGATCACCACCGTGAACTGGTCATAGACCGGCTCGGCCACGCCGAACTTGATGCGCAAATCGACGATCGGCACGATCACCCCTCGAAGGTTGATCACGCCCTTGATGAATTCAGGCGCGTTGGCAAGCCGTGTCACGGCATCGTAGCCGCGGATCTCCTGCACCTTGAGAATCTCGATGCCGTACTCCTCGGCGCCAAGGCGAAAGGTCAGGAACTCCCTGCCCTCCATCGCCTGCAACTGCGCACCAGGAGCGGATCTGTCCAGACCGTTCTGCGCGTTCATGATTGCTGCTCCTTGAAGTGTGACTAGACCTTCCGCCTAGCTGGCGGCGGAGCGCCCGGACGGGCGCCCCTGGAACGCGGTTTTTCAGAAGCTTGCCCAGTCATCACCCGTGCCCGTGGGGGCCACTGGCTCGCGATCGGGAGCCCCGCCCGCGGAGACCTTGGCTGCCGCGCGCTTGGCCGGCAGACGCTCCACGTTGCGGGCGCGATTCGCGCCGCGCCGCTCAGCAAACTCGGCTACGGCCGCCTTCACAGGCTCGCTCTTGACCGTTTCCCCACCGGAAAGATGGAACACCGAGCACGCCTGGGCCAGAGACTGCGCCTGTTCCTCGAGGCTCTCGGCCGCCGCGGCAGCCTGCTCCACCAGAGCCGCGTTCTGCTGCGTCACCTCGTCCATCTGCGTGACGGCCTGGTTGACCTGCTCGATACCCGCGCTTTGCTCCACCGACGCCGCAGTGATCTCGCTCATGATGTCGGTCACGCGCTTCACCGACCCCACGATCTCCTGCATGGTCTGCCCTGCCTGGTCCACGAGGCGGCTGCCAGACTCAACCTTGCTGACCGAATCGGAAATCAATGTCTTGATTTCCTTAGCAGCAGCAGCAGAGCGCTGGGCCAGATTTCGGACCTCCGTGGCCACCACGGCAAAGCCCCGTCCCTGTTCACCCGCCCGCGCCGCCTCCACCGCGGCGTTGAGGGCCAGGATGTTGGTCTGGAAGGCGATGCCGTCGATCACCGAGATGATGTCCACGATCTTGCGGGCGCTCTCGTTGATGCCCTGCATCGTGGTGACCACCTCGGCCACCACGTCGCCCCCCCTCACCGCCACATCCGAGGCGCCGATGGCAAGCTGGTTGGCCTGCTTGGCGTTCTCAGCGTTCTGCTTCACCGTGGAGGTGAGCTCTTCCATGGAGCTGGCGGTTTCCTCAAGGCTGGAGGCCTGCTCCTCGGTGCGCTGCGACAGATCCGAGTTGCCCGCGGCGATCTCCTTCGACGCCGTGGTGATGGCATCGGCCGATTGGCGAATCTGGTTCAGCAGCTCGTGCAAGCGTTCTGTCGAGGCGTTGGAGTCGTTCTGCAGCGCGGCGAAGGCGCCGCGGAAGTCCCCGTTGACCCGCTGGGTCAGGTCGCCCTGGGCCAGGGCCGACATCACCCGGTTCACCTCGGTAAGACCCTGCTCGGTGGCGTCAGCAACGCGGTTCATGCCCTCTGCCACCTGCCGGAAGAAGCCCTGCTTGCCTTCCAGTTCGATGCGGGTACTGAAGTCGCCATCGGCCACGGCTGCCACGGTGGTGGCGATTTCCGTCTCGGCCTGCACTTCGCGGGTGCGGTCGTTCCACTCCACCACCGAACCGATGCGCGCGCCGCCGCCATCCAGCACCGGGCTCGCCACCAAGTCGAAATGACAGGCGCCCACCCGCAGGCTGGAGCGCTGGGTTCCCTTCAGATTGGCGAGCGGGTTGCCGTGCTGCGCCACATTGCAGCATTCCTCGAAGGCGCGGCCCACCAGCCCTTCCACGCGGAAGCCCGGCACGTCGCGGCGGATCTCGGCCTCGTTGGCCGTCATCATCGCCGTAAGGGCCGCGTTCACGTAGCGAATGACACCCTCGCCGTCCACGATCATCACGTTGGTGGAAGCGTTTTCCAGGGCGATGGCAATGCGGGCGTTCTCGGTGGCTGCAATGCGTTCAGCTTCGATGCGGGTGCGCAGATCCGTCTGCATGCGCACCAGGGCGTGCAGCAATTCAGACAGCTCGTCGCTGCCGCGAACCGCCACCTCGTTGTCAAGCTTGCCGTCGGCAATGGCGCCGGCGAAGGTCATGCTCTGGCGCAGAGGCCGCAACACGCCCCGGGCCAACATGAATGCGGTAAGGGCAATGCCCAGCAGCGCGGCGATGGCCACGGTGGACAGGATGGTCCACTTCCTGCTGCTCAGACGCGCCACCCGCGCCTCCAGCAACCCGTCGGCGGCGGGGAGAGCGGCATCGAACAGTTTCCAGCTTGCCTTTACCGTGGCCGAACCGGTGTCGAAGACCGTTGCCGGCTTCACAGTGATCCGTCCGGCCTTGACGATATCCTCCTCCACCATGCGGGCGAAGGCATCCATGTTGGTACGCAGGCCATTGGCGGCACCGTCCAGGGAGTCGTGCAGGGCGTTGTTGGCGAGGGTGGCCTGGGTGAGCGAGCTCTCGGCCGCGTCGCGCAGGCCATGGGCCGACCCGGCGGCCTGACCCAGGTCGTAGCGCTCCTGGGTGTCGAGCCGCCCCTTCAAGGCCGCGGACACTGCGGCGGCGCGCATCTGCGCCGTCTTCTCCGCCAGTCGCGGCAGGCTGACCGTGTACAGATTGATGGTGTGATAGCTGTCGGCGTCCGGGTCGAGCGCCAGCAGCGACGTGTTGCTGACGTGGTCCATCAGAGCAAGCGTCTGTGCCACCACATCGGAGTGCAGGCGGAAGGCTTCCTCGGGCGACCCCGTGGCCGGCAGCGCCTTGAGTTCCGAGATGCGTCCCGCCAGCTTGGATACGCGATCACCCGTGTCGAGCCGCGCTCCCAGCGCGGCGTCCTCGGCAGCCAGCGCTGCCATGGCCTGATCGAGGGCGCCGCGGGCCGTGTCACGGGCCGCCTCGAAACCCTGCTCGCCGCGCCGGATCGCCACGGCGGCCCCTCGATGTGTCTGCAGCGGTTCAATCACCGCGCGAACCTTGGCCTGGTAGCGGGAGCCCACCAACTCCTGCTCGGCGAAAGCGATGCCCTCCTCCAGGCTCGATGACAGCATGTACGTGGCCCCCACCAGCGGCCCGAGGACGAACACGCCAATCAGCGCGAATTTGTGCATCAGCCGGAAACCGCGGCCGGAACTGCCATTTCGGGTAGTCATCTCTGCATCTCCCTCTCGTTGAACGGACTAAGGCCAGGTGCCTGGGTCAGGCGGCCCTGGCCAGCGCGGGCGCACTGGTTCCCATTCGGACCAATTCGCCCGCATCCAAAATCATGGCTACCTTGCCGTCGCCCATGATGGTTGCGGCGGATATGCCGCGGACCTTGCGGTAGTTGCTCTCCAGACTCTTGATCACCACCTGGTGCTGGCCCACCAGCGCGTCCACGAACAGGGCGATGCGCCCGCCGTGGGCCTCCGTGATCACCATGATCCCCCGGTGGTATTCGTACTCGCGCGGCGTGAGACCCATGACCTGGTGCAATCGCACCACAGGCAGGTACTCACCGCGCACCTGCATCACCTCGCCCTGTCCGGCCACCGAGCGTATATCGGTGGCAGAGGGCTGCAGCGATTCCACGATGGCGGTGAGGGGAACGATGAACAGCTCCTCCCCCACCGACACGGAAATGCCGTCCAGGATCGCCAGCGTGAGCGGCAGCCGGATCGTGATGGACGAACCCTGGCCCGGACGGCTGGCAATCTCCACCCTGCCGCCCATGGACTGGATGTTCCGGCGCACCACGTCCATGCCCACGCCGCGCCCGGAAACGTCCGTTATCTCGGCGGCCGTGGAGAAGCCCGGCTCGAACACCAGCGCAAACACCTCGGCATCGGACATGGCGTCGTCGACCCGCATGCCGCGCTCGCGTGCTTTCGCGAGGATCCGGGCACGATCCAGGCCGCGCCCGTCGTCAATCACTTCGATCACGATGCTGCCGCCCTGATGGCCGGCGCGCAGAGTCACCGTGCCCGTGGGCGGCTTGCCTGCAGCGATCCGTTGCTCGGAGGTCTCCAGCCCATGGTCGAGACTGTTTCTCACCAAATGGGTGAGGGGATCCGCCAGCTTCTCGATCACGCCCTTGTCAAGCTCGGTCTGCTCGCCCACGGTAACCAATTCCACCGCCTTGCCCAGCTTGCCAGCCAGGTCGCGCACCACGCGGGGGAAGCGGCTGAACACGAAGGCAATGGGCAGCATGCGAATGGACATGACCGCTTCCTGCAAATCGCGGCTATTGCGCGCCAGCTGATCGATACCGGCCCGCAGCGCTTCCTGGCGGGCCAGATCCGGTTCCGCGGCAGCCTGGGCCAGGATCGACTGGGTGATGACCAGTTCGCCCACCAGATTGATGAGCTGATCCACTTTCTCCACGCTCACGCGGATGGATGACGCATCGCCACCACCCGAGGCCACCAGCACCCGATCGTGCTCGCGCCGTCCCGCCGGGCCCGACACGAAGTCAAGCTTGTCCGTGGCGCGCCGTCCTGGGGCACGCTCCACCTCCGCAGGGGCCGCATCGACCACCTGCTGCCCCGGGGCGGGTGGCGGCGCTCCCGGCGCGTCGCCGAAAAATCCGAAGCCCGCCGTGACGTCGTCTTCTGGCGTGCCGGCAGCCGCCTCCACCGGCGCGGCGCCCACAGGCGCCGCTTCCGGCTCAAACAACCCCCACCCCGCATCCACGGCGCTGCGGGATCCTGCAGCCTCGGCATCCGCCTGCGGGCGGCTCAGGGATACGCTGGAGGGCGCGATCACGAAATCCACGAGCGCGCGGATCTCCGCGTCCTCGGCAGCGGTATCGCGCAGCACCAGATGCCAATTGGGCACGG
>JBIIUM010000173.1:0-6886 GCA_044339985.1 Burkholderiales bacterium | reverse complement strand
TGTTCGCGCCCCAGTACATCGAGAACAAGCTCAAGTTCTTTCCCCACGTGAAGGAGGCGGTGGCCTTCGGCCAGGGGCGCGACCAGGTGTGCGTGTTCATCAACATCGACCTGGTGTCGGTGGGCAACTGGGCCGAGAAACGCGGCATGGCCTACACCGGCTACGTGGATCTGTCCCAGAAGCCCGAGGTGTACGCGCTCATCCAGGAGTGCGTGGAGAAGGTCAATGCCGACCTGGCCGCCGATCCGCATCTGTCGGGCTCGCAGGTCCGCCGCTTCCTGGTGCTGCCCAAGGAGCTCGACGCCGACGACGGTGAACTCACCCGCACGCGAAAGGTGCGCCGCGGCTTCATCGCCGAGCGCTACAGCGTCCTGGTGGATTCGCTGTTCGACGGCCGCACCCACCAGGAGATTGACGCGCAGGTGAAGTTCGAGGATGGCCGCACCAGCACCATCCGCGCCGACGTGCAGATCCGCGACGCCGCTGTTGCGGCGCCCCCCCGCAAGGCGGCCTGAGCATGACCGAACCCGCCGGCCACGACCACAACCCGGGGCGCCGCATCGGCGGCACCCTGCTGTCGGTGGACAACATCTCGCTCGCCTTCGGCGGCGTGAAGGCGCTCACCGACATCTCCTTCGACGTGCACGAGCACGAGATCCGCGCCATCATCGGCCCCAATGGCGCCGGCAAGAGCTCCATGCTGAACTGCATCAACGGCGTGTACACGCCCCAGCAGGGCCGCATCCGCTTCGACGGCCTGGAGTTCCAGCGCATGGACCCGCACAAGGCGGCCTCCATGGGCATCGCGCGCACCTTCCAGAACATCGCCCTGTTCAAGGGCATGAGCGTGCTCGACAACATCATGACCGGGCGCATGCTCAAGATGCGCACCAGCCTGTTCCTGCAGGCCATCTATGTGGGCCCGAACCGGCGCGAGGAACTGGAGCATCGCCGCCACGTGGAGCACATCATCGACTTCCTGCAGATCGAGTCGGTGCGCAAGACCCCCGTGGGGCGGCTGCCCTACGGCGTCCAGAAGCGCGTGGAGCTGGGCCGGGCGCTGGCCGCCGAGCCCCGGCTGCTGCTCCTCGACGAACCCATGGCCGGCATGAACATCGAGGAAAAGCAGGACATGTGCCGCTTCATCCTCGACGTGAACGATGAGTTCGGCACCACCATCGTGCTGATCGAGCACGACATGGGCGTGGTGATGGACATCTCGGATCGCGTGGTGGTGCTCGACTACGGCAAGAAGATCGGCGACGGCACGCCCGACGAGGTGCGCGCCAACAAGGCGGTGATCGACGCCTACCTGGGAGTGGCGCACTGATGCAGTTCTTCCTGGAGGTGCTCATCGGGGGCCTGCTGGCGGGCGTGATGTACTCGCTGGTGGCGCTGGGCTTCGTGCTCATCTACAAGGCCTCGGGCGTGTTCAACTTCGCCCAGGGCGCCATGGTGTTCTTCGCCGCCCTCACCTTCGTGGGCCTGCAGGAGAGATTCGGCCTGCCCTTCGGCGTGACGCTGGCCCTGGCCCTGGCAGCCATGGTGGTACTGGGCGTGCTCACCGAGCGCATCGTGCTGCGCCCGCTGGTCAACCAGCCGCAGATCACCCTGTTCATGGCCACCATCGGCCTGACCTTCTTCATCGAGGGGCTCGCCCAGCTCATCTGGGGCACCGAGGTGCGGCGCCTCGACCTGGGCATTCAGGACGAACCCATCGAGGCGCTGATGGCGCGCTTCAACATCCTGGTGTCGAGCTTCGACGTGGTGGCCGCGCTGGTGGCCGGCGTGCTGGTGGCGGTGCTGGCGGTGTTCTTCAACAGGACGCGCATTGGCCGGGCGCTGCGGGCCGTGGCCGACGACCACCAGGCCGCCATGGCGGTGGGCATCCCGCTCAAGCAGATCTGGGCCATCGTGTGGTCGGTGGCGGGCTTCGTGGCGCTGGTGGCCGGCCTGCTGTGGGGCGCGCGCAACGGCGTGCAGTTCGCGCTCACCTTCGTGGCGCTCAAGGCCCTGCCGGTGCTGATCCTCGGCGGCTTCGAGTCCATCCTCGGCGCCATCGTGGGCGGGCTGATCATCGGCGCCTCCGAAAAGCTCGCCGAGGTCTACCTCGGCCCCTACCTGGGCGGCGGCATCGAGGGCTGGTTCGCCTACATCATGGCGCTGCTGTTCCTGCTGGTGCGGCCCGAGGGGCTGTTCGGCGAGAAGCACATCGACCGGGTCTGACCATGCTCTACCGCGAGGCGGGCCAGTTCCGCACCAGCTACGAAGCCGACCAGCAGATCTTCCCGATCCGCCAGGACCGCATTGCCTTTGCCGTGCTGCTGGCGGTGGCAGTGCTGGGCGTGCCGCTGTTCGCCAGCGACTACTGGCTCACGGCCATCCTCATCCCCTTCCTGGTGTTCGCGCTGGCGGCGCTGGGCCTGAACATCCTCACGGGCTACGCGGGCCAGCTGTCGCTGGGCACGGCGGCATTCATGGCGGTGGGCGCCTTCGCGGCCTACAACTTCCAGCTGCGCGTGCCGGGCATCCCCATCCTGGTGAGCTTCCTGCTGGGCGGTGCGAGCGCGGCGCTGGTGGGCGTGGCCTTCGGCCTGCCCAGCCTTCGCATCAAGGGTTTCTACCTGGCCGTGGCCACCCTGGCGGCGCAGTTTTTCGTGCCCTGGCTGCTGGTGAAGGTGGGCTGGTTCTCCAACTACAGCGCCTCCGGGGTGATCACGGCCCAGAAGATCGAGATCCTGGGCCTCGTATTCGACTCCCCGCTGCGCCGCTACCTGCTGGTGCTGGGGATCGTGGCGCTGCTGGCCCTGGCGGCCAAGAACCTTGTGCGAAGCCGCATCGGCCGCGCCTGGATGGCGGTGCGCGACATGGACGTGGCCGCCGAGGTGATCGGCATCCGCATCATGCGCACCAAGCTGATCGCCTTCGCCGTGAGCTCGTTCTATTGCGGCGTGGCCGGGGCGCTGTACGCCTTCGCCTACCTGGGCAGCGTGGAGCCCGACGCCTTCAACCTGGACCTGTCCTTCCGCATCCTGTTCATGATCATCATCGGGGGCGTGGGCAGCATCCTGGGATCGTTCCTGGGCGCGGCCTTCATCACCCTGCTGCCCATCCTGCTGGAGGTGCTGCTGCACGGCGGGGCCGACCTGCTGGGCCTGAACCTCTCGCCGGGCACGCCCTCCATGATGCAGCTGGTGGTATTCGGCGGGCTCATCATCTTCTTCCTGATCGTGGAGCCGCACGGGCTGGCGCGGCTGTGGCAGATCGCGAAGGAAAAGCTCAGGCTGTGGCCGTTTCCGTATTAAGGGCAGTCAACCGTCCGGCAGGGCCGGACGTGAAGGACCGATGCCGGCGGCCGCGCCGGTGGGACCAACCGGAGGAGTCAAGACCATGATGAATTCCTGGAAGCAGGCGGTGCTGGTGGCCGCCGCAGCCGCCGGCCTGTGGGCCGCTGCGCCTGTTGCGGCACAGCAGAACAGCCAGTTCATCGGCATCACCGGCTATCGCGTGGGGCCCTACGGGGCCAACGGCGCCGCCTTCTTCGGCGGCTTCATCGACTACCTCACGCTGGTGAACGAGCGCGACGGCGGCGTGAACGGCGTCAAGCTCACCTGGGAAGAGTGCGAGACCGAGTACAACAACGCCAAGGGCGTGGAGTGCTACGAGCGGCTCAAGACCCGCTCGGCGCTGGGCCCCACGGCGATCCATCCCATGTCCACGGGCATCACCTACGCCATCATGGAAAAGGCGCCGGTGGACAAGGTACCGCTCATCACCCTGGGCTACGGCCGCACCGACGCCACCGACGGGCGGGTGTTCCCGTGGGTGTTTCCGCTCATGTCCAACTACTGGGACGCGGCCACGGGCATCGTCCGGTTCATCTCGGACAAGGAAGCCGGCAACCTCAAGGGCAAGAAGATCGTGCTGCTCTACCACGACTCCGCCTACGGCAAGGAGCCGCACTCGGTGCTGGACGCCGAGGCCAAGAAGCTCGGGTTCGAACTGCGCATGATCCCCGTGCCCCATCCGGGCAACGAACAGCAGAGCCAGTGGCTGCAGATCCGCCAGTACAAGCCCGACTGGGTGATCCTGTGGGGCTGGGGCGTGATGACCGCCACGGCGCTGCAAACCGCCCAGAAGACCGGCTTCCCGCGCGAGAAGATGGTGGGCAACTGGTGGGCCGGTGCCGAGGTGGACACGGTGGCCGCGGGTCCCGCCGCCACGGGCTACTACGCCGCCAGCCTCAACCTGGCCGGCAAGGGCTACCCGGTGGTGAAGGACGTGGAGGATGTCGTCTACAAGAAGGCAAACAAGGGCCAGGACGCCAAGCTGGTGGGCACGGTGCTGTGGAACCGCGGTCTCGCAGCGGCCATGTACACCGTTGAAGCCGTCCGCAAGGCTCAGGAGAAGTACGGCAAGAAGCCCATCACCAGCGAGCAGATGCGCTGGGGCATCGAGAACCTCGATGTGAACGCCGGCCGCCTCAAGACACTGGGCTTCAACACCATGGTGCCGCCCGTCAAGGTGAGCTGCGAGGACCACGGCGGCAGCGGCCTGGTGCGCTTTCAGCAGTGGACCGGCACCGAGTGGAAGATCGCCTCCGACTGGATGAAGGGCGACTCGGCCATGGTGCGCAAGATGATCGAGGACTCGGCCGCCAAATACGCCGCCGAGAAGGGCATCAAGCCCGGCTGCATGGGCGGCTGAGCGCACGCCTCGCCGCGGGCAATGCCATGAACGCTCCTGCCACAGCCGAACGCGCCGCGCCCTCGGGCGAGGTGCTGCTGGCCGTCAACAACATCGAGGTCATCTACGACCACGTGATCCTTGTGTTGAAGGGCGTATCGCTGGCGTTGCCCAAGGGCCGGATCGTGGCGCTGCTGGGCGCCAATGGCGCGGGCAAGACCACCACGCTCAAGGCGGTATCCAACCTGCTCGCTTCCGAGCGCGGCGAAGTCACCAAGGGCAGCATCGAGTTCCGCGGCGATCGCATCGACCGGCTCAATCCCTCCGAACTGGTGAGGCGCGGCGTGGTGCAGGTGATGGAAGGGCGGCACTGCTTCCAGCACCTCACCGTGGAGGAAAACCTGCTCACCGGCGCCTTTACGCGCTCGGCCTCCCGCGCCGAGATCAAGGCCGACCTGGAACGGGTGTACGCATTCTTCCCGCGGCTCAAGGTGCGCCGCGCCAGCCAATCGGGCTACACCTCGGGCGGCGAGCAGCAGATGACGGCCATCGGCCGCGCCCTGATGGCTCGCCCCTCCACCATCCTGCTGGACGAGCCCTCCATGGGCCTCGCACCCCAGGTGGTGGAGGAGATCTTCGAGATCGTGCGCGACCTCAACGCCAAGGAGGGCGTGAGCTTCCTGCTGGCCGAGCAGAACACCATGGTGGCGCTGCGCTATGCCGACTATGGCTACATCCTCGAGAACGGCCGCATCGTGATGGACGGCGACGCCGAGTCGCTGCGCAACAACCAGGACGTGAAGGAGTTCTACCTCGGCCTCTCCAGCGCCGGGCGCAAGAGCTTCCGCGACGCCAAGCACTACCGCCGGCGCAAGCGCTGGCTGGCCTGATCCCGGGCCGCCGCGGGCGGCCCTTTTTGCATGCGCGACTCTGCCGGGGAACTTCCATGAGCAAACCCTACCTTGACGACCTGGAAACCCGTTCTCCAGAGGTACGCGAGCGGGCACTTTTCAAGGCCCTGCCCGACCAGGTGGCCCGCGCGAAGAAGCACGCGCCTTACTTCACGCGCCTGCTGGCCGACGTGGCACCCCACACCATCCACAGCCGCGCCGCGCTGGCAAAGCTACCGGTGACGCGCAAATCCGACCTCATCGCGCTGCAGAAGGCCGAGCCGCCCTTTGGCGGCATGCTGGCTGTGAAAACGTCGCAACTGGGGCGCGTGTTCGCCTCGCCGGGCCCCATCTACGACCCGCAGGCCGACGTGAAAGACTACTGGGGCTTCGCCCGCGCCCTCTACGCCGCCGGCTTTCGCCAGGGCGAGCTGGTATACAACACCTTCTCCTACCACTTCACCCCGGCAGGTTTCATGGTGGACCTGGGCGCACAGGCCATCGGCTGCCCCGTGTTTCCCGCCGGCGTGGGCCAGACCGAACTGCAGGTGCAAACCATCGCCGAGCTCAAGCCCGTGGGCTACGCGGGCACGCCTTCGTTTCTGAAGATCCTGCTGGACAGGGCCGACGAGTTGAAGGCCGACATCTCCAGCCTGCGCAAGGCGCTGGTGAGCGGCGAGGCCTTCCTGCCGCCGGTGCGCGCGCTGCTGGCCGAACGCGGCATCGCGGGCTTCCAGTGCTATGGCACCGCCGACCTCGGCCTGATCGCCTACGAGACCGAGGCGCGGGAGGGCATGGTGGCCGACGAGGGCATCATCCTCGAGATCGTGCGGCCGGGCACCAATGACCCCGTGGCCGAGGGCGAGGTGGGCGAGGTGGTGGTCACCACCTTCACGCCCGACTATCCGTTGATTCGCTTCGGCACCGGCGATCTGTCCGCCATTCTGCCGGGCATCAGCCCCTGCGGGCGCACCAACCTGCGCATCAAGGGCTGGCTGGGCCGCGCCGACCAGACCACCAAGGTGAAGGGCATGTTCGTGCATCCCTCGCAGGTGGATCAGGTGGCCAAGCGCCACCCCGAGATCCTGCGTGCCCGCCTCACGGTGACCCACGACGCCGAGCGCAACGACGTGATGACCCTCGCCTGCGAACTGGCCGACACACCGCCTGAAGGCTTCGCCGCGGTCGTGGCCGAAACCCTGCGCGATATCACCAAGCTGCGCGGCGACGTGGCCCTCAAACTGCCCGCCACCCTGCCCAACGACGGCAAGGTGATCGAGGACCTGCGCAAGTACGACTGAAGAGTGTCT
>JBIIUM010000003.1:0-62189 GCA_044339985.1 Burkholderiales bacterium | reverse complement strand
TGACGGTGTTGGCGTCCCAGCCCTCGGTCAGCATGGAGACAGAGACCACGCAGCGGATGTCGGCACCCAGACGGCCAGGCTTGCCGACGGTGTTCATCACCTCGCGCAGCAGGTCCTGGTCGGTGAGGTTTTCGGCCTGACGCGCGTCACCAGTGCGCTCGATGATCTCGCGCCGGAACCGTTCGATCTCGTCAGCCGCCATGCCGCGGAAGTTGTCATCCAGCGCTTCGCCCGACTCCAGTTGCTCGCTATCAATGAGCAAGGTGCGCGGGCGCGGCAGCGGATTGCCATGCTCGTCGTAGTTGCGAAAGAGCTCAAGTCGACCGGCAACGAGCTGGCTCGATCCATCTACGTTCTGGCGCTGGAAGCCGGAAATGTAGTCATAGACGAGCTTCGACGTGGAGGTGTTGTTGCACACGACGATGAAGCAGGGCGGAACGGCGATCTTTCGCTCGGCCCACAGGCGATAGGTCTTCTCGTAGTGGCCGTAGAGCGCCTCCAGCGCTGTCTGGAGTTGGGTCGGCAGGTCAAGCGGGTTGAGAGTCTCTGCCTTGCCGCGCCCCTTCTTGGGCATCTTGGCTCGGATGTGCTCCCACAGGTTGCGGAACATCGGCATCTCGTTGCCGGGGATGTTGTCGGCGATGGGCACGCGCGGCAGTTTGACGATGCCGCACTCGATGGCGTCCATCAGCGAGAAGTCGCTCATCGTCCACGGAAACAGCGTGCCCTCGGCATAGCCGGAACCGCGCAGAAAGAAGGGCGTTGCCGACAGGTCGATCACGCGCGCAACACCGAGCTTTCGATTGACGGCTTCGAGCCCGGAGATCCACAGGCGGGCCGCCTCGTTGTTCTTCTCCGCTTCCTTCCGGTCTTCGCCCTTGAGATCTTCGTCTTCCTCGGCGCCTGGCTTCTCTCGATAGCAGTGATGGGCTTCGTCATTGAGGACGAGGATGTTCTTGAGGCCCATCAGATCGGGCATGACGCGCTGAAGCATCTGCCCCTCCGTCTCAAGGGTGTTCAGGGCATCGCCGCGACCCTGTAGCAGCGAGCGCCCGCCCTTGGACAAGTCGATCCGCTCGCGCAGCTTGAAGGCGTGGTAATTGGTGATGACGATCTTGGCGCGATTGACGTCATCGAGCAGATCGCCCGGGACAAGCTCCCGGTCCTTGTAGTAGCTGTCCGGATCATTCGGCTGTAGCACGCGCAACCGGTCCTTGATGGTGAGGCCCGGGGCCACCACGAGGAAGCCGCGCGTAAAACGCTTGCTCTGCGGATGCCGGACGGCGTTGATGGTCTGCCAGGCGATGAGCATGGCCATGACCGTGGTCTTGCCCGCGCCCGTGGCGAGCTTGAGGGCCAGCCGCATCAACTCCGGATTGGCATCGTTATTGGCGTTGACGAGGTGCTGGAGATAGGTCTCACCTGCCTTGCCAAGCTGCGGCGCGACCTCGGTCAGCCAGATGGCCGTCTCGACGGCCTCGACCTGGCAGAAGAACGGGCGGACGCTGCTGAAGTCGTGGTGGCGCCAGTGTTGCAGCAGGCGGGCAGTCTCGGGGGTGACACGCCAATCACCGGGGTTCTTGAGTTGCCGCCACTTGTCGACCTCTTGACGGACGGCATTGACCACCGCCACCTGGTGGTACTGCTGCTCCTGCGTCGACAAGCCCTTGCCTTCGTCGAACACCAGGGCTGACTGCTCGGCACTTCCCTTGCGCTTCTTGGGCTTCGGGATCGGCGTGATAAAGCGCGCGCTGCGGCGCGCCTCGACGATCTTCTGCGTGGGCTGCCCTGATTCATCAAGCTCCCAATGCCGGTCTGGATACCCGTAGGGCGAATTGAGAATTGGGCGTTCGAAGAAGAGATTCGTCATGAAGAGTCTCTAGGGGCCCCGGTTCCATACGATGAAACCGTACATCGCCGCGAAAAGTCTCACAATCGCACGATAGGTCAAGAAGCTCTTTCGCAAGGGCGCTCCCCGACCGCATCACCCGGAGGCTTCGTTTGCGCTCTCGATTCCGGGCATCCACCGCGGCGGCGCGGAACGGCGCCATGGGTGGGATGCCCTTCCCATGGATTTGCGTTCAGCCTTTTTTGAGACTGTCGCGGATCTCGCGCAGCAGCAGCACGTCCTCGGGGGTGGCCGGGGGGGCGGGCGGCGGCTCGGCGCGCTTCAGGCGGTTGATCTGCTTCACCATCATGAAGATGATGAACGCCAGGATGATGAAGTTGATCGCGGTGGTGATGAAGTTGCCGTAGGCGAACACCGGCACGCCGGCCTTCTTCACCTCGGCCAGCACCAGGGGCACGCCGGGGGGCACGTCCTTCAGGGCGATGAAGAAATTGCTGAAGTCAAGGCCGCCGAAGATGCGGCCCACCACCGGCATGATCAGGTCGGCCACCACCGAATCCACGATCTTGCCGAAGGCGCCACCGATGATCACGCCCACCGCGAGATCGATGACGTTGCCCTTGACTGCGAACTCCTTGAACTCGGATGCAATGCTCATGGATTGATCTCCTGTTGTCGTTGTCGGGAACCGGGGACGTCCTCGCTGGATGCCACCCGCGCGCTGGCGCCGGTGACGCGGCGCGTTTCCAGGAACAGCGCCCGCCAGTGGCGATCGTCAAGCCTGTCCTTGCGCACCGCCTGTCCCGAGGACGGTGCATGAACGAAATCGCCGCCGCCCACGTAGAGGGCCACATGCAGTTCCTTGCGTTTCGGCGTGCGCCAATAGAACAGCAGGTCGCCGGGTTGCAGGGCGCTGCCGGCTTGCAGGAGCGGTACGGACTTGCGCTGGTCGCGGGTGGCGCGCGGCAACTCCACGCCAGCGTCGCGGTAGGCATAGCGCACCAGTCCGCTGCAGTCGAAGCCGGCGGGATCGAGGCCGCCGAAACGGTAGGGTGCGCCGAGTTGCGCCAGCGCCGCAGAGGCGGCCCGCTCTCCGACGCTGCGGGGGGGCGATTCCGGTGCGGCCACGCTGGCGGGCGAGCCCGCGTCCGCGGCGGTATGACCGGAGTGGTGTGCGCAACCGGCCGCGAGCACCACGACGGCGCCGGCCAGCAGGCGCCACAAAGCCTGCCAGCCCAGCTGGTTCATGAGACGATCTTTTCCGTACCGCACCAGCCCGCCAGGAACAGGGCCAGAACACGCGTCACGTCCGTCATGCTGTCAATGCTCACCGACTCATCGATGCCGTGGATGCGGGTGGCCTCCGGGCCGTAGCAGGTGGCCGGAGTGTCGCCATAGAGGTTGAACACGCGCGCGTCGGTGGTGGCGGTGCTGGCCATCCACTGGACGGGAGTGCCGCGCACCACCTGATGGCTGGCAGCGAGCAGTTTCATCATGGGCAGGTCGCGGGCGATGGCGCAGCCCTCGGACTGGAATCCGCCGTAGCGCACCTGGTAGGTGGCGCCGGCGAGGGACGGATCCTCGCCCGCGGTCTTGGCGAGCTGCGCTTCCACGGCGGCACGCGCATCGGCGGCGCTCATCCCGGGGTGGAAGCCGCAACGTATCTCGATGGTGCAGCGCGTGGGCACGGAGGAGGGCCATTCGCCCCCGCGGATGCGGCCGAGGTTGAAGTTGATGGCGTGGGGATTGTCCGCGAAGGCAGGGTGGCGGGCCTCCGGGCGGTTCCAGGCGTCGCGTAGCGGCAGCAGCCCGCGATACAGGGCGAAGGCTGCCTCGATGGCGTTGACGCCTTGCTTTACGTCCAGCACATGAGCCGGGCGGCCATGCACGTCCACGGCGAGCCACAGCACGCCCACCTGCGCGTCCATGATGGTGTGGTCGAAGGGTTCGGGAATGATGGCGGCCTCGGCGCGATAGCCACGAGCCAGGCAGGCTAGCGCGCCGTTGCCGGTGCATTCCTCCTCAACCACCGACTGCATCCACAGGGGCGCTGCCGGCTGGAGCCCCAGCCGGCGCAGCGCCTGGAAGGCGATGACGTAGGCGGCGATGCCGGCCTTCATGTCGCCGCCGCCACGGCCGTAGATGCGCCCATCGCGCACCACGGGGGTGAAAGGCGGCGTGCTCCACAGCGCTTCGGCACCCACGGGCACCACGTCGATGTGGCCGTTGAAAATGAGTGAGCGGCCCGTGGCGCTGCGTGGTGCGTGATGCGCCACCACGTTGTCGTGGCGCTGCCAGTGGCCCGTGGGTGGCGCGTAGCCGGGCAGGTGCGTGAGGTCGGTGTCACGCACCTCGAAGCGGTCCACGGCCAGCCCCATGCCGCGGAACAGCCCCTCCATGAAGTCCTGCGCGGAGGCCTCCTCACCCATCAGGCTGGGAAAAGACACCAGCGTGCAGGTGAGCTGCACCAGCGCATCGCGCAACTCCTCCACGGCGGCCAACAGCTCGCGCTGCAGGCCCGGGTCGAGGGCAGGCGTGGCGGGCAGGGGCGCGGCGCTGTCCACGCTGCGTCAGTTGCCGTCGAGCGGGCGCAGTTCCACGCGACGATTCTTCGCGCGTCCCTCGCGACTGTCGTTGTCCGCCACCGGTTGATCGGGACCATAGCCCTTGGCCACCAGGCTGGCTGCCGGCACGCCCTTGGAGATGAGGTAAGACATCACCGCATCGGCGCGCCGCTGGGACAGGGCCCGGTTCATGGAAGCCGAGCCGGCGGCGTCGGTGTGGCCAGCCACCTCCAGGCGTTGCGCCGGATTCGCCAGGAGTTGAGCGGCCAGTTCGTCCAGGGACGGGAACGAAGCCTTCAGCACTCGCGCCGAACCAGTGGCGAAATTCACGCCATCGAGGCGGGTCACGGGCGGCATCGGCTGGCCCTGGGGCAGCGTGGGGGGCGGGGCGGCTTTGGTGGTGGGGGCGGCTGGTTTGGCTTCGCAGCCGGAGGCATCGACCTTGGCGCCGGCCGGGGTGTTGGGGCAACGGTCGAGCACGTCGGGAACGCCGTCACCGTCGCTGTCCAGCGCGCAGCCGTCCTGACCGACCTTCACGCCGGCCGGTGTGCCCTGGCAACGATCGCGGCTGTCCGGCACGCCGTCGTTGTCGATGTCTTCCTCGCAACCGTTGTCCAGCACCTTCGCGCCGGGCGGGGTGTTGGGGCAGAGGTCGCGCTGGTCTGGGACACCATCGGAGTCCGAGTCGGTGCTGATGGCGCAGCCGGTGGCATCCACCGGGACTCCCTTGCCGGTGGCGGCGCACTTGTCGGCGGAGTCGGGAACGCCGTCGCCGTCCGTGTCGTGGTCCAGGGCGCAGCCGGAGGCGGATACGCGGGTGCCCTTGGGCGTGTCCGCGCACAGGTCCACCGCGTCGGGCACGCCGTCGCCGTCGGCATCGGGCGGGCCCTTCTGCTCCCAGTTGCAGGCGAAGTACCCCACGGTACCGCCGATGATCGCGCCGATGAGCGCCGCTTCCTTGTTTTCGGTGGAGGCGGCGCCGCCTGCCACCAGCGCGCCGCCTGCGGCGCAAATGTAGGGGTTGTTGAACCACTGGCGCCCCTGGGTTGCCGCCTTGTCGTAGGGTTCCTTGATGGCGTTGGGTGTGGCGCAACCGGCCAGGACGGCGGTCAGCAGGGCGGCGGTCAGGGCGAGGGACGATTTCACGAGCGATCCTTTTGTGGCGAGGGCGTGGGGGCCCGGGGAGGTCTAAATGCCTCGGTTTTCACCGGCAGGCGCACGAAGGACATTCTAACCGCTGGCGGTTCCGGCGGCGCCGCCGGCGGCCGCGCGCCATTCCTGCTCCTGCAACGCACGCCATTGAATCTTGCCCGTGCCCGAGCGCGGCAGGGCTTCCATGAACTGCACGTGTCGCGGCACCTTGTAGGATGCCATGTGCTCTCTGCACCAGGCGATCAGCGCCGCCGCATCCACGGCGCCGGGCTGCTTGAGCACCACGCAGGCCTTCACCGTTTCGCCGCGACGCTCATCGGGGGCCGAGATGATGGCCACCTCCTGGATGGCAGGGTGCTGGTAGAGCACGCCTTCCAGTTCGGCGGGCCAGATCTTGTAGCCGGCGGCGTTGATCATGCGCTTGAGCCGGTCGGCGATGGTGAAGAAGCCTTCCTCGTCCATGCGGCCCAGGTCGCCCGTGCGATAGAAGCGGCGGCCGTCGATGTCCACGAAGGCCTCGGCGGTGGCCTCTGGGCGGTTCCAGTAGCCCTTCATGAGCTGCGGGCCGCTCACCACGATCTCGCCCACCTCTCCGGGCGGCAGCTTGCGCAAGGTGGCCGGGTCCACCACGAAGGACAGGGTGTCGAAGGTGGGGATGCCCAGCGACTGCTTGCGCAGCATGTGGGGCGGGTTCATGTGGGTCTGGGAGATGGCTTCGGTCATGCCGTAGCCTTCCATGTACTCGATGCCGCAGCGGCGCTGCAATTCGGCGGCCACGGCCGCGGGCATGGAGGAGCCGCCGCCGAACACGTTGCGCAGGCTGGATAAATCGCGGCTGGCGGTGTCGGGATGGGCAAGCAGGTCCACCACCATGGTGGGCACGTTGGCCCAGTGGCTGCAGCCATAGCGCTCGATAAGGTAGCCGGCCGCGGAGGCATCCCAGCGCGGCAGCAGGGCGATGGTGGCGCCGGCGTACACGGCCGCGTGCATGCTGTGCTGCATGCCGGTGACGTGGAACATGGGGGCGGTGGAGAGGATCACCGCGTCCTGGGTCACGTTCTCGAACAGTGCCCCGCCCACCGCGGTGGTCTGTATGGTGCGGTGGGTGTGCATGCAGCCCTTGGGACGGCCGGTGGTGCCGGAGGTGTAGAGGATCGCGGCAAGATCGTCGGGGCTCGCGGTGTGGGGGCGCGGCGCGTGGCCCGCCTCCAGGGCCGTGTGCCAGGCCACTACCCGCGCATCGGCCGCTGCTACCCGTCGAGCGCGCACGAAGGCGGGTATCTCCAGGGTGGTGCCGCCGCCCAGGGCGTCGGCGTAGGTGACGAGGATCACGTGGTCCAGCGTGGCACCCAGCAACGGCAGCACGCGATCGATCGTCTCGGCACCCACGATGGCCACCCGCGCGCCGCTGTCGCCGCAGGCGTACTCCAGTTCCTCGGTCACGTGCATGGGCGTCACCGGCACCACCACCGCGTCGGCGCGGGCGATGGCGTAGGAGGCGACGATGAACTGCGGGCAGTTCTGCAGGTCGAGCAGCACGCGATCGCCGCGGGCCACGCCGCAGCCTTTTTGCAGGTAGCCGGCCAGGGCGCTGGCCTCGCGCGCCAGCGCCGCGTAGCTCGACCGGGCGTCGTAGAACAGCGTGGCGGCCTTGTCCGGGTAGCGCAGGGCGCTGACCTCGAGGTTGGCCCAGAGGCTGGTTTCGGGAACTGTGAGATGCCAGGAGAACTGCTTGGGCCAGTGTTTGGGAGCGCTCATCGGGGCCGGTGGGGAAAGAAACCAAAAAAGATAGTCCGGATCGGCGGCACCCGTCACGGGCGGGCCGCGAACTCCTGCTCCTGGAGCGCGCGCCACTGCACCTTGCCGGTGGCGGATTTCGGCAGCGAGCCCACGAACTCCACCTGCCGCGGCACCTTGTAGGCCGCCATGTGCTCGCGCGCCCAGGCCGTGATGTGGTGGGCCTGGGTCTGGTGCTGGTGGCCGGGCTTGAGCACGATGAGCGCCTTCACCGTCTCGCCGGTGCGGGAATCGGGGGCGGCGATGACGCAGGCTTCCTGCACCGCCGGATGGCGATACAGCAGCGCTTCCACCTCCGCCGGCCACACCTTGAACCCGGCGGCGTTGATCATGCGCTTGAGCCGGTCGGTGAGAAAGAAATAGCCCAGCTCGTCCATGCGCCCCAGGTCCCCGGTGCGCAGGAATCGCCGGCCATCGCGCTGGAAGAACGCGGCGCCGTCGGCCTCGGGCCGTTGCCAGTATCCGCGCATCACCTGGGGGCCGCTGACCACGATCTCGCCGGTCTCGCCGGGCGCGAGTTCGGCCAGCGTGTCCGGGTCCACCACGCGGGCGTCCACGTCGAAGATGGGAATGCCCAGGCATTGGGGGCGGGGCTGCTCGGGCGGGTTGATGTGGGTGGCGCCCATGGTCTCCGACAGGCCGTAGCCTTCCATGTACGTCAGGCCGGTGAGATGGCGCAGACGTTGCGCCACGGCCTCGGGCATGGCGGCGCCGCCGCCGCCGATGCGATCGAGGCTGGAGATGTCGTAGTCACCCAGCCGCGGATGGGCCAGAAAATCGATGGCCATGGTGGCAATGTTGGTCCAGCTGGCGGGCCGGTAGCGCTGGATGAGCCGGGCGGCGGTGTCGCGGTCCCAGCGCTGCATCATCACTAGCGTGGCGCCGTTCCAGATGGAGCCGTTCATGCAGCCCTGCATGCCGGTGACGTGAAACAGCGGCAGGGTCGACAGCAGGCAGCCGCCAGGGATGGTGCGGAACCACAGCGCGCCCGCCAGCAACGTGGCCATGACGCTGGCGTGGGTGTGGGCGCACCCCTTGGGCATGCCGGTGGTGCCGGAGGTGTAGGGCATGACGCACAGGTCCTGCGGGCCCGCCTCGGTGGGCGCTGGCGCCAGGCCCGCGGCGAGGGCGTCGGCCCAAAGGGTGATGCCGGCGTCGTGCAACCGTGCACGGGGCGCGGCGCAGGCTTCGGGCAGGGGCAGGTCCGTGCCACCCTCCAGATAGTCACTGTAGGCGGCCAGTACGAGCCGCTCCAGGGCGCCTTCTCCAAGCAAGGGCGCCAGGCGGGCATGCAGTTCCTGCCCCGCGAACGCTACTCGCGCGCCGGAGTCGGTGGCGTAGTGGCGCAGTTCCTCCGTGAGGTTCATGGGGTTTACCGGCACCACCACGGCATCGGCGCGCAGGATGGCGTAGTAGGCCAGGATGAATTGCGGACTGTTCTGCATGGCCAGCAGCACCCGGTCGCCGCGCCGCACGCCGCAGCGTTGCTGCAGGAAACCGGCAAGCAGCCGGACCTGCCGCCAGGCCTCGCCGTAGGTGAGCGGGCTGTCGTAGAAGCGGCACAGCACCGCCTCCGGATAGCGCCGCGCCGACACGGCGAAGTTGTGGTGCACGGGCGTGACGGGCCGTACGATGGAGCGCGGCAGGTTCTTCGGCCAGATGGAGAAGTGGCGGGTGTTCATGGCGAGCAAGGTCCGGTCGCGGGCGCGTCGCGGAACCGCGCGACGGCCGGTGGCACCGGTGCGAGTGGTGGACCGTCAAGAATGGATGATGTGGGCGATCATAAGGCGCCCGCACCGCGCCTGGACGGGGCGTCACGGCACTTTGCCGGGCCCGTCGCACGCCGGGCGCGGCGAGTGGCCAGGTGCCCGGGCGCCGGGCTATCGTGAAACCGAATTCCTTTTTTGGAGGGACCCACGTGGACAGCCATGCCCCGCAGTTTTCGCCACGCTACATGGAACTCGCCACCTTCATGCGCACGCCCTGGCAGGGCGATCCCGCGGGGTTGCAGGTAGCCCTTGCCGGCGTGCCCTACGACGGCGGGGTCACCTGCCGGCCTGGCGCGCGCCACGGTCCGCGGGAGATCCGCAACCAGTCCACCCTGGTGCGGGGCATCCATCACGTGCACCGGTTCAACCCCTTCGAGCGCCTGCGTGTGGCTGACGTGGGGGACGTGCGCTTCTCGCGCATCTTCGATCACGAGGCGGTGCTTGCCGACATCGAGGCCTTCTTCGCGCGCATCCACGGGGCCGGCGTCCGCCCGCTTGCCGCCGGAGGGGACCACTCCATCAGTCTGCCCATCCTGCGCGCCATCGCCCGGCAGCGCCCCGTGGGTATGGTGCACATCGATGCCCACACCGACACGTGGGGAGAGTGGAATGGCAGCCGCTTCCATCACGGCGCGCCTTTTCGTTGTGCCGTGGAGGAGGGGTTGGTGGACCCGCGCCGCGCCGTCCAGATCGGCATTCGCGGCGGTCAGATGATCGATGACGGCTGGCGCTTTTCCCGTGATTCAGGGATGCGGGTGATCTTCATCGAGGAGTTCACGGCCCTCGGCGTCCCGGCAGTGATTGCCGAGGCACGCCGGGTGGTGGGCGAGGGGCCCGTGTACGTGACCTTCGACGTGGATGGACTGGATCCGGCCTACACGCCTGGCACGGGCACGCCCGAGATCGGTGGCATCACCACCCGGGAAGCCCAGCAATTGCTGCAGGGCCTCATGGGTATTCAGGTGGTGGGTGCCGACGTGGTGGAAGTCTCGCCGCCCTTCGACCCCAGCGGCAACACGGCGTTGGTGGGTGCCACCATCATGTACGAGTTGCTGTGCCTGATGGCCGGCGGGCCCTCTTCACGCTGACGGCGCAAGCGGCGCGGATCAGTTGTCCGGGTAGCTGTAGGCAGCGGTGGCGCTCCGGGCCTGCCACTCCATCTGCCGGCGCTGCCGCTGAATGAGGGCCCGGCCTTCGGCGGGGGTGACGATGCCCTCGTCCACCGAGCGCTGCACCGTGCGCACGAAAGCCTCGTAGCTGTTCAGCTCGGCGCCGTCGAGGGCGGCGCGGCTGTCGGAGACCGCCGGCAGCGTGGCGATGGCCGTGAACCCGGTGCGCAGCGACCCGCTTTCGCCAGGCGGCTTCATGTCTGCGCCCACCGGAATGGCAGGAGCGCCCGCACAGCCTGCGAGCACCAAGGTGGTCACGAACAAATCGCGATTGCGCATGGCAACACCCTCCTGGCTGAGCTGCAGCGCCGGCCACCCAGGACAGCGCTTCCCGGAACCCTATGCCTTCATCGGCAGGGCTGCAACACAAATTTGTGACAGAAAGATGACAGTCACGGGAGTTGGGATTAAATAGTGGTACCGGCCGGAGGCCGATGAGGGAGATCTACATGGATGGGCAAAAGACCATGAGTGACGTTCGCCGCGCGGCGACGGGCTGGATCGTGCCCATGGGCGTGGTTGCCGCGTTTGTGGCACTTGTGTCGGGCTGCGCAACGCCCGGGACCGCCTCGTCGGTTGCTGTGGCGCAGCAGCGTTGTGAGGCGCTTCACGCCGAACCCGGGCTCGATCCCCTGCGGGGACGAATGCCGCTGCCGATCGTGCTTGGCCAGGCATTGCCGGTGGAGCAGCTTGCCGATCGCAGGCGCGTTGCCACCGAGGCCGAGCGTGACGCCATCAAGGCCCTGGAGGGAGTGCGTGCCGATTGCCGGCGCCTCGCGCAAACCGCCCTTGGCCCCATGCCGCGTTTTCGCGATGAATCCGAGGATCGCATCTCCGAAGCGCTGGCCGATCTCTACGCCGGCTCCATCAGCTGGGGCCAGTTCAACAAGACCCTGCTGCACATCGGCGAACGCGACCGTTCCGCGCGCGAGAGTCTCGACCGCGAGCTCGCCGCCCGGGAGCGCTGGCGCACGTTTCACGATTTCGGCGGCAACTGAGCCGCCGGAGGCGGCGGTGTCCAGGCGTCGTTCGCTTCGTTCGCAAATCGCGAACCGCGAATTACGAATACAATAGGCCGCATGCTCAAGCCGCAAGACCTGTGCGTGCTGCTCAAGATCGTGGCCATCGGCCCCGAGCCCTGGTCCTATCAGCGGCTCGCGCTGGAGCTGGGCATGTCCGCCTCGGAGGTGCACGCGGGCGTGCGGCGCACTGCCGAGGTGGGGTTGTTGAGCCTGGGCGAGGGCTGGGGCATTCCCGTGCCCGAGGCGCTGGATGAGCTTCTGGTGCACGGTGTCCGTTACGTCTGGCCCGCCGCTCCCGGCCCCGTCACGATGGGTATCGCCACCGGGCCCTGGGCGCCCGGGATCGAAGACGCGCCGCCGGTGGACGGCCTGCCTTGGGTATGGCCCGATGCGCAGGGCGGGCTGCGCGGGCAGGCGCTGGAGCCGCTCTACAAGTCCATGCCCGTGGCCGCGCGGCGCGACGGACGTCTGCACCTGCTGCTGGCGTTCGTGGACGGCATACGCGCCGGCAACCACGAGCAGCGCGCTCGGGCGGTGGAGGCCCTGCGAACCTGCCTGGGCACCTCGCGCGCGGCAAGCACCCGCGGCGCTGTCGCAATCGTCAGGAGAGGCCACGATGGCAAGAAGGGACAACGCGTACACGGCTGAAGACATCGAGATCCTCGAGGATCTCGCGCCCATCCTGCACCGGCCGGGCATGTACACCGACCCGGTCAACCCCAATCACGCGCTGGTGGAGATCATCGACAACGCCGCCGACGAGGGTCTGGCGGGGTTCGCCAGGAGCGTCGTGGTGCGGCTGTTCGAAGACGGCTCCGCCGAGGTGGTGGATGACGGCCGCGGCATTCCCGTGGATATCCACCCGGTCAAGAAAGTGCCGGCGGTGCAGGTGATCTTCACCACGCTGCACTCCGGCGGCAAGTTCCGCAAGACCGACAAGGACGCCGCCTACCGCATCGCCGGCGGCCTGCACGGCGTGGGTGTGTGCGTGAGCAATGCCCTCTCGACGCGGCTGGAGGTGGACGTCAGGCGCGATGGCGCGGCCTGGCGCATTGTGTTCGGGGACAACGGCAAGGTGCTGCAACCGCTCGCGCGCACCGGCAGCGCCGCTGCGCGCGAGAGCGGCACGCGCATCCGCTTCTGGCCCGACGGCAGGTACTTCGACTCGCCGCGCATCGTGGCCGCCGACATCGGCCTGCTGCTGCGTGCCAAGGCGATGCTGCTCCCTGGCGTGAAGTTCGCGCTCGAGGTGGAGAAGGGCGGGCGCTTCGAGTCCACCACGTGGCACTTTCCCCGCGGCATCGCGGGCTACTTCCAGGAGGCGGTGGCTGGCTTCGAGCCCGTTGCCAGCCCTTTCCTGGGAGAGCGCTACGTGAGCGCCCAGTCCGAATCGGACAGCTTCGCGGAGGGCGAAGGCGCGCTGTGGGCCATTGCCTGGACGCCCGAGGGCGACCTCACCACCGAGTCCTACGTGAACATGATTCCCACGCGCCATGGCGGCACTCACGTGGCCGGCCTGCGGGAGGGTGTGCACGCGGCGATCCGCAACTTCATCGAGCTGCATGCCATGGGCCAACGGGGGTTGAAGATCGTGGCCGAGGACGTCTGGTCGCGCGCCAACTTCGTGCTGGCGGTGAAAATGCTCGACCCCCAGTTCAAGGGCCAGGTGAAAAACGAGCTCATCTCGCGCGACGCCGTCAAGCTGGTGGCGCAGATGGTGCGTGATCCTTTCGAGCTGTGGCTCAACGAGCACGTGGCCGAGGGCAAGGCCATCTCGGAACTGGTGATCCGCCAGGCCATGGCGCGCACCCGCGCCGCCCAGAAGGTGGAGCGGCGCAAGTCCTCCGGGGTGGCGGTGCTGCCCGGCAAGCTCACCGACTGCGCCTCCGATGACCCGGAGCGAAACGAGTTGTTCATCGTGGAGGGTGATTCCGCCGGAGGCTCGGCGAAGATGGCGCGGGACAAGGAGTTCCAGGCGGTCCTGCCGCTCAAGGGAAAGCCCAAGAACACCTGGCAGGACAGCGGCGACACCCTCTACGCCAACAAGGAGATCGAGGCCATCGCGCTTGCCATCGGCGTGGACCACCACAAGCCCGCCGACAGCCCCGATCTGTCGGGCCTGCGCTACCGCAAGATCATCATCCTGGCCGATGCCGACGTGGACGGATCGCACATCCAGGTGCTCTTGCTCGCGCTGTTCTTCCGGCACTTCCCCAGGCTCATCCACAACGGCCACGTGCACGTGGCCCAACCGCCGCTGTTTCGCATCGACGTGCCCGGCCAGGGCAAGGGCAAGCCGGCGCGCAAGCTCTACGCGCTGGACCGTCAGGAACTCGCGGTGCTCGAGGAGAAGCTCGCCGACGAGGGTGTGCGGGAGGGCACGTGGACGGTAAGCCGCTTCAAGGGCCTCGGCGAGATGAACCCCGAGCAGCTGTGGGAGACCACCCTCAACCCCGACACCCGGCGCATGCTGCCCGTTTCCCTCGAGGACGGTCTTGATCCGTCCAACGAGATCTTCAACATGATGATGGCCCGCGAGAACGCCTCCCAGCGCCGGGAGTGGATGGAAACCTACGGCAATCTCGTGGATGCCGATGTGACATGAGGAACGCCATGATTGCTCGATTCGCCCCCCTCTTCCTTGCCCTGTTTGCGGCGTCCGCCCTTGCGCAAGGTTCGCCCTCGGGCCGGGTTGTCGAATACGGAATTCTTTCCGGAGCCGAGGGCAAGCCCGAGTTCGTGCAGAAAACCTCCAGGATTCCTCTTCGCAAGGGGCTGCGCTTCGGCTTCTGCGCCGAGCTCGAGGGTCTCGATGCGGTGAATGGCGTGGCGGGGCTCTCCGAGCAGGTGCGCCACCCGCTGCTCACCCAGCCCAACGGCATCGACACCAATGGCTGGAACGTGCCGCGCACGGTGCAGGTGGTGAACGGGCGCGCCCGCTGGTGCGGTGGTCACACCTTCCGGGAGGAATGGGAACTGGTGCCGGGGACGTGGCGGTTCGTGATTGGCGACAGCGCCGGCGACCTGGTGGTACAGGAATTCAAGGCCGTGCGCGAAGGCAAGTGAGACCGGAGACATGAACGAGGACCAGCGCGACCTGTTCGATGAAGCGCCGCCGGCGCCCCCCGCCGTGGCGGCCGTGACCCCGCCGGTGGTTCCCGCCAGTGAGGCGCCCGGTGGCGCCGCGGTGCAGGCCGCGGGCGCGGCGGTGGAGGAGCGCCCAGGCGGTGAGGGCCCGGCGCCGCCCGGGGCGGGCGGTGGCGGTGGCGGGATGCCGCCGCACTTCGCACCCCTTTCGGGCGAGTTCGGCGACACGCTGCCCCTGGGGCGCTACGCCTCCACGCAGTATCTCCAGTACGCCATCGCCACGGTGAAGGATCGGGCGCTGCCGCGCGTGGCTGACGGCCAGAAACCGGTGCAGGGCCGCATCCTCTACGCCATGTGGGACAACGGCACGCGCGCGGGCACCAAGCGCACCAAGTCGGCGGCGGTGGTGGGCGATGTGCTGGGCAAGTTCCACCCGCATGGCGACCAATCGGTGTACGACGCCCTGGTGCGCCTGGCCCAGGACTTCACCCTGCGCTATCCGCTGGTGGATGGCGAGGGCAACTTCGGCTCCCGCGATGGCGATGAGGCCGCAGCCTATCGCTACACCGAGGCGCGGCTGACCAGGTTCGCCGAAGTGCTGCTCTCGGAACTCGAGATGGGCACGGTGGACTTTGCCCCCAACTACGATGGCACGCGCGAGGAGCCCGTGGTGCTGCCGGCGCGGCTGCCGGTGGTGCTGTTGAACGGCGCCTCGGGTATCGCTGTGGGCATGGCCACCGAAATCCCCAGCCACAATCTGAACGAAGTGGCGGCGGCTGCGGTGGCCATGGTGCACGACCCGGACATCTCGGTGGCCGGCCTGATGCGCCATATCAAGGGGCCCGATTTTCCCGGTGGCGGGCAGATCATCACGCCGCGCGCCGACCTGCGCGAGGCCTACACCTCGGGCCGTGGCGCGGTGCGTGTGCGGGCCCGCTGGACCATCGAGCGCCTGGCGAGGGGGCAGTGGCAGATGGTGGTGCACGAACTGCCGCCCGGTACCTCCACCCGCAAGGTGCTTGAGGAAATCGACGCCCTCACCAACCCGCAGCCGCGCCCGGGCAAGAAATCCATCACGCCGGAACAAAGCCGCGAGAAGCAGCTGATGCTGTCCATGCTCGATCGCGCCCGCGACGAGTCCGACCGGCTGCATCCGGTGCGGCTGGTGCTGGAGCCCAAGTCCTCGCGCATCGACGAGAACGAGTTCGTCAACCTGCTGCTCGCCAAGACCAGCCTCGAGGGCAATGTGCCCCTGAACCTGGTGATGGTGGGCCTGGACGGGCGACCCACCGGCAAGAACCTGCGCGACATCCTGCGCGAGTGGCTGCAGTTCCGGTTCTCCACCGTCACGCGCCGCACCCGCCACCGCCTCGACAAGGTGCTCGACCGCATCCACGTGCTGGAAGGCAGGATGCTGGTGCTGCTCAACGTGGACCAGGTGATCCGCACCATCCGCAACGCCGACGATCCGAAAGCCGACCTCATGGCCGCCTTCCGCCTCACCGAGCGCCAGGCCGAGGACATTCTCGAGATGCGATTGCGGCAGCTGGCCAAGCTCGAGCACATCCGCATCGAGCAGGAACTGGCGCAGTTGCGGGCCGAGCAGTCCGGCCTGCAGAGCGTGCTTGACGATCGCAAGGCGCTCGAAGCGCTCGTGGTCTCGGAGATCGAGGCCGATGCGAAGAGCTTTGGCGACAAGCGCCGCACGCGCATGGAGGAGGCGGAAAAGGCCGAGGTGGAGACGCCGGTGCTGGATGATCCCATCACCGTGATCTTTTCCCGCAACGGCTGGGTGCGCGCCCGCCAGGGGCACGGGGTAGACCCGGCTGCGCTCACCTTCAAGGAGGGCGACAGCCTCGGCGTGCTGATCGCCTGCCGCACGGTGGATCCGGTGGTGTTCCTGGATTCGAAGGGCCGCGCCTACAGCGTGGAAGCCACGCAGTTGCCCAGCGCCCGCGGCGATGGTGTGCCGGCCTCCTCGCTGGTGGACGTGCAGGACGGCGCGAAGATCCAGCACTGCCTCGCGGGCAAGACCGACACCCGGGTGCTGGTGACGGCCACTGGCGGCTATGGTTTCGCAGCCACCCTCGGTGACATGGTGTCGAACCGCCGTGCGGGCCGGGAATTCCTGTCCCTCGAGCCGGGCGATGCGCCCTTGCCGCCGGTGGTCTACGCGGTCAGTCCCGGCAACTATGCGGCGCTGCTGGCGGACAGCGCCAAGCTGCTGCTGGTGCAGATGGGTGAGGTGAAGCAGCAGGCGAAGGGGCGGGGCACCCAGCTCATGGGCCTGGACAAGGGCGCAAGGCTGGTGGCCGCGGTGGTGTCCGATCAGCCGGGCCTGGCGGTGCTGGGCACGGGGCGCGGGGGCAAGGAAAAGGTCATCGAACTGGGCCGCCGGGATCTCGGTCACTACGCGGGCAGCCGGGCCCACCGTGGGCGCGCGCTGCCCGAAAAGATCGTGCCCCTGGGCCTGCGCGTGGCGCCGCGTCCGCTGGCGTGAACCACCGTCCGCACTGCGGGGGCCGTACAACTCGTCTGCAGGTATGACTCAGTAAGACCAAGACCAGCAACAAGTGGAGGCGCGCGTACCTGATGTGCCCGCGTGAGGCTGCATCGCGTCTAGAAGTATCCCGCTGAGCCACTGCGAGGTCATTGCTGGACCCGACCTCCATCGGTGGACGACTGTGAAGGACGAATGCTGGTCAAACGGCCAAAGCCCACCTACAGTCCGGAAATGTCCGAAAGCACCTTAAAGCTGCAGCAATCCATCCTCATTCCGCCGGTGTTTTTCTTGGTGTTCCTGGGCCTTGGCACGGGGCTCACGCTGGCGTGGAGCTGGCCGGTTGCCCTGGCGCCAAAGATCCGGTGGCTTGGTTACGTGATTTGCGCGCTTTATCCCGGCGTGGCGCTGTGGTCGCTGTGGCATTTTCGCAAGTTAAAGACGCCCATTGATCCGCGAAAATCGCCTGTGACGCTCAAGGCCGACGGACTTTACCGCTTCACCCGACATCCCATCTACCTGGCAGAGATGCTCTTCCCCCTGGGCATTTTCCTGACCACCGGGAGCGTCTGGTTTTTGCTACTTCAGCCAGGACTCGCCCTCGCGCTGAATTGGTTTGTGCGCCAGGTGGAGGAGCCGCGTCTTGTTGCCGTCTTTGGTTCAACCTACAGCGAGTACTGCGCAAGGACGCGGCGCTGGCTCTGACCACAACTTTTGGATGTGTGCTGCGGTCATCGCACGGGCGCCGCGGTAGGACAGCGCCCCTGCGTACGAGGACGTGCACGGCCAGGCGGCCCGGATGCGCGGGGCGCGGTTGCTCGAGCGCGTGTTCCACATCCACGCGGAGCGCTGCGCGTGCGTTGGGCAGTTGAAGATCCTCGCCGGGATCGAGGAGCCGGTGGTGATCGTGGGGATCCTCTCGCACCTGGGACTGGCCGCACGGGCGCCGAGGCGCTGGCGCGTGGCGTGGTCAGCCCCGACATCGTGATCCCGGTACGCGAGAGCAACGGCCTCATCTGCCCGCCGGGCGCCTTCGTCTTCGGCGCCGCGGCGTAACTTGCGCTCCAGCACGGCGCTCGATAAGCGCGAGTCGCTGTGCCGCGTGCAGCACGGCCACATCGGCTCGCGCGGGTTGCGCGCAAAGTCGTCGATGGCGCTGCGCAGCGCCGGAGGGCCGCGCCTACAGCGTGGAAGCCACGCAGTTGCCCAGCGCCCGCGGCGATGGTGTGCCGGCCTCCTCGCTGGTGGACGTGCAGGACAGCGCGAAGATCCAGCACTGCCTCGCGGGCAGCGCCGACACCCGGGTGCTGGTGACGGCCACTGGCGGCTATGGTTTCGCAGCCACCCTCGGTGAGATGGTGTCGAACCGCCGTGCGGGCCGGGAATTCCTGTCCCTCGAGCCGGGCGATGCGCCCTTGCCGCCGGTGGTCTACGCGGTCAGTCCCGGCAACTATGCGGCGCTGCTGGCGGACAGCGCCAAGCTGCTGCTCAAGGGCGCAAGGCTGGTGGCCGCGGTGGTGTCCGATCAGCCGGGCCTGGCGGTGTTGGGCGCGGGCGCGGGGGCCGGCGGTGCTCTTCGGGCTTGGTGTGGCCGAGCCACGACAGGCGAAAGCGGGGGCTGGGCTAGACTCTCTGCATCATGGTCGAGCGTTCCGCCGCCCGGTATCTGCCCGCCACCGCGTGGATGCGGGGCTACAGGCGAGCCGATTTCATCGCCGACGCGCTGGCCGGCACCATCACGGCAGTGGTGCTCGTGCCCCAGGCCATGGCCTTCGGGCTGCTGGCGGGTCTGTCGCCGGCGGCGGGCCTCTACGCCAGCCTGCTGCCGCCGCTGCTGTACGCGCTGCTGGGCACCAGCCGGGTGCTGGCCGTGGGGCCGGTGTCCATCGCCGCCATCATGGTGGCCCACACCCTGGGGTCGCTGCCCGAGGGCGTGAATCCCTTCGCGGCTGCGGCGTTGCTGGCCCTGCTGGGCGGAGCGGTGCTGCTGGTCCTCGGCATGCTGCGCCTGGGATGGCTCGCCAACTTTCTCGGTCATCCCGTTCTGTCGGGATTCACCTCGGCGGCGGCGCTGCTGATCATCGCCAGCCAGTTGCCAGCGCTGGCGGGGGTGCGTTGGCCCCCCGAGGCCGGCTGGTTTGGCCTGCTGCCCGCGCTGGCGCAGGCGCTACCGGCCGTGCAGGCTCCGACCCTGCTGCTGGGAGTGCTGGCGGCATCGGTGCTGCTGTTGTCCGGGCGCCCGCTGGAGCGGTTGCTGCAGGCGGCGGGCGCGAACCGTCGTGGCAGCGTTTCGTTGGGCCGCGCCGGGCCGCTGCTGGTGGTGGTGTGCAGCACGCTAGCCGTCGTGGCGTTCTCGCTGGACCAGAGCCATGGTGTGGCGGTGGTGGGTGCGGTGCCCGCCGGGCTGCCTGCCCTGTCGTTTCCGTGGCCCGGGGCGGAGGCGGTGCTGCGTCTGTTGCCGGCGGCCGCGCTGATTGCCCTGGTGGGTTATGTGGAGAGCGTGGGCCTGGCGCGCACCCTTGCCAATCGGCGCCGCGAGGCCATCGACCCCAACCAGGAACTCATCGGCCTGGGCGCCGCCAACCTGGGCGCGGCGTTTTCGGGTGCCATGCCGGTGGCCGGGGGGCTCAGCCGCACCATGGTCAACTACCAGGCGGGCGCGCGCACCCAGGGCGCGGCCATGGTCACGGCACTGCTGGTGGCGGTGGTGGTGTTCGCCTTCACCCCGTTTCTGACCCATGTGCCGCGCACGGTGCTGGCAGCCATCATCATCGTGGCCGTGGCCCGGCTGGTGGATCTGCGCGCGCTGCGTGAAGCCTGGCGCTATGACCGCTCGGATGCGGCGGTGATGCTGGCCACCGCGCTGGGCGTGATCGGCATGGGTATCGAACTGGGTCTCATGGCGGGTATCGTGCTGTCGCTGCTGGCCACGGTATGGAAGGCCTCGCGCCCGCACGTGGCCGAATTGGGCCGCCTGCCAGGCAGCGAACATTTCCGCAATGTGCGCCGCTACCGCCACCTGGAGACCTGGCCCTCGCTGCTGCTGCTGCGGGTGGATGAGCACCTCTCCTTCGCCAACAGCCACTGGCTGGAGCAGTACTTCGCGCAGGCGGTAGCGGCTCATCCGGGCGTGTGTCATCTGGTGCTGGTGGCCAACGCTGTCAATGGCATCGACACCACGGCGCTGGAGATGCTCGGACGGCTCGCGCTGTCCTTGCGCGAGGCCGGCGTCACCCTGCATCTGGCCGAGGTGAAGGGGCCGGTGATGGACCGTCTGAAGCGATCCTCGCTGCTCGCCTCCATGGCGCCGGGGCGCGTGTTCCTGAGTGCCCACGAGGCAGTGCAGGCGCTGGCGGACCAGCGCCGGGAGTTGTAGGTGGTGAGCGGGCCTGCTGCGGCTTTCGGTTACACTCGCGGCGCGTTCATCGAGCATGGTCGATGGCGGCGGGTCGGCCCCGCGCGCCAACCCCCGAAGAGGTCGTTGCTGCTGCCGCGTCCGTCAGCGCAATCGTCGACCCATGTGCCACGAGGAGATTCGCAATCGTGATCCGTAGCCTGGCGGCGTTCTTGCCGGCCTGCGCGCTGTGGTGTGCCGCTGCCGCGGCCGCCGTTCCCGAGTTGGATGTGGAGACCGTCATCGGCCATCCGCGCCCGCGCGTGGCCGAAGTGGGTTACGCCGAGCCAGAGACCTTCGATCCTTTCACCGACCGGCTCTACCAGGGCGGCTTCCGCTATGGCGGCCCGCCGGTGGAGATTCCGCACGAGGTGCGCTATCTCACTGCGCTGGGCCGTGTGAAGGCCATGAAGCGCATCATCGCCTGCGCGGATGCCTGGTATTACCCGTTCTCCCACACCGCCCCCAAGGCCGAGCCGCCCGGGATCGACATCGAGATCCTCGGCCGCATCGCCCAGAGGAACGGCTGGGAGTTCTCCATCATGTGGGCCAACACGGGTGTCTACCGCGGCGGGCTCAACCTGGCTTTTCGCCAGACCATCAACCGCGGCTTCTGCGACGTCTTCATGGGCACCGTGGTCACGGGCGACGACGACCACATGACGCGCAATGCCATGAGCTTCACCCGCCCCTACATCGGCATCGGCTTCGTGCTGGTGCACAACGGCAAGGTGCCGCGGGCGCGAACCCTCGAGGAGCTGAAGGGCACCGGCATCAAGGTGGGGGTGCCGGCCTACACCCCCATGCAGGAAAACGCCGAGAAGCTCGGCATTCCGGTGGTCACCTACTTCCAGAACCAGCGCGTCATCGACGGCCTGCTGCGCAAGGAGGTGGACGCCATCATGGTGTGGGGTCCCTCCATCCCCGTGGCCAATCGCGAGAAGAACGTGGAACTGGCCATGTCGAAGGGCTTCCAGCCCATGCCCGGGCAGCGCTTCAACGGCGCCTGGGCGGTGAAGGCCAAGGAAGACGGCTTCCTCGAACTCATCAACAAGGAATTCGGCGAAATGCTCGCCAATGGCGAGATGCAGGCCATCGTCGAGAAGTACGGCGTGCCGTGGTTTCCGCCCTTCAATGACTGATCCCCGCGCCGGCACGCCCGGCGCACCGCCCTCCAACCCCTGAAAGCCGCCGGTTCCCCAGATGATCGAAAAATTCCTCGAACTCTCGCGCCTCTCCATGGGCGTCATTCCCACTCTCGTGATCCTGTTCACCCTTGCGCTGGCCGTGGTGGTGGAGCGGCTGTGGTTTTTCCACCGCGTGCTCAACCAGGGCGCAGCCATGGAGCGCGACCTGAAAAGGGCCGCCTACCGCGATACCGAGGTCCTGGGCGGCGTGGCGCGGCGCTTCGGCGGCGCGCTGCAGACCGGCCTGGTGAACACGGCGCTGTCCTCCGGTGCCGAGAGCGCCGAGGCCATGGAGCGTCATGTGGACGAGGCAATCCTCGAACTGGTGCCCGCCATGGACCGCAACCTGTGGGTGCTGGACACCGCCGTCACCCTCGGCCCGCTGCTGGGGCTGCTGGGCACCATCTTCGGCATGGTGAAGACCTTCAACGTGCTCGGTGCCGAGGGTGCGGCGGCCGGTGCCCAGTCCGTGACCGGGGGCATCGGCGAGGCGCTGGTGGCCACGGGCGTGGGCCTGTTCATCGCCATCGTCGGGCTGGTGTTCCTCAACTACTTCAACAAGCGCGTGCGCCTGGGCGTGCAGCAGATGGAGCTCATCAAGATCACCGTGGTGAACCGTCTCGTCGGTGGCGGCCTGAAGGCGGAGGCCTGAGCCATGCGCTCGCGCACCGCGGCCTATCTCCAGACCGAGAAGGCCCGCATCGAAGTGATTCCCATGATCGACATCATGATGTTCCTGCTGGTGTTCTTCATCATGATCACCATCAACGCCATCGTCGGCTCGGGCATCGCCCTCGAGCTGCCCAAGTCGAAAACGCCCCAGCCGCTGCGTGACACCACCATCACCGTGGGGGTGAAGAAGGAAGGCGCGCTGTATGTGAACGCCAAGCCCCTGTCCCCGGAAGAGTTCACCGCGCGGCTGCGCGAGGCCAAGGAAAAGGGCGGCAAGGTGGAAGTGGTGATCGCGGGTGACCGCGAGGTGCCGCTGCAAAAACTGCTCGACGTGATGGATCTGGTGCGCGCCGAGGACATCAACTCGGTGGGCATCGCTGCATCGAAGAATCCCGAGAACGCCGGGGCCGCCGCGCCCGCGCAGAAGTCCAAGTGACCCGCAGCCCCGAGGCGCGCCGGGAGCGCTGCTGATGCCCTTCGATGCGCCGTTGCAAGCCGGCGGCGGCACGCCGCCGAGCGCGGAGGCGCCCGCTCGTCCCCGGGGGCTCATGCCGTTTCACCGCGCGCTTCTGGTGGCGGTGCTGCTGGAGGTCCTCGTGGTGCTGGGCTTGGTGGTGAACTGGCGCGCGTTGTTGCCCGACCCGGAGCCCGAGCCCATGAAGGTGGAGTTCGTGAAGCTGCCCGAGCCGCCGCCCCTGCCCCCGCCGCCCGAGCCCGCACCGCCCAGGCTCAAGCCGCCGCCGCCCAAGCCCAAGCCGCCGGAGGAGCCGCCGAAGCCCGATGAGCCGCCCAAGCTGCCCGAGCCCAAGCCGCCCGAGCCGGAACCTCCCGCGCCGCCGCCCAAGCCGGAACCGCCCCCGCCCGACCTGCCGCCGCCGGACAAGAAGGCGCCTCCGGTGAAGAAGGTGCCGGCGGTGTATCCCAAGGATGCGCTCACCCAGGGGCAGGAGGGCGAGGTGCGCGTGCGCCTCACCGTGAGCCCGGCGGGCAAGGTGATCCGTCAGGAGGTGATTGCCTCCACCCCGCCCGGCATCTTCGACTACTCGGCGCTCAAGGCCACCAAGCAGTACGTGTTTCCGCCGGGCGAGGAAGAGTTCGAAGTGGACCAGGTGATCCGCTACCGCATCGAGGATGATCGCTTCGGCCCGGAGATGCAGGGCCGCTGAAGCGGCGCGCTACGCCGCGCGGCTCTCGCGGGCCGCGGCGCCGCCCTGGCGTAGTTGTGTCTCCAGGGCGTCCCACCGCGGCAGCACCTTCTCCAGATGCGCGGCCTTCACATGCCCGAAGCCGCGAATGTGCTCTGGCAGGCTCGCCAGTTCCACCGCGGCGGCCAGGGTTCGCTCCGAGAGCGCGCTCAGGGCTGCGCCGACGCTGTCCTGGTAGCGGGCGATGAGCGCCCGCTCTCCGCGCCGCTCGCCGGTATGGCCAAAGGGGTCGAAGGGCGTGCCGCGCAGGCGTTTGAAGCGCGCCAGCACCTTGAAGGCCGACATCACCCAGGGGCCGTAGCTCGCCTTCTGCAGCCTGCCATCGGCGCCACGGCGGGCCAGCAGGGGCGGGGCCAGATGGAAGCGCAGCTTCGGCGCGCCCTCGAAGGTGTCGGCCAGGCGCTGCGCGAAGCCGGGGTCGGCGTACAGCCGCGCCACTTCGTATTCGTCCTTGTAGCTCATGAGCTTGGCCAGGTTGCGGGCCACGGCGCGGGTGAGGGTGTCGCGGCGGTGCAGGCGCGATTCGGCCTCGCGCACGCGGGCCACGAAGTCCGTATAGCGCCGAGCCCAGGCCGCGTCCTGGTACTCGGCCAGGAAGGTGGCGTGGCGGCGCACCAGCGCGTCCACGGACTCGGGGAAGTGCACCGTTACCGGTTGCGCCGGCGCTGCCAGGCGTTCCACCCGGGCCGGGTCCACGGCCGCATGACGGCCCCACAGGAAGGCGGTCTTGTTGGCCTCCACCGCCACGCCGTTCAACTCGATGGCGCGCAGCAGCGCGGCTTCGGTGAGCGGCACCAGCCCGTGCTGCCAGGCGAAACCCAGCAGGAACAGGTTGGCGCCGATGGCATCGCCCAGCAACCGGGTGGCGAGATGGGTGGCGTCCACCAGACGCACGTTGCCGCCTGTGGCCTCGTGGAGCAGGGAGCGGATCTCGCCGCGGGGGAACTGCCAGTCAGGCTCGCGCGTGAAGTTGCCCGGCGGCTGCTCGTGGCTGTTGATGATGGCGGCGGTGCGGCCAGGCCGCGCCTTGGCCACCGAGTCCGCCGACCCGGCGGTGAGCATGTCGCAGCCCAGCAGCACGTCGGCCTCGCCGGTGGCGATGCGCTGGGCGCGCAGGTGCTCCGGGGAGGCGGCCAGCTTGACGTGCGAGGTGACCGCGCCGTTTTTCTGCGACATGCCGGTCATGTCCAGCACCGACACGCCCTTGCCTTCCAGATGCGCGGCCATACCCATGAGCGCGCCCACGGTGATCACGCCAGTGCCGCCGATGCCGGTGACCAGCACGTTCCAGGTTCCGTGGTTGAGCGGCGGCAGCCCCGGCTGGGGCAGCGCAGGCAGCTCGCCGAGGGCGGACTTGCCCGCCTTGGCGCGCCGCGGCGTTGCCCCCTCCACCGTGACGAAGCTGGGGCAGAAGCCCTGCACGCAGGACAGGTCCTGGTTGCAGGCAGACTGGTCGATGGCGCGCTTGCGGCCCACGGGCGTCTCCAGCGGCACCACCGCGGTGCAGTTGGAGGCCACGCCACAGTCGCCGCAGCCCTCGCACACCGCCTCGTTGATGAAGGCGCGTGCCGGCGCAGCCGGGAACTCGCCTTTCTTGCGGCGGCGGCGCTTCTCGGCGGCGCACACCTGGTCGTGGATCAACACCGAGCAGCCCTTCACGCCGCGCAGTTCGCGCTGTACGGCTTCCAGCTCGGAGCGCGCATGCAGGGTGACCTCGGCGGGCAGCCCGCTGCGGTCGGCGTAGCGCGACAGGTCCTCGGTGACCAGGGCGATGCGTTTCACGCCCTCGGCGGACACCTGCCGGGCGATGCCGTGCACGGTGACCTGGCCGTCCACGGGCTGGCCGCCGGTCATGGCCACGGCGTCGTTGTAGAGGATCTTGTAGGTGATGTTCACGCCCGCGGCCACGGCGGCACGCAGCGCCAGGTGGCCGGAGTGGAAGAAGGTGCCGTCACCCAGGTTGGCGAACACGTGGTCGCGCTCGCAGAAGGGCGCGGCACCGATCCAGGTGGCACCCTCGCCGCCCATCTGGGTGGTGGTGACGTTCTGGCCAGGGAAGATGGCAGTGGCCATCACGTGGCAGCCGATGCCTGCCAGCGCCACGCTGCCCTCGGGCACGCGGGTGGAGCGGCTGTGGGGGCAGCCGGCGCAATACCACGCCGGGCGGGCCGGCACGGCAGTGGCGGCTTGCACCTGGTCCGATTTCGACTCCAGCAGCGCGAGGCGGCTGCGGATGGCATCGCTGTCGTGGAAGCGGCCGATGCGCCCGGCAAGCACCCGTGCGATCTGCGCGATGGAGAAGTCACCCTTGGCGGGAAGCAGCCACTCGCCGGGGCCGGCATTCCATTCGCCGCGCTCGTCGAACTTGCCGATCACGCGCGGGCGCACGTCCGGGTCCCAGTTGTAGAGGTGCTCCTTGAGCTGGTACTCCACCACCTGCCGCTTCTCCTCCACCACCAGGATTTCCTCAAGGCCGCGGGCGAACTGGCGCACGCCTTCGGGCTCGAGGGGCCATGGCATGGCCACCTTGAAGACGCGGATGCCGATGTGGGCCGCGGCCTGCTCGTCGATACCCAGTTCCTCCAGGGCCTCCATCACGTCCATGTAGGCCTTGCCCGAGGCCACGATGCCCAGCCGCGCGCGCGGTGAATCCACGGTGATGCGGTTCAGGCGGTTGGCACGTGCGTAGGCAATGGCGGCGTAGATCTTGTAGTCCTGCATGAGCGCTTCCTGGTTGCGCGCCTGGGTGCCCAGCGTGTCGGTGGACAGGCGGGCGTGCACGCCGCTGGGGGGCAGCGGGAAGTCCTCGGGCAGCAGGATGCGGGGGGCGTCGATGTGCGCCTCGATGGAGGCCGAGGACTCCACCGTGTCGGCCAGCGCCTTGAAGGCCACGGCGCAGCCCGAGAAGCGCGACATGGCGAAGCCGTGCAGGCCCAGTTCCACGTACTCCTGCACGTTGCAGGGGTAGAGCACGGGGATCATGGAGGCAGCGAACAGGTGGTCGCTCTGGTGCGGCAGGGTGGAGGAGTAGGCGTTGTGATCGTCGCCGGCCACCAGCAGCACGCCGCCGCGTCGGGCGGTGCCGGCGAAGTTCATGTGCTTGAACACGTCGCCGCAGCGGTCAACGCCCGGGCCCTTGCCGTACCAGAGGGCGAACACGCCGTCGAAACGCGAGCGGCCCACCAGGCCGGCCTGCTGGGTGCCCCACACGGCGGTGGCGGCCAGTTCCTCGTTCACCCCGGGCTGGAACTTCACGTCGTGGGCCGCAAGATGCTTCTCGGCCTTCCACAGCGCTTCGTCGAGCCCGCCCAGGGGCGAGCCCCGATAGCCCGACACGAAGCCGGCGGTATTGAGTCCGGCAAGCCGGTCGCGGCGCTTCTGCACCAGCATCAGCCGCACCAGCGCCTGGATGCCGGAAAGATAGATGCGGCCGGAATCGGCCAGGTACTTGTCTTCGAGGGTCACTGCCTGCATGTCGGTCTCCTGTGGGATCCGGCTGGAAGGGGTGTATCGCCATGGGTGGGCGACTCCCCCGCGATGAGCCGCCGGTCCGATGGGGCCGGCGGCGCGATTGCTATGGTGCGAGCGGCTTGAACTCCACCATCAGAGGCGGCCTCGTGGCGCCAGCAGCACCTCGTGGTGGCCGGCGCCCGCGGGGATCATGGGAAAACAGTCCTCCACGGGCGCCACGGCCACGTCGAGGAAGAAGGGGCCCTCGTGGGCCAGGCAACCGGCCAGGGCGGCCTCCAGGTGGGCTGGATCTTCCACCCGCGCGGCACCCCAGCCGAAGCCCCGGGCCACGGCGACGAAATCGGGCAGGGCCTCGGTGTAACTGTGGGACAGGCGCCCGCCGTGATGCATGGACTGCCACTGGCGCACCATGCCCATGTGGGCGTTGTTGCACAACACCACCTTGACCGGCGTGCGGTGCTGCATGGCGGTGGACAGTTCCTGCAGGTTCATCAGGATGGAGGCATCGCCCGACACGCACACCACCGTGCGACTGGGGTGGGCAATCTGCGCGCCGATGGCTGCGGGCAGGCCATAGCCCATGGTGCCGGCGCCCCCCGAGGTCAGCCAGCGGTGGGGGCCGTCGAAGCGCAGGTATTGGGCAGCCCACATCTGGTGTTGCCCCACGTCGGTGGAGACGATGGCATCGCGTCCCTCTAGAGCCGCACCCAGCATCACCATCAGCTGCTGCGGCAGGATGGCGCCCGGTTTATCGTCGAAACCCAGGCTGTCGCGGCAACGCCACTCGGCGATGCGTTGCCACCAGGGCGCGAGCCGGGCTGGCTGCAGGAGTTCGCCCGCCAGCGCCGCTTCGAGACCCACCAGCATGGCACCACAGTCGCCCGCCAGCGGCACATCCACCTTGACGATCTTGTTGATGGAGGCGGCATCGATGTCGAGGTGGATCTTGCGGGCCCCCGGCGCGAAGTCCGACAGCCGCCCGGTGACGCGGTCGTCAAAGCGCGCGCCCACGCACACGATGAGATCGGCGTGGTGCATGGCGAGGTTGGCTTCCAGGGTGCCGTGCATGCCGAGCATGCCCAGGAACTGCCCGTCGCCACCGGGATAGGCGCCGAGGCCCATGAGGGTGAGGGTGCAGGGCGCGCCGCTGCGGCGGATGATGCGCGTGAAGGCTTCGCAGGCCGCGGGCCCGGAGTTGATGAGTCCGCCGCCGCCGTAGAACACGGGGCGCTCGGCGTTGGCGATGAGGGCAGCGGCCTCCTCCAGGCGGGCGCGTGGCAGCGGTCGGGCGGTGCGGCGCGGCACTGGGCGCAACGTAGCGGGCTCGGGCGGACAGGGTGCCAGTTGATGATCCTTGGGAAAGTCCAGCAACACCGGCCCGGGCCGGCCCTCGGTGGCCACCGCGAAGGCCTTGCGCACCAGCGGCTCCACCTCGGCCGCCGCGCGTACCTGGGCATTCCACTTGGTGACTGGGCGCGAGATACCCAGGGCATCGCACTCCTGGAAGGCATCGGTGCCGATGAGCGCCGAGGACACCTGGCCGCTGATGCACACCAGCGGAATGGAATCGCACAGCGCGTCCAGCAGGCCGGTGGTGGCATTGCTCATGCCCGGCCCCGAGGTGACCAGCACCACGCCAGGACGGCCGGTGCTGCGGGCGTAGCCCTCGGCGGCGTGCACCGCAGCCTGCTCGTGGCGCACCAGCACGTGGCGGATGCGCCGCTCGCCGTGCAGGGCATCGTAGATGGGCAGCACGGCGCCGCCGGGGTAACCGAAGATCACTTCGACGCCCAGGTCCGCCAGGGTGTCGAGCAGCCGCTCGGCGCCGTTCGCGGCGGGCGCCGCACCCGGCGCGGCGGCGCGCGGCACTGCCGGCATGGGGCGGGGGCGCAGCGGTGGCGGCAGCAACGTTTCCATGGCGTGAGAGTCTAGTCGCCACCAAGGGGAAAAAGTCTCCAAAAGTTCTGCATAAAACCGCTATAGTTAGAAAAACATTCTGAAAAATGGATTCCAAATAGAATGGAACTCGACAGATTCGACCATGCCATCCTGGCGGCCCTGCAGCGCGACGCCCGTGCCAGCATCCAGACCATCAGCGAGCAGGTGGGCCTGTCGTCCACGCCTTGCTGGAACCGCATCAAACGCATGGAGCGCGAGGGCGTGATCCAGGGCTACACCGTGCGGGTGGACCCGCACGCCGTGGGTTTCGCCGAACAGGTGATCGTGCAGGTGACGCTGGAAAGCCACACCGAGGACACGCTGGATGCCTTCGCCCGGGAACTGGCCGCGATTCCGGAGGTGCTGGAGGCGGAACTGATCTCCGGCGATTACGATTATCTGCTGCGCATCGCCGTGCGCGACACGCGCGACTATGAGCGCTTGCTGCGCGAGAAGCTCTACCGCATTCCCGGCATTCGCCACAGCAAGTCGAGTTTCGTGCTGCGCACCCTCAAGGATGAGCAACTGCCGCTGGCACCGCCCGCGCCGCCGAGAAAGGCGCGCGTACGCCGTAGCTAGTGGCTCGGGCCGGCGGGCTGGCGGACGGGCTCAGCGCGACGCAACGACTGCCCGCAGCACTTCCTGGGCTGCCCTGAGTCCGCTTTCCACCGCGCCGTTCAGGAAACCCTGCCAGCGCAGAGACGTGTGTTCGCCCGCGAAGTGGCAGTGGCCTTCAGGCTCGGGCTCGATGCCCAGCACCGAGGTGGCGTAGCCCACCGGGTAGTAGGCATAGGAGCCGCGGCTCCAGGGATTGTCGCTCCAGGCGTCGCGGATCGCGCGGCCGTTCCAGGCCTCGGTTGCGCCGGGTAGCGCTCGGGCCAACGCTTCCGCCGCGCGGGGGGCGAGAGACCTCGCCGGGCCCGTGCCGGCCACGAAGGCCAGACTGCCGCCACTCCAGAAGTTGAGGATCCCCGCCTCACCCGGTTGTGCGCGGGTGGGCTCCCAGGTGCTGTGGAAGGGTGCGGCGTCCATCACCACCACGCCGTTGTTGCCCCGGGCGTTCCAGAAGCGATCGCGAAACTGTAATTGCAGCTTGGTGCTGGCGCCCATGGGCAGTTCGCGGATGGCACGCAGTTTGAGCGGCCGGAAGCCCGCCCGGGACAGATCCAGGTCCTGCAGCGTCGAGAAGGGCAGAGCCAGGATGACCCGGTCGAATGCCTCGGCGCGCTCGCCACCGGTATCGCGCAGCGTGAGCCGCAGCCGAGCGCCGCCGATCCGTTCCAGCCCCATGAGCCGGGTGCCGGTGGTCACGGGGCTGCCCAGTTCGGCCTCCAGCCGCGCCACCATGCGGTCGTTCCCGCCGCGCACGTGATAGCGCTGGTCGGAACCGGCATAGGGCTCGAAGCGGTCGGCCTCGGAGACAGCCAGCGTTGCGACGATGCTCACGGCCGAGATCCAGGTGGTGTCTGCCGCGAATTCCTCGGTGTAGGCATTGTCCAGCGCACGCCCCAGGCGCGAGGCGCGCCCGCCGGGCACGTGGCGATCGATCCACTGAGCCACGCTGATGCCATCGAGGGCGCGAGCGGCCTTGCTCGCGCCGCGGTAGCCGTAGTCCTCGCCCACGGCTCTGGCCTGGCGCTGGACCACGCGATGCACGGGCTGGAAATCCCGCGTCGCCTCCTCCGGGGTGTAGGCGGCACCGTCAAGCCAGGTGAGCGGCGCGGTGCCGGGCGCCTCGGCGGCGAGCACGTCATCCAGCTGCAGGTCCAGTGCGCGGCACAGCGCGATGATCTCCGCGTGCACCGAGTCGATGAACTCGCCGCCGCGTTCGGCCACCTGCTGCTGGTCGAAGGCCGAGCGCTCGGTGTAGCAGCGGCCGCCCACTCGCTGCGCCCCCTCGTAGACAGCGCAGTCGAGGCCGGCCCGGCGCAGAGCCCACGCCGCAGTAAGGCCCGCCAGCCCGGCGCCCACCACGGCAATGCGCGGTGCGGCAGCCCTCGCCGCGGCGGCTGCCCAACCGGGCGCGGCCGCCATGGCACCGAGGGCTGCCCCGCCCGCCAGGAAGCGGCGCCGGGCGGGCGCGAGTTGTCCGGACGATGTGTCCCGGGCGCACGCGCGGGCGATGCGCTGCAGGGCGTACAGCAGAGGGGTTCTGGCCATGGGATGGGGTGCGCGTCCTCGAAATGAATCGCTTCAGGCGATGATCCAGGATTCCGTCAACCGGCCGCCGCAAAGGCCGGTGGTGAGATCCACCCAGCGCGCCAGCGCTGCCTCGATCATGGCGCGGTCTGTCCCCGCATGCCCCTGGAGAATACAGAACACTGCTCGGGTAGTGGATGTGACGCGGGTGCGCTCGCACTGGCGGTGCTCCAGGCGGCAGAGGATCTCGCCGCTGTGGTCCACGTAGGCGTATTCGCCTGCGTGCACGGGTTCTGGCGCGGTGGCGCCCAGGGGCACGAAGCACTCGGTGCCGGTGGTGAGCCTCAGGTCGATGTTGCCGCGTACCTCGTGCATGTCGTGGGCGCCCAGTGACAGGCGCGTCTCCAAAGACACGGTGTTGTAGATGTCCACCAACGGGTTGATCTCGGGAATGATGCCCTTGCGCAGATAAAGGCTCACCAGCGCCTCGGCCGAGGCGGGAAAGCGGCGGTTGGAGCGGCCCACGGCATCGTGCAGGGCGCGAAAGCCGGCCAGCACCGGATCGGTTTCGATGAATCCTGGCTGCAGTTCGCCCGCCAGGCGCTGCCGCAAGTGCGCCCGCAGTGCGGGCAGGCCCGCGGGCTGCACGTCGTTGCGTACGCCCTCCACCACGGCAAAGGCGCCTCGCACACCCAGGGCGCGCACCGAAGGGTGGATGGAGAAATTCAAGGCGGACATGACAAGGCGACTCGATGGGCGTTCGCGCGACGGGCCGGTGCTATTCTCGGCAGCATGGGTGTGCGGGGCGAAGGGCCGGCGGCGCCCAATTGCGAGGAGAATCTACCAGATGTTGCAAAGCGTTCGCGGTCCCGCGCTGCCGTGACGCAGGGGCCGCTTGCCGATGGGGCGGCAGACCTCGCGGTGGTTCACGACGAGGCCCGGCGGCGTTACGAGGCGCGCCTCCATGGTGAACTGATCGGGCACGCCGCCTACGTGCTGTCGGCGGGTGTGCAGACCATCGGTCACACGGAGGTGGATCGCCGGTATGAGGGACGCGGCGTGGGCGCGGCCCTGATCAAGGCGGCGCTGGAGGATGTGCGGGCCCGAGGCCTTCAGGTGCTGCCGCTATGCAGCTTCGCAGCCGCCTACGTGCGCAGGCACCGCGAATATGCGGATTTGGTGCCGCAGGAGCGCAGGGCGCAATTCAGACTCTAGCCCCGCCATGCCGTCTTGCCCGTCATTGCAGCGGCGGCGTCTGGTGCCGTCATGCATCGAGACCGCGGGCCGCCGGTCGCTACACCACCCCCTGGGCGCGCAGCCGTGTGATCTGCTCTGCGTTGTACCCCAGCGCCGCCAGGATGGCATCGGTATGTTGGCCGATGGCCGGAACGGCATCCATGCGGGCCTCGAACTCCGCCGGCACACCTGGTGGCAGCAGGGCCTTGACGGGCCCCGCCGGGGTGTCCACCGCCACCCAGCGCTGGCGTGCGGCCAGCTGGGCGTGCTGCCAAACCTCGGCCATGTGGTTCAGCCTGGCGTTACCGATCCGCGCGGCATCCAGGCGCGCGACCACCTCTTCAGCACCAAGCCCGGCGAGTGCGGCCACGATGATGGGATACAAGTCTGCCCGGGCGGCCGAACGCTTGGGATTGGAGTCGAAGCGCGGGTCGGTCTTGAGCTCGGGTTTCAAGAGCACCTTGTCGCAGAACGCGGCCCACTCGCGTTCATTCTGGAGGCCCAGCATCACCAGCTTGCCGTCGCCGGCGGGGAAGGGGCCATAGGGGTAGATGGTGGCGTGGGAGGCGCCCGCGCGTGGCGGGGGCTCGGCGCCGTCGTAGGCGTAGTAGAGCGGGAAGCTCATCCATTCGGTCATGCTCTCCAGCATGGAGATGTCGATGCGGCAGCCTTTGCCCGTGCGGCCGCGGGCGATGAGTGCCGCGAGGATGTTGCTGAAGGCATACATGCCCGAGGCGATGTCCACGATGGAACAGCCGGCCTTGGAGGGCGTCTCGGGCGTACCGGTCACAGACAGCAGCCCCGCCTCGCTCTGGATGAGCAGGTCGTAGGCCTTCTTGTCCCGATAGGGGCCGTCGGCGCCGTAGCCGGAGATGTCGCACACGATGAGGCGCGGATGGCGCGGCGCCAACTGCTCGTGGGAGAAGCCCATGCGCGCCGCCGCTCCCGGCGCGAGGTTCTGCACCAGCACGTCGGCATCGGCGAGCAACTGGTGAACGATCTGGAGGGCTTCGGGCCGCTTCAGGTCCAGCGTGATGCTTTCCTTGGAGCGGTTGGTCCACACGAAGTGGGAGGACAGGCCGCGTACGCGCTGGTCATAGGCGCGCGCGGGGTCGCCTACGCCGGGGCGTTCGATCTTGATGACGCGCGCCCCGAGCTCCGCCAGTTGCCGGGTGCAGAACGGTCCGGCGATGACGTGCTCGAGCGCCACCACGGTGATGCCTTCCAGGGGACGCATGGCCGCCTCGCTCATAAAAAAGGCTCATGCTACCGCGCCTGGCGACGGGCGCTGCCGCGGGTCGCTGTGCTGCTTCTATGGCTGTCGGCGCCCGTGGTGCTGGCGCAGGATGGACCCAGCAGCCTTGAAGAAGCAGCGCGGGTGATCGAGGGGCCGCGTAACGCCGCCTCGCGCTTCCTGGAATCCCTCATCCAGCGCACCGACAGTCTGTTCGGTGGTGATCAGGTGTACGACGCTCCCACCGGCAGTTACCTGCAGTTGGGCGGTGGCGTCACCCTCCAGCGCAGCCAGGATGGCGGCACGGACTCTTTTCCCCTCACGCGCGCCAAGGTCAACCTGCCTCACACCAGCGAGCGGGTGCAATTGCTGGTGGATCGCAACATCGAAAGCGTTACCCGCAGCCTCAGCGATCGGGCTGCTGCCACGGCGGCAGGCCAGGGCGGGGCCGACGCGGGCACCTTTGTCGGCCTGCGCGGTGTGGCCGTGGAGCAGGCCTGGGTACGGATCACGGCCGATGCTGGCGTGCGGCCCCGGGGGTTGACCCCGGACCCCTACGCGCGCTTGCGTGCCGAAAAGGTCTTCCATATCGGCGCCTGGAAGGTGCCGCTGTCCGAGACGCTGCTGTGGCGGCGTAGCGATGAAGCCTCGGCCGCCAGCCAGGTTGGTCTGTACCGGGCGCTGCGCGATGACCTGGCGCTGGCCCTGTTCAGCAACGCCACCTGGCGCAGTCGCACCCAGGCCTTCGACCTGAGCGAGGTGGCCACGCTCACGCGGCGTCTGGGCGCTCAAGCCATCGTGTCGGCAGAGTTCGGCGTGTACGGTAGCACTGAGACCTCCACGCAGGTGAATGCCTGGTCGATGGCCCTTCGCTACCGCCGCAAGCTGGGTAGCGACTGGTTGCTGGGTGAGGTGCGGCCGCAACTGATCTACCCCCGCAGCAATGGCTTCCAGCCAGTGCCTTCCTTGACGGTGTCCCTCGAAGTGTTCCTTGGCCAGGGGCGTCTGCCCGGGCTGTAACGCATGCTTCTCGAGCGCTGGCGAACGGCAGGCTGCTAGCGCCATCGCGGGGGGCGGTATCCCGGAAAGCGGACTGCGTGCCTGCTGAGGATGGCGTTTGAGTTACGGCCAATTTCTCGCTGAGTATTTGAAGTTCATTTGACAACCTATTGATTTTTTTATATAAGAAACAAACTTTTACACCCTGAAAAACTTGATCCGAGATCCGTTGCGGCATGGCCAAAATCGCGGTGTTCAATCAGAAGGGCGGCGTGGGCAAGACCACGACGTCACTGAACCTGTCCGCGGCGCTCGCGCGTCGGGGTCGTCGCCCCTTGAGCATCGATCTCGATCCGCAAGCCCACTTGTCCTGGATCTGTGGAACCCATGTGAACAGCGCCGATGACAGCATCCTGGCGTTCTACGAAAACGCCCGTCCGCTTGCCAACCTGATTCGTGTCGGCAATGGCGGCTGGGAGGTGATCCCTGCGCATGTTGAGTTGTCCAAGGTCGACTCTGTTTTTGGCAAGGGGCCGGCGGCGTTGAACCGGCTCAACTCGGGGATCGTGAGGGAGAGCCTCAACACGGGGCGGCCTATCGTCATCGATTGCTGTCCCTTGCTGGGGGTGCTGTCGCTCAACGCCATTTTTGCCTGCGACCGCTTGATCGTGCCGGTGTCTGCCGATTATCTGGCAGTGATGGGTGTGGCGCAGGTGGACAAGACCCTCAAGGCGCTCGAATTGGTGCTAAAGAAGCGCCTGCCCCGGCGTTTCGTCATCACGCGTTTCGATTCGCGCCGCAAGATGTCTTGGCAAATCCTAGACTCCATCCGGGAACGCCACGGCACCGAGGTGTGCGAGGCGCGCATTTCCGAGAGCGTGAGCGTTGCTGAAAGTCCGGCGGTCAATCGGGACGTATTCTCCTATTCGCCATCGAGCCGCGGCGCCCAGGAGTACGACGCCCTCGCGGAGGAATTGGACGCAAGCGGCTTCCTCGCCTGAGGGTGTCGTGGGAAGCGGATGTGTCGGCGGCGTTCACGGCGCCGCTGCCCGGGAGGCGGGGATCTTCGCTTCAGTGCTTGCCGTCGTCGTGCTGGCGTGAAATGAGCGACAGCACGCTTGACAGGTCCACGCCCTCCTGGCGTTCGGGGATCGCAACCACCTCAAGACATTCCAGCACTTTGGCGTTGGGATACATCTGAAAGAGCTTGCGTTCCGCGTCCGCACGGTCCCGGCCCTGGATGTTGAGTTGCTCCAGTACCAGCCCGTTGCGGGTTCTAATGCGAAAGCGGTACTTGGTCACGGTGGCCTCGGGCGGGGGATTGCGTCAGTCGCGCGTGCGAAGGCCACCACTGTAGCGCTTTATCTTGCTGACGTAATTGTCTGCACTGGCCATCAGGAAGGCCACCTCCGCATCGGTCAAAGTGCGCACCACCTTCCCTGGCACGCCAAGCACCAGCGAGCGGTCCGGAATCTCCTTGCCTTCGGGGATGAGCGAGCCTGCACCGATGAGGCAGTGCCGCCCGACGCGCGCTCGATTCATGACGACGCTCTTGATACCCACCAGAGTTCCGTCCTCGATGGTGCAGCCATGCAGCATGGCCATATGGCCTACGGTCACATCGCGACCAATCAGCAGTTGAATTCCGGGATCGGTGTGCAGCACTGCGCCGTCCTGCACGTTGGACCTGCTGCCCACCACGATCTGGTCGTTGTCCCCGCGGAGGACGGCGTTGAACCAGACGCTCGCATGGTGCCCGAGGGTAACCGCGCCCACCACCGTGGCGTTATGGGCCACATAGACTTCGCCAACGATTACCACGCGGCTTTCGTCAAGGTCGAAAAGCATGTCGGAGCCCAGGGAAGAGGATCGGGTTCAGTGTTGATTATAGGTGCCGCGTTGTCCAGTTGCGCCCGCGGCAGGATAATGACGCGCGTTTTTGTCCCGTTTTCACCAGGAGAGTCCACCAATGACCGATATCCAGGGCATCCTCGGCGCCGAGGCAGCCGGCCTGCTGGGCCACGTTTGCAAGGGCATCCCCAAGGAAACGCTGCACTTGCCGGGGCCAGACTTCGTGGACCGCGTGGTGGCGCCCAGCGACCGCTCCCCCGCCGTGCTGCGCAGCCTGCAGCAGATGTTCGACCAGGGCCGCCTGGGTGGCAGCGGGTACCTGTCGATCCTGCCGGTGGATCAAGGGATAGAGCACAGCGCGGGGGCTTCCTTTGCCAAGAATCCTGCCTATTTCGACCCGGAAAACATCGTCAGGCTCGCCATGGAGGGCGGTTGCAATGCCGTGGCCTCCACGCTGGGCGTGCTTGGCTCGGTGTCGCGCAAGTACGCCCACCGCATCCCCTTCCTGCTCAAGTTCAACCATAACGAGTTCCTTACCTACCCCAACAAATTCGACCAGATCTTCTTTGCGCGCATCAAGCAGGCCAAGGACATGGGGGCGGTGGCGGTGGGGGCCACCATTTACTTCGGTTCCGATGCCTCGGGGCGGCAGATCGTGGAAGTGAGCGAGGCCTTCCAGATGGCCCATGAGCTGGGCCTGGCCACGGTGCTGTGGTGCTACCTGCGCAACCCGGAGTTCAAGAAGGACAAGGACTACCACGTGTCCGCCGACCTCACAGGCCAGGCCAACCACCTGGGAGTCACCATCGAGGCGGACATCATCAAGCAGAAGCTGCCCGAGAACAACGGCGGTTACCTGGCCCTCAACACCAAGGACAACCCCTACGGCAAGAACGACAAGCGGATGTATTCGGAACTCACCACCGAGCACCCCATCGACTGGACCCGCTACCAGGTGGCCAACTGCTACCTCGGCCGCGCCGGGCTCATCAACTCCGGCGGCGCCTCGGGCGAGAACGACCTGAATGATGCGGTGAAGACCGCGGTCATCAACAAGCGCGCCGGCGGCATGGGTCTGATCTCCGGCCGCAAGGCCTTCCAGAAGCCCATGAGGGACGGGGTGGCGCTGCTGCACGCCATCCAGGACGTGTACCTGTCGCCGCAAGTCACCATCGCCTGATGGCCGCAGCCACCCTTGGCAGGACGGCGCGCACGGTCGCTGCGCTATGCACTGCGTTGGTTTTGTGTGTGCCGGTGCCGGCGCGCCCGGAAAGCGACGAGCAGGCCCTGGCGCGGCTGGCGGGCGAGATGGAAGCGCTGGCTGCGGGCGCTCCCTGCGGCGGCCCGGTGATGTGCATGGCGGTTTCCATGGGGTACGACGCGTGCGGCAATCCCACCCGTCACATTCCCTACAACCGCGCGCAGCAGATCTCCGAGATCATGCAGACCAAGGCTGCGGAGTACACCTTCATCGAAGAAGACCGCTTGCGCGGTAAACCGCGTCCAGCGCACTGCCGAGCCATCCAGCCGCCACGCGTGGCCTGCGTGAACGGCCGTTGCGTGGTGGGCGATACGAGCTACTGAGCCCCCCATGACCCGATCCTCCGCGAAGCCGAGCCTGCGTGCGCTGGTGCCCAGCCTGGGCGTTTCGGACCTGCATCGTTCCATTGCGTTCTATCGCCAGTTTTTCGGTTTCGAATTGGTGGATAGTGCCGAAGACGCCGAGGGAGCGCCCCTTTGGGCGTGGCTGCGCTCCGGCAAGGCCGAGTTGATGCTCCAGCAACTCGACCCGGAGGCCCAGATCACCCTGGACCCAGCCCTCGGCCACAGCTGGGTGCTGTACCTGCAGCCGGATGACCTCGGGCGCACCCGTGGACTAATGGCGGCCGCGGGGGTGGAGGTCAGCCCCGTAACCGCCACGACCTACGGCGCGCGCGAGTGCTTCGCTCGAGATCCGGATGGCTACTCTCTGTGGCTTTCGGCTCCCGGTACGGGGCACGGGCCCGAGGACGAGGATGAAGAGGGGCATGGGGACGAATTCCACGAGGCTGACGATGACGAACCCGATAGCCCCGACGCAGGCACTCTTGACGATTCCGACGAGGATGGTTTCGATGATCCCGACGAGGGCGTCATCGACGATCTGGGAGGCGACGACCCAGACGAGGGCACCACGGACGCCCCTCGGAGCGGCGGCCACGACGGGCCCGGGCCGGACGACCGCATTCACTAAGAACGGCGATCAACGTGCAAGCAGTTCTCTGATCGCGGCGTCCAGGAAAGCCATCTCCCCGGGAAAGCGCCCCGGTGCGCCTGCGCAGTGACCATACGCCGATACGAAGGGCCGTAGCTCCGAACCCCGAACCAACGCAGCTTCCATGGCGTTGTCTTCGAGGGTGAAATAGAGATCGCGATCGCAGGGCATTACCAGGGTTCGTGCCTGGACGGACGCGAGCGCGGCCTCGAAATCGCCGTTCCAGGCTTCGTTGTCCGAAGGATCAGCCTGTTGCCAGGTGTGCAGCATGGCGAGCAGGTCGTTGGCGTCCCAGGCGAGGTGATCCTCTTCCCAGAAACGCAACAGTGCTTCGAGCGAATCGAAGCCCAGGTCGCGCCAACGAGACTCGCGGAAAAACGCCTGGGAATAGGCCCAGCCGGCGTAAACCCTTCCGAAGGCGCGCAGTCCCGCTGATGGCTGCTCGGTGTAATGGCCACCCTTGAAATTGGCGTCGGCCGCCAGCGTTGCCTTGAGGCCCTCTAGAAAGACGAAGTTGTGGGGCGAGCAGCGCGCCGCCCCGCAGAAGGGCAACAGGCGTTGCACCAACTCGGGAAAGCGCACCGCCCACTCCCAGGCCTGCAGCGCGCCCATGGACCAGCCCGTGGCCAGCGCCACGCGCCGTGCGCCCAGGTGGTCCACCACCAGTCGGTGCTGCGCCGAGACGTTGTCATGCACGGTGATGCGGGGAAAGCCGGCACCCCCTGCTGCGCCCTGGGTATTGCTCGGCGAAGAGGACACGCCGTTACCGAACAGGTTCGGCACCACGATGAACCATCGTGCCGGATCCAGGGCGAGCCCCGGGCCGATCATGCGGGCGTTGGATTCGTGGTTGCCGGTGTAGTAGGTGGGAAAGACGATGCAATTGTCCCGCGCGGCGTTCAAGCGGCCCCAGGTGGCATAGGCGAGCCGCGCATCAGGCAGGACTCCGCCGCGCTGCAGTGGCAGATCACCCAGCGCGAAGCTTTGCAGCCGCCCTGTCACGGTCATCGCAGGGTCAGAAGAACTTCAGGTAGCGGCTCTTCTCCCAGTCCGATACGTGGTTGAGGTAGCGAAGCCATTCCTCGCGCTTGTAGTCGATCCAGGTCCGATACATGTCGTTGCCGAACACCTCGCGGGAAAGCGGATCCGCGGCGAAGGCCTCGGTGGCTTCTTCCAGCGTACGCGGCAGAGTGGTTACGCCAAGCGCAGTCAATTCCTCGGGCGACTTGCGGTACATGTTCTCGGTGCGCGGTTCGCCGGGGTCTAGCTCGGCGGCAATTCCCTCGAGGCCCGCGGCGAGCACCATGGCTGCGCCCAGATAGGGATTGCAGGCGCTGTCCGCGGCCCGCAGCTCCATGCGCCCGCCCGCCAGCGGGATGCGGATGGTGTTGGTGCGATTGTTGTTGCCGTAGCAGCAAAACACCGGTGCCCACGTGAAGCCCGACATGGAGCCCTGCTTCACGAGCCGCTTGTAGCTGTTCACCGTAGGCGCCACCACGGCGCAAATGGCCGGCAGATGCCGCAACACGCCAGCCACGAACTGGTACCCCAGGCGCGAGAGCTTGCAGCCGCGGGCGTCGTCCGGATCGTGGAACAGGTTGCGGCCCGAGGCGCGTTGCGCCAGCGAGATGTTGAAGTGCGCGCCGCTTCCCGCGCGGTCGGCGTAGGGCTTGGGCATGAAGGTGGCAAAGCCGCCATGCCGTCGCGCGATCTCGTGGGCCATCATTCGAAAGAACACGAAGTTGTCCGCCATGGTGAGGGCGTCGAAGTACCGGAAGTCGATCTCGAACTGGCCGATGCCGTCTTCGTGGTCAAAGGAGTACACCCCCCAGCCCAGTTCGTTCATGGCGGCCACCAGCTCGCCGATCCAGGGCTTGTTGTCCAGCAGGCGCTGGGCGTCGTAGGCGGGTTTCTCCAGATGCGGCCGGTCCGACAAAGGTGCGAAGCCCCCGCCAGGGGTGTCCCGGAGCACGAAGAACTCCGCCTCCATGCCCAGGTTCATGGTCCACCCCTGGGGCTCCAGTCGCGCGAGCTGGCGTTTCAGGATGTTGCGTGCCCCGGCTTCGAAGGGGCGTCCACGGGACCAGAGGTCGGAGGCAAACCACGCCACTTCGCGGTCCCAGGGCAGAATCAGGCAGGAGTCCGGGTCCGGGCGGGCCGACACCTCCTCCTCGCTCACGTCCTGGGGCACACCATCCAGGGCTGCACCTGTGAACAGCTCGGAACCCGACATCATCTGGGCGTAATGATCCACAGGGACCATCTTGCACTTGGAAACACCGTGCAAATCCACGTAGCTGGCCATGAGCAGCTTGACGCCGCGGCGGGCAAGTTCGGCGGGGTCGGACCCGGGGCGAGTGCTGGTGTTGGTGCTGGTGGTCATGGGCAGTCTCCGCGGCTCATCATGGAGCCTTGGCCAGCGCTTCCACGAAGCGCGGGTCGAAGGTGTCCTCGATACGCGGGGTGGCCTTGATCTGCCCGCGATGCACCAGGATATCTCCGATGCCGGCGCCCACCTTGTGGAGCGACTTTGAATCGTCGCGCTTCTGGAAGTAGCCCATCATTTCCGCGGCGGGAATGTTGTATACGCCTTTTTGCTGCTGTTTGACCTCCGCGGGGGTGACGCCCATGTACTTGGCCACGATCTTTCTTGCTTCCTCGGGTTTGCTGCGAAGCAGCGCCAGGCCATCGAGATAACCGCGCATCACCCCCTCCACCGCCTTGGGGTTGCGGACGATGAAGCCCTCGTCGAAAAACAGCACGTCGGTGATCAGGCCTGGCGCCGCGCTGGAGTCGAGCAGCACCTTGAATTTACCGCCGCCCCCGAGCTTGAGGATCTGGGTGATGTTCGGTTCGTAGGTGGCGCCAGCAACGGCGCCCGCGGCCAGAGCGGCGGCCACGTTCTCCGGTGTGGTGTCGACGCCCTGGATGTCCGATTCCTTGAGACCCGCCTTTTCGAGGGCAAACACCACCAGAAGGTTGTCGCAGGTGGAAAAGGGATAGGCCACCTTCCTGCCCTTCAAGTCGGCGATGGAGGCAACCGATTTCTCGGCCACGATGGCATCCGCGCCATTGGAGTAGTCGATGGGCAGCACCACGCGCAGCTTCTGGGCCTGGGCGACGGCGGTGATAATCAGATCGTAGGTATACATGCCCCCTTGCAGCCCGCCGCTCCTCACGGCCGCGGGCATGGTGGCGGGGTCGGGAAAATCCTGCAGTTCCACCTTGAGTCCGTATCGGGCGAAGAGATTCTTCGCCACCGCCACGTAGAAGGGTGCATAACCGATCCAGGCTACGGTTCCCAAGCGTACCTTGACCAGTGGTTCGGCGGCCGAGGAGGCGGTTGCGCCGAGGGAAAGCGCTACTGCGGCCATTGCTGCACAAACGATTCGGCGCAGTGGCGATAAGGCGGGCGTTGGGAGGTTTCGCATGGCGGGCCGTATCTCCAGATTGGATTGGAAGAGCCCCGGTGTTTGCAGGGCTCGTACCACCACGGCGCCAGCCTTTAACCTTTTGATTTTACGGGCTCTGCATGCATGCCCTGGCATGAAGCTGCACCGGCACGGTGCGCCTCGGGGTGGGGGATGCCGCGCGGTGGTGCGAAGGTGCAGGGGTGTGCGCACTACTGGGGTGTCGGATCGCGAAGGGCTCGCCCGCTTGCGATTGTTGGGTTGGGTGGAGCGGGTACGAATACCGGTCCACGATGACGGGCTTTCGCGCACGCGGCAGTGAACCCCTGCGAAGGCCATGAGCCCTCACCCGTGCAAGGATTGTTCTGTCGCGACCCCGTTTCGCCGCCGTCATCGGTGTTCCCGAGCCAGAGGCTGCCCTGCCGATGGCGGCCCTAGGCAGGGTCGTGAGTCATGCCCAGGCGATGTTCAGCGGTCAACAGCAAAAACGACTGGATCCGTTTCCGGAAAGCCCAGCGCCGGTCCGCTAACCTGGGTGCTACTCCCGGTTTTTCCTTTGCGTTCCGGCTGCCCGCTGGCCCTTCTCCACCAGGGTGTCGACACCCCGGATCACGGGCAATCCCCAATCGGCGTCGAAAGGCCGAGGGCGTGCCAATCCGAAGCCTTGTGCGTAGTCCACGCCGATTTCGCGCAAGGCCATCAGGGTGTCCTTGTCTTCGACAAACTCGGCGATCGTGCGCTTGCCCATCACATGACCGATATTGTTGATGGCTTCCACCATTGCCCGGTCGATCGGATCCCCGAGCATGTCCTTGATGAAACCGCCATCGATCTTCACGTAATCCACTGGCAAGTGCTTGAGATAGGAGAAGGAGGACATGCCCGTCCCGAAGTCATCCAGGGAAAAATGGCACCCGAGGCCGCGTAGCTGTTCGATGAAGCGTACCGCCCGGGTCAGGTTGAGCACTGCCGCTGTTTCAGTGATTTCGAAGCACACGTTGTGGAACGGGACAGCGTGGCGTTCGAACAGCGCCCGGATCCACCCAAGGAAGCGCTCGTCGCCGATGGACACGCCCGAGAGGTTGATGGAATAAAGCCGCAGGGGATTGCCTTCGGGGCGCCGGTTGAGTTGCTCAATGACGCGAAAGGCTTCTTCGATCACCCATTGTTCCACCACGGACATCACGTTGTAGCGCTCCGCTGCCGGCAGGAAGGCGCCAGGCGGGATCAATCGGCCCTCTTCGTCCACCATGCGCACCAGCAGTTCCACGTGAGAGGCCACGCGCCGCGGCATGTGAACCGGAAAGATCTCCTGGCCGAACAGCCGGAAGCGGTTCTGTTCCCTGGCGCGGTGGATGCGTTCAACCCACTCCATCTCCCCCTGCCGCTGCGACAGTTCGCTGTCGCTCTTGCTGAAGACCTGAACCCGGTTCCGCCCCCGGTCCTTGGCCATGTAGCAGGCCGTGTCCGCCGCGCTCATGAGTTCCGCCAGGGTGAGCGACTCGTCGGTCACGTGCACCACACCGATGCTCACGCTGATGCGAAACGACCGGTCCTGCCAGGAGAAGGGTTGCTCAGCCACGGCCTGACGCAGAAGCTCCGCGATACGCTCTGCCGGACCAGGCGGGCAATTCCTCAGCAACACCCCGAACTCATCACCGCCAAGCCGCCCGAGCGTATCGCCCTCGCGCAGATGCCGCCGCAAGGAGGCCGCCACCCGCCGCATGAGTTCGTCGCCGGCTGCGTGACCGCAGGTATCGTTCACCACCTTGAACTGGTCGAGGTCGAGGAACATCACGCTGTGATGGCGCTCGGGCTCACGGGCGCTTTGCAAGGCGCCCTCCAGGAGGCGCTCGAACTCTCGCCGGTTGATGAGACCGGTCAGCTCGTCGTGGGTGGCTTGGTAGGAAAGGCTCGCGGCGAACTGGCGCTCGCGAGTCATGTCGTGGAACACAAGCACGGTACCGATCATGCGTCCGTCGCGGTCGCGGATCGGCGCTGCCGATCCGTCCACGGCAATCTCGCGCCCGTCGCGACGCAGCAGCACCAGTTGCTGAAGGCGCTGGGGCAAGCCTTGTCCCGATACCGCGGGGCCCACGGGATCGGGCGCACGTTCCCGGGAGGACTCCTGCAACAGGGGAAACACCTCGCGGAAGGGTTGTCCCACCGCGTTTTCCAACCCCAGCCCCGTGAGAGATTGGGCAACGGGATTGAAGTAACGCACCACTCCGGCCACATCGGTGGTGATGACGGCATCCGCGATGGATTGCAGGGTCACCTGGGCACGTTCCATTTCGGCGTACAGCTGTGCCTCCGCGCGCTTGCGCGCGGAGATATCGCCCAGCGAACCCGCCACCCGGATGGGACGGCCCTGAGCGTCGCGGACCGAGTCGCCCCTCAAGCGGAACCAATGCTGCTGTCCGTCCACCTGCGCCGGGAATTCCATGTCCAGAGGCTCTTCCAGGCGCAGATGCCGCCGCAATGCGGTGGCCAGCAACTGGCGCTGCTGGCGGCCAATACGCCGCAGTGAAGTCCAGCCCACGGCAGCTTGATGCTGCCCAATGCCCAGCAGCTCCCGGCATTGCGGTGAAAGGTACAGACTGTGGGTGACGAGGTTCCAATCCCAGAGGCCGTCATGGCTACCCACCACCGCGAGCTGATAGCGCTCTTCCGAAAGCCGGAGGGCATCCTGGAAGGCGTGGCTGCGCTCCACCATCCGGCGCGACAGGAGCATGCCAAGGGGCAGCAGTGTCAAGGCGAGGGCCACATTTGCGAGAAGCAGCACGATGCTCGCCTCGCGGCTCGCGTCGCCCAGAGTGGCGGAAAAGGCACGATTGAGCTGGACGTATTGCTCGTCGATCTCCTGAATTCTGGCAAGTCGCCTGGCAGTGTCGTCGATCGATGGATCGCCGCCCGCCCGCTGGCGGATTTCCTCCGCCTGTGCTTCAAGCAGCGCCACCAACTCGTCGCCTCTCGACCACATGGCGATCGAGGCGCGCAGGAACTCAAAGTCCTTGAAGCGCTGGTAGAGCCGTTTGATGCCGGGCACGTCACCTTGGTGGGTGCCAGCCGCTACCAAGGGCGTGGAAAGCGCCTGCAGATCCGAGGAAGGTTTCTGGAGTTCCGCGCGGCCCCGGCGGTACAGTTCGATGACTTTGACGGCATCACGAAAGGCGCGATAGCTGGCTTCATCGCGGTCTACGGCATACTGCTTGAGGCGAGCGACACTGTCCTTGGCGGATTTCGACCAGAGGCTCTCGCCCTCCACATAGGCGCGCAGGGCGGACAGGGTGTCCACGCTGATGGCCGCCAACACCGCCTGGAGCACGGCGATGGCCAGGAAGGGCCAGACGATCGAGAGGGTCCGATACCCATGTGGTGGGGGTGCAGGCCGCTCCCTTTCCCCGCGTCCGGCTTGCGGAGTCGCTTGGGCGGTGTCGGGATTGGGCTCGGGGGTGGGCATTACGGGGTCATCGGCGGATCAAAACCCTATCACGGTCACACAAGCCACAACTTGAGCGGGTGGCCCCGTGTACGCGGGACAGTAAACGCAATTTACTCCCTCTTTGGAAAAGTTTTGTTGTTGTCGACCATGCAAACCCGCCTTGCAGGGCGCACGGTGTCCGGCATCGCCAACAAAAAACAACGGCTCCCGAAGGAGCCGTCGTGCGTGCGATGGAGGCCTCGCGGGGCCCGAATTGCAGATCTCTACTTTCCGGGTTCCGCGGGTTTGCTTTCAGAGGGGGGGGCCTCCGGCGTCGCAGCTGGCTGAGCCGCAGGCATGCTCAGCGCAGGGGGTTGCGCATGCTTCGCCTCGTTCGCGACCGCGGGGGTGCCGGCGGGCAATAGCGGTACCAGCAACAGCGCCACCAGATTGATGATCTTGATGAGGGGATTGACGGCGGGGCCGGCTGTGTCCTTGTAGGGGTCCCCCACCGTGTCGCCGGTCACGGCCGCCTTGTGGGCGTCGGAACCCTTGCCGCCGTAGTGGCCGTCCTCGATGTACTTCTTCGCGTTGTCCCAGGCCCCGCCACCAGTGGTCATGGAGATGGCAACGAAAAGCCCGGTCACGATGGTGCCGATGAGCAGCCCCCCCAGCGCACGGGTGCCCGCTCCCGGGCCCATGAGCAGGTTCATGAGCACCACCAGAACGATGGGCACGAGCACCGGAAGGATCGAGGGGACGATCATTTCCTTGATCGCCGCCTTGGTGAGCATGTCCACCGCCTTGTCGTATTGCGGCTTGGCGGTACCTTCCATGATGCCCTTGATCTCGCGGAACTGGCGGCGCACCTCGTTCACCACGGCGCCCGCGGCACGACCAACCGCTTCCATGGCCATGGCGCCGAAGAGGTAGGGCACGAGACCGCCGATGAACAGGCCGATGATCACTGCGGGGTCGGACAACTCGAAGGGCACCAGCTTACCGAGGGCTTCGAGGTTGTGGGTGTAGTCTGCGAACAGCACCAGGGCCGCAAGGCCAGCGGAGCCGATGGCGTATCCCTTGGTCACCGCCTTGGTGGTGTTGCCCACCGCATCCAGGGGATCGGTGATGTCGCGGATCTTCGAGGGCAATTCGGCCATTTCGGCGATGCCGCCGGCGTTGTCGGTGATGGGGCCGTAGGCGTCAAGGGCGACCACCATGCCGGTCATGGACAGCATGGCCGTGGCGGCCACGGCGATGCCGAACAGACCGGCCAGCGCGTAGGCGGCCCAGATGGACGCGCACACCGCCAGCACCGGTAGCGCCGTGGATTTCATGGACACGCCCAGGCCGGCGATGATGTTGGTGGCGTGACCGGTCTGGGAAGCGGCGGCCACGTGGCGCACCGGCGCGTACTCGGTGGCGGTGTAGTACTCGGTGATCACCACCATGGCGGCCGTCAGGACCAGACCCACCAGCGAGGCTCCATACAACCTGCCCACCGACAGAGACGGGTCGATGGAGGCCACGTCGGCCATGAGCCAGGAGGTGATGGGGTAGAAGGCGATTGCCGCGAGCACCCCGGAGAGGCCCACGCCCACATAGAGGGCGTTCATGATCTTGCCCCCTTCCTTGGCCTTGACGAAGAAGGTGCCCACGATGGAGGCGATGATGGAGACCCCGCCAAGCACCAGGGGGTAAACCACCGCCTTGTCGCCCAGGCCCTTGAGCATGAGCGAGGCAAGCACCATGGTGGCCACGATGGTCACGGCGTAGGTTTCGAACAGGTCGGCGGCCATGCCGGCGCAGTCGCCCACGTTGTCGCCCACGTTGTCGGCGATCACGGCGGGGTTACGAGGGTCGTCTTCCGGAATGCCGGCTTCCACCTTGCCCACCAGATCGGCGCCCACATCGGCGCCCTTGGTGAAGATGCCGCCGCCCAGGCGGGCGAAGATCGAGATCAGGGAGGAGCCAAAGGCCAGGCCCACCAGCGAATGCGTGGCTTCTTCAACGCCCGTGCCCATGCCGGTGAGGATGGCGTAGTAGCCCGCCACGCCGAACAGCCCGAGGCCCACCACCAGCATGCCGGTGATGGCGCCGCCGCGGAAGGCTACCGCGAGGGCTGCGTTCATGCCGTTGTTGGCGGCCTGCGCAGTGCGCACGTTGGCGCGCACGGAGACGTTCATGCCGATGTAGCCTGCCAGCCCCGAGAGAATGGCGCCCACCGCGAATCCCACGGCCGTGCCGGTGCCCAGGGCAATCCAGAGCACGATGAGCAGAATCACACCCACCACCGCGATGGTGGTGTACTGGCGGTTGAGATAGGCCTTGGCGCCTTGCTGCACGGCAGCGGCGATTTCCTGCATGCGGGCATTGCCGGCCGGCTGTCGCATGATCCACTGGGTCGAGATGATCCCGTAGATCACGGCCGCGACGGAGCAGGCGAGCGCGATGATCAGTGCTGAAGACATGGAATTCCCCTGAAGCCTTTGAAGGCTGTTCTTCGTTTCGAACGGAAATAGCCCGGAAAAGATCCGGACCGTGCTCGACGGGCCGACGAATACCTCAGCGACCCATGCTGCCGGTGTCCTGCCCCTGTTTGGCGAGGCTCGTGAACACCAACCCGACCCGCTTCCCGCTGATACCCTCGTGGGGACTCCGCTGAAAGCACCCAAGCAACCCGTGATTCTAGCGTCTTGAGCCCGTCCGGGAAACCCGGACCTGGGCAAAGCGTTGGTTCAGGGAACGTAGTCGGAGGACAGACGCCGTTGCACGGCCATGTTTTTCAGCCGCCCGTAGCGCGGCAAGCCGTCGCGATAGGGGGGCGGGTCTTCGCCGCGGATCAGAGGGCGCAGGTAGGTGCGGCATGCCTCGGTTATGTGGAAGCCGTCGCGGGTGATGTAGTCGCGCGGCATCTTTTTCTCGACGTTTGCCACCTCGTTCAGATCAGCCACCCCGATGCTCCAGCGGTAAGGCTTGTCGCTGTGTCGCACGATGGTGGGCATGACCGCATTGTGCCCCTTCAAGGCCAGTTCCACGGCAGCCTTGCCCACTGCGTAGGCATGCACCAGGTCGGTCCTGGAGGCCAAATGACGGGCAGCGCGTTGCAGGTAGTCGGCCACTGCCCAGTGGTATTTGAGCTTCAGCCGCTCCTTCACCAGACTTGCCAAAAGGGGCGCGACCCCGCCAAGTTGCGCGTGCCCAAAGGCGTCGCGCAGGCCGGTCTCCGCCAGGAATCCGCCGCCTGCTCCGCGCAGCCCCTCGGAAACGCCCACCACGCAGTGACCATGGCGCCTGACCGTCTCGTCCACCCTGGCAAGGAAGGCATCGGCGTCGAAGACGATCTCCGGAAACAGCAGTACTTGGGGCGCCTCCCCCTCGGCCTCGGCAGCAAGGCCCATGGCAGCCACGGTCCACCCGGCGTGCCGCCCCATGGCTTCGAGCACGAATACCCGCGTGGAGGTGCGCGCCATGGACGCCACGTCGAATCCCACCTCACGGGCGCTCACGGCCAGATACTTGGCCACTGAGCCGAACCCAGGCGAGCAATCGGTGACCGGGAGGTCATTGTCCATGGTCTTGGGCACGTGAATCGCCTGAATGGGGTAGCCCACGGCCGAGGCGAGCTGGGAGACCTTGAGGCAGGTGTCCGCGGAGTCACCCCCGCCGTTGTAGAAGAAAAACCCGATATCGTGCGCTTGGAACACCTCGAGAAGGCGCTCGTAGGGGCGGCGGTCTTCCTGGAAGGGCTTGAGCTTGTAGCGTGCCGAGCCAAAGGCTCCACCGGGAGTATGGCGCAGGGCCGCGATGGCCGCCGCGCTTTCCCTTCCGGTGTCGATGAGGTCTTCGGTGAGGGCGCCCAGAATGCCATCGCGTCCGGCGAATATCCTGCCGATGCGGGTGCGGTTGGCTCTGGCGGTTTGTATGACTCCCGCGGCCGAGGCATTGATCACGGCAGTCACGCCGCCGGACTGGGCGTAGAACGCGTTGCGTTTCGCTGGCGCTGCCATCGGTGCTCCCCTGGGAGTCATTACCGGGAGCACATTTGACACCAGCCTGCCTGCGTTAGGAAAGCGCTGCGAGGACCTTGGCCTTGATGTCCGCCACCGACCCCACGCCCGCGACGCGGCTGTAGCGCGGCGCGCCCGCCTGGCCGCTGCGCGCCCAGTTGAGGTAGTAATCCACCAGCGGCCTGGTCTGGGCGTGATAGACCTCGAGACGCTTGCGAACCACGTCTTCGCGGTCATCGGCGCGCTGCACCAGGTCTTCGCCGGTGACGTCGTCCTTGCCGGTGACCCGGGGCGGATTGAACAGCAGGTGGTAAGTGCGTCCCGAGCCCGGGTGGACGCGCCGGCCGGACATGCGCTGGACGATCTCGGAATCCTCCACGTCGATTTCCACCACGTGGTCCAGGGTTACGCCGGCAGCCTTCATGGCCTCGGCCTGGGGGATGGTGCGCGGGAAGCCATCGAACAGAAAACCCTTGGCGCAATCAGGCTGGCCCACGCGCTCCGAAACCATGCCGATGATCACCGCGTCAGGCACTAGGCCGCCGCTGTCCATGTGCTTCTTGGCCTCCAATCCGAGCGCCGTGCCTGCTTTCACGGCTGCGCGAAGCATGTCGCCCGTGGAAATCTGGGGGATGCCGAACTTTTCGACGATGAAGCCGGCCTGCGTGCCCTTGCCCGCGCCGGGTGCTCCCAGAAGGATCACTCGCATTTGGAGTCCGTGAGGATGTCGATGGTGGTGCGCGTGGCTCCTGATCAACGAGTCGGCGCGGACCGGATTATAGGTGAGTGATGGACCCCGAACCCGCACCGCTCCGGCAAAGCCGTCAAGCCTGTGCCGCGAACAGGCCGCGCACCCGCTCGAGATCCTCCGGCGTATCCACTCCCGCCTCCGGCGCGTGCGCCGCAACAGCCACGGTGATCCGGTATCCATGCCAGAGGGCGCGCAACTGTTCGAGCGCCTCGAAGGCTTCCACAGGCGCCGGGTCGAGCCCGGCATAGGCGCGCAAGAACGCGCCGCGGTAGGCGTAAATGCCGATGTGCCTGTAGGCAGGCAGCCCCCTGGGCAGGACGTGCCGCTCGCGAAAGGCGTCCCGCGCCCAGGGGATGGGGGCACGGGAGAAGTACAAGGCGTACCCGGCTGCGTCCGTCACGACCTTGACCACGTTTGGATCGAAGAAATCTGCGTCGCGCTCGATCACATGGCAGGCCGTGGCGATAGCGGCCTCGGCATGGGCGTCGAGATCGCGGGCCACCCCACGAATGAGCGCAGGGTCGATGAGCGGTTCGTCCCCCTGTACGTTCACCACCAGCGTGTGCTCGCTCCAACCGACTTGTGCCGCCACTTCGGCGATACGGTCCGTTCCGCTGGGATGATCGGCGCGCGTCATGGCCACGTCGAATCCATGCGCGGCCACGGCCTCGGCGATACCCTCGTGATCGGTGGCTACCCAGACTTCGCGTGCGCCGCTCCGTGCGGCCTGTTCGGCCACACGCACCACCATGGGCTTGCCGGCAATGTCCGCGAGCGGTTTCCCGGGCAGGCGCGACGAAGAAAAGCGCGCGGGGATGACCGCTACGAATTCCGTCACGGCGCTACCGCCGCCGCCGCCATGTTTCCACTTCCTCGGGGGACAGGCGCCGCGCGTGTTCCTCGAGCATCACGGGAACATCTTCCCTGACCGGATACGCGAGGGCGCTTTCCACGGAAACCAGTTCCTGGCGCTCGCGGTCGTACAACAATGGCGCCTTGGTGAGGGGATCAACCAGAATCTCAAGCAGTTTTGGATCGAGGGCCATGGGGAATGGCGGCTAGCAACGCCGCGGCGAAGAGAGGGTCGAGCCGCGCTGTGACCGGAAGTTCCCAGAAAATGGGCTCGGCAAACGCACGGCATTTTACGGCGTCCTTGGCAGTCATCAGCACTGCCTGCGCTCCCGGCAATCGCAGGTCTCTTGCTTTCCAGATGTGGTGATCGGGGAAGGGGTGGGCTTCGAAGTTGATGCCGAGGGAGCGCAAGGTGTCGAAAAAATGGTCCGGATTACCGATGCCGGCCACGGCGTGCACCCGCAACCCGGCAAGCGCACCCAGTGGCAAGGTGCGCCCGGGGTCCGTTAGCGAGCGCAGTTCGCCAGGTTCAAGCTGCATTGCGCCGCGAGCTGGATGTGGCGGTAAAGCGGCGCGCACTGGCGCCTTCACCACCACAAAGCCGCAGCGCGCCAGCCGCGCCGCTGATTCCCGCAGCGGCCCCGAAGGTAGCGGCATGCCATTGCCGAGGCCCCGCATGCCATCAACCACAGCAATCTCCAGGTCGCGCTCCAAGCGGTAGTGTTGCAGGCCGTCGTCGCTTAGCAGCACGTCGGTGTCGGGATGGGCCGCGAGCAGTGCGCGTGCCGCCGCCACTCGGTCGGCGCCGCGAAACACGGGACAGTGGCACTGCCGGGCGAGCAAAACTGCCTCGTCACCCGCGAGCGCCGGGTCCGAATCCGGCTCCACGCGTTCCGGGCCCCGCGTACGGGCGCCGTATCCGCGCGTGACGATTCCCGGCCTGCGGTTGCGTGCCAGGAGTTCGCCGGCGAGCCAAGCCACCAGTGGAGTCTTGCCAGTGCCGCCGGCCGTGATGTTACCCACCACCACCACTGGCACGGGCAGGTGGACGCTGCGCACCAAGCCGAGCGCGAAGAGAGTGCGGCGCACCGCGGCCGCCAGCGCGAACACCGCCGCCAGCGGCGACAGCAGGAGAGCGACCGCGCCGGTGCGTTGCCAGTGCGTCTCGATGCCCATGAATGCGGCGGCAGCGCCGGAGGTCAGCCCGGCTACTGCTCGTTTTGCGCGGCGAAGGTCACGCGCCCAAAGCCGGCCATCTGGGCCGCGTTAAGGACACGAATGACGGCCTGGTGGGGTGCCTTGGCGTCGGCGTTGATCACCACCACCGGATCCTCGTTGCCAGAGGCGGCCCGTTGCAATTCGGTGGTCAGGGCGCGAAGCGAACTGAAGGTGATGGGCGTACGTTCCACCACATAACCTCCGGCTGCAGTGACTGCAACGCTGATTTGTCCCGGTTTTTCCTTGGCCTTGGCAGCGTCAGCCGAAGGCAGATCGATCTGCAGTTCGGAGAAACGAGAGTAGGTGGTGGTCACGGCCAGGAAGATCACCACGACCAGCAGAACGTCGATGAAGGGGACGAGGTTGATTTCGGGTTCGTCCCGGCCGCCCGTGCGGCGAAAGTTCATCGTGCGATTTCCTCGGCCATCAAGGGGACCGGTCCCCGTGAACCACCTCAACGAGCTTTACCGCTTGTTGCTCCAGGTCTCCCACGAGTTCATCGGCCCTGGCCCGGAAGTGCCGATGGAAGACCAGGCTCGGCACGGCCACGATGATGCCAAACGCCGCGTTGTACAACGCCACGGAAATACCCCGGGCGAGTTGTGCCGGGTTTGCCATTCCGGTGGGAGCCTGAGCACCGAAAATCTCAATCATGCCGATGATGGTGCCCAGCAGACCCAGCAGCGGCGCCATTGTGGCGATGGTGCCCAGGGTGGTCAGAAAGCGGCCCAGATCCCGCGAAGCGGCTCGCCCGGCTTCCTCGATGGCATCTCGCATGACCTCGCGGGGGCTGCGAACATGCCGTAGCCCCGCAGCGAAAATCCGCCCCAGTGGCGAGCCTTGCGCAAGTCGGGACAACAACTCCGGGGTTACGCCCTGGGACCGGTAGTCGCGGATCGTTTCGGAAAACAGCCCTGGAGGAGCGACCATCTTGCCCCGCAGGGTCCAGGCGCGTTCTCCGATGATGCCAAGAGAAACGATAGAGGCCGCGATGATCGGCCAGATCGGCCATCCGGCCGCATCGATGATTGCCAGCACGACTGCTGATTCCTTGCAGGTGAAGGGTCCACACTTTAGCGACACCTGCAAGTTGCCGCAATGGAGCGAAGATTCCTGCGCGGAGGCTTCCGGCTGTCCACAAAGTCTGTGGATAAGGCTGTGAACAGCCTGTCGATAGCGGCGGTAAGTCGAGCACGGGCAATGGATTTCCCTGTCATGCCTTTTTCATGGGCAACGCGCATGGGGCATGAGGGTTGCTCCGCCGCGCCATCTAGCCCGTTTCGTGCCTACAATCGATTCGCCATGGAACACGTCCCCGATGGTGTTGCCTCGCAGGGAAGAGGCGTCCTTAGCGTCTCAGAGCTCAATGCCCGGGTGCGCGTACTGGTGGAAGGCGGGCTCGGGCTCACATGGGTTGGGGGCGAGATATCCAACTTCACGCGCGCGGCCTCTGGGCACTGCTATTTTTCGCTCAAGGATGAAGCCGCGCAGGTGCGCTGCGTCATGTTTCGCGGCCGGGCCCAACTGCTCGACTGGCAGCCGGTTAATGGCGCCCAGGTGGAAGTCCGTGCCAGCGCTTCCTTCTACGAACCACGTGGTGAATTTCAGCTCGGCGTGGACTTCATGCGCCGGGCTGGCCTGGGGGCGCTTTACGAGGCTTTCGAGCGTCTCAAGCGCAAGCTGGCCATGGAGGGCTTGTTCGACCCCGCCCGCAAGCGCCCGATTCCAGCGTTCGCGCGGGTGGTCGGGGTGATCACCTCCCCGCGGGCGGCGGCGCTGCGCGATGTTCTCAGCACGCTGCGCAGGCGCATGCCGTCCCAGCGCGTGATCCTGTATCCCACGCCGGTGCAAGGGGAAGGTGCGGCGACGCGGATCGCCGCGGCGCTCGCCGCGGCGGCCGCCCACGGGGAGGCGGAGGTGCTGATACTGTGCCGCGGCGGCGGCAGTATCGAGGACTTGTGGGCATTCAACGACGAGGCGTTGGCGCGCGCGGTCGCCGCCTCGTGTATTCCTGTGGTCTCTGGTATTGGACACGAGACCGACTTCACCATCGTGGACTTCGTCGCCGACGCGCGCGCGCCGACCCCCACTGCCGCCGCCGAGCTTGCCAGCCCGGACGGCGCCGCCCTGCGTCGCCGCCTGGATGCTCTGGCCCGTGCCTTGGCTGGTCGCTGGAGAGAGGGTCAGGACCGGCGTCTGCAGAGGCTGGACCTGGCGCAGCGTCGACTGCGTCATCCGGCTGAGCGCCTCGCGCGCCGGCGGGAGCAGATCGGGCAAGTTAGGCGGCGGTTGCTGATGGCTGCGACGCGCGATATCCGGTCTCGCGAGGTGCGGCTCTCCCATGCAGCCCATCGTTTTTCCCTGGCGCGGCCTCGAACTGCGCCGCTTGCTTCCAGGCTGGCTGCGCTTGGCGAGGCGCTGCGTCGCGGGGCAGGCGGCGCAGTGCGCGACCGGGCGCTGCGCGTGGCGGCCCTCGGCGCGCAGCTTGGCCAACTCAATCCTGAGGCGGTCCTGAAGCGCGGCTACGCCCTGGTGCGGGATGGTACGGGCGCCATCGTCACCGAGGCCGGGGCGTTGCGACCGGGTGAACCCATCGTGGTGACACTGGCAGTGGGGCACATCGCCGCACGGGTGGAGTCGGCGAGCGAAGATTGATGCACGGAGCCCCGCAGGCGTATCGTCGACGCTCAGGATTCAACCCCGTCAATCCTGAAGCTATCGAGGAGATGCCCTTGAAAAACCTTCTTCGTTTCGTCGCTGGCTCGCTGCTGACCTGCGTCTGGTTGAGTGGTCAGGCCGAAATGCTCGACAAGAAAGCGCTATCGCTGGAAGCCGTAAAACAGGTGGTGGCGGCGGCAGAGGCGGAGGCGCGCAAGAATGGCTGGAACGTGTCGATCGCCGTCGTCGACGAGGGGGGGCATCTCATCATGTTGCAGAAGCTCGACGGAACCCAGTACGGCAGTGTGGACGTATCGATTCAAAAGGCCTGGACTGCCGCGGGCTTCAAGCGTCCCACCAAGGTGTTCGAGGACGCCATTGCCGGGGGGCGCGCTGCCATCCTGGGCATCGAGCAGGCATTGCCCCTGGAGGGCGGCGTGCCGCTTCTCTATCGCGGACAGGTGGTTGGCGCGATCGGCGTATCCGGAGTGACGTCGCAACAGGATGGCGTGGTGGCCAAGGCTGGCGCCGACTGGTTGGCTGGCGCGCCCTGAGGATCGGGCCGCGGCCCTAGAGGGTCGCGGCCACGTGATCGAGCACGCATGCCTCCACGTCTTGAGCGAGGCAGTCGAAGCGTTCCACGCCCGGGGTGGTGCGCAGCCAAGTCAACTGCCGTTTGGCGAGTTGCCGCGTGGCCGCCACGGCGTTCGCTCGCAGATTGTTCAGGCCGTAAAGGCCATCGAGGTATTCCCATACCTGGCGATAGCCCACGCAACGCATGGACGGCATTCCCGCATGGAGCGGGTGTTTACCACGCAACCGGTCAACTTCCCCGATCAATCCCAATTCAAGCATTTCCTCGAAGCGCGCCTCGATGCGCCGGTGAAGTTCCTGTCGATCGGATGGCTCGAGGCTGATCTGAAGCATGCGCCAGGGTGGCGGGCGCCGTCGTCCTTCGGCAAGCAGTTCCGACATGGGGCGTCCCGTGAGCCAGCAAACCTCCAGGGCGCGCTGGATGCGCTGCGCGTCGGCGGGATCAAGGCGCGCGCCGGTTGCAGGGTCCAGCGCGGTGAGCGAGGCGTGCAGCGCCGGCCAGCCCAGGTCGGCGGCCATGGCATCGATCACCAGCCGGATGTCTTGATCGGCTGGCGGGAGCGCCGACAGGCCTTCGCGCAGCGCCTTGAAGTACAGCATGGTTCCACCGGTGAGCAGCGGGATGCAGCCACGGGCGTGGATGTCGGCCACGAGAGCGCCTGCGTCGTCAGCGAAGCGCGCCGCCGAGTAACTCTCGGTGGGCTCCACCACGTCGATCAGGTGGTGTTGCGCAGCAAGGCGTTCGACAGGGCTGGGCTTGGCTGTCCCGATGTCCATCCCGCGATATACGAGCGCCGAATCGACGCTCACGATTTCAACCGGAAAGCGCGCTGCCAGCGCCAGCGCCACGCGGGTTTTGCCGCTGGCGGTCGGTCCCATCAGGCATAGGACCGGCGGTTCGCCGGACCAGTCGCGCCGCATCAGCGTCCCCGCAGGAACAGCCGGTCCAGATCCGCCAAGGTGAATTGGTGCCAGGTGGGACGGCCATGGTTACATTGCCCGCCGCGCTCCGTTGCCTCCATGTCGCGCAGCAGGGCGTTCATCTCGGCAAGGGTAAGCGCGCGGTGGGCGCGTACCGCGCCGTGACAGGCAAGGGTGCCGAGAATGTGGTCACGTCGATCGGCGATGGCGCGGCTTACCCCGACCTCGGCGATCTCGCGTAGAAGGTCGCGGGCGAGCGCGGCGATGTCGGTATCGCGAAGGAGCATCGGGACGGCGCGCACCACGACACTGGTGGGCGAGGAGACAGCCATCTCGAAGCCCATGGCGGCGATTTCCTCGCGATACTCTTGTACCGTTGCCACCTCGAGGGGCGTGGCGACAAAGGCGGCAGGAATCAGCAGAGTCTGGGTGGGCACGCCGCTGCCCGCCAACGCGGCTTTGAGCCGTTCGTAAACGACCCGCTCGTGGGCAGCGTGCATGTCTACCACCACCAGGCCGTGACGGTTCTGGGCGAGGATGTAGATGCCCGCGAATTGCGCAAGGGCATGTCCCAGGGGAAGTTCGTCCTCCGGCGGCGCTTCCTCGGATGATCGCTCGGCAAGCGTAGTGCCGCCCGAATCGGCTTGCGGAGCACTGGCGCGTTGACCGAACAGCCGGTCGTAGAAGCCAATGCGCTCCGCCGCGGGAAAGTGAAGGGGGCTCTGCTGGGTTTCGGGCCGCCCCGTGGACGCCAGCCGCCCCAGCCATTGGGGGGGAGCCAAGGGCGCTGGTGCAGTCTCTCCCGGGCGGTTGCGGGCGAGGGTCCGCTCCACCGCATGCAACACAAACTGATGAACGGAGCGCGATTCTCTGAACCGGACCTCGCTCTTTGTGGGGTGGACATTCACGTCCACGAGGTTTGGCGGGATGTCCAGGAACAGCGCGTAGACGGGATGGCGGTCGCCGTGCAGCACGTCGCGGTAGGCTTCGCGAACTGCATGGGTGAGGAGTTTGTCGCGAACGAACCGGCCGTTCACGAACAGGTACTGGGAGTCGCGGCTGCCCCGGGCAACGGCGGGCAGGCCAGCGGCACCGTGAAGGCGCAGCGGGCCTGCCGTTTCGTCCACCGCCAGGCATGCCGCCGAAAACTCAGCACCGAGCAAAGCCGAGCAACGCGCGGCTTCGCTCTGCGTTGGCAGCCTCAGGCGTGTGCGGCCGTCTTGACTGAGCGCGAATGCCACCGAGGGCCTCGACAGGGCGATGCGACGAAAGGCTTCCTCGGCGTGGGCGAATTCCGTTGCCTCGGTCCTGAGAAACTTGCGGCGCGCTGGGACGTTGTAGAAGAGGTCCAACACCTCCACGACCGTACCTCGGTCCAGACCGGCAGGCTGCGGCGCGGCGCAATGGGTCGCCTCGGCTTGCACTTGCCAGGCATGGCGTTCCTCCGCGCGACGGCTTGTGAGAGAAAGCCGCGATACGGAGGCGATGCTGGCGAGCGCCTCGCCGCGAAAGCCAAGGCTTGCCACGGACTCCAGATCACCCAGGCTGGCGATCTTGCTCGTGGCGTGCCGGGCGAGGGCGAGAGGCAGTTCGGCCGGGGGGATACCCGCCCCGTCATCCTGAACACGAATGCGCTCGATGCCGCCGCCATCGATGGCGACCAGGATTTCACCAGCCCCGGCGTCGAGGCTGTTTTCCAACAGTTCCTTAAGGGCGGCGGCCGGGCGCTCCACCACCTCGCCTGCGGCGATCTGGTCCACTAGCGCGTCGGGAAGCAAGCGAATCGAAGCCATCCCCAATTATAGGCAGCGCTCCTTGGTGGTGCATGATTTGCTTGCCAACACATATAATACGCAGCTTACTTTCGGCTCCCCGGCGGCACCTTGTCGGGCACGCAGGCGCGGCGAATGTGAGCGGCGCAGCGCGATCATGGAGGTGGTGACAGGATGCAAATCGGGATACCAGCGGAGTCGTTGTCGGGTGAGACCCGGGTGGCAGCCACCCCGGAGACGGTGAAGAAGCTCCTGGCTGGGGGGCACCATCGGGTGTTGGTCCAGGCAGGCGCGGGGCTGTCGTCTTCTATCTCGGATGGCGATTTTGCCGCCGCAGGCGCCACCGTGGTGGCCGGCGCGGCCGAGGCCTGGGCCGCAGACATTGTCCTCAAGGTCCGAGGGCCTCAGGACGGCGAGCTGTCTTTGCTGCGCGGGGGACAGGTTCTGGTGGCGTTGCTTGCGCCATACAAGACCGATGCCCTTCGGGCACTGGCGGCCACCGGCGTGACGGGTTTCGCCATGGAATGGCTGCCGCGCATTTCGCGAGCCCAGAGCATGGACGTACTGTCCTCGCAGGCCAACATTGCAGGCTACAAGGCGGTGTTGATGGCGGCCAACGCCTACGGCCGGCTGATGCCGATGCTCATGACGGCTGCGGGCACCATCAAGGCCGCGCGAGTCGTGGTGATGGGCGTGGGTGTCGCTGGCCTGCAGGCCATCGCCACCGCGAAGCGGCTGGGCGCCGTTGTTGAGGCTACCGATGTCCGTCCTGAGACCAAGGAGCAGGTGGAATCCCTCGGAGCGAAGTTCATCGAGGTTCCACTTACGGAGGCGGAGAAAGAACTGGCCAAGGGGCAGGGCGGTTATGCCCGCGACATGGGCGAGGACTACAAGAAGCGTCAGGCACAGCTGGTTGCCGAGCGGATCCGGCAAGCGGACATCGTCATCACGACGGCACTGATCCCCGGGCGTCCTGCGCCCGTTCTGGTGACCGAGGACATGGTGAAGACCATGCGTCCCGGTTCGGTGATCGTGGACATGGCGGTGGAACAAGGCGGCAATTGTCCGCTTTCCGAACTCGACTCCACCGTGGTCAGGCACGGTGTGAACATCCTGGGTGTCGCCAACATCCCCGCGCTCGTGGCCGCCGACGCAAGTGCGCTTTACGCCCGCAACCTCTTCAACTTCCTTGCCCTGATGCTGGACGTCAAGAGTGGCGCTTTCAATCTCAACCGAGAGGATGAGATTGTCGCCGGAACGCTCGCCTGCATGGGCGGCGAGCTCGCACGCAAGGTCTAGCCAGGAGAAGCGCCGTGGAAGTCGTCAGCCACACCGTCATCAATCTCACCATTTTCGTGCTTGCCATCTACGTCGGGTACCACGTGGTCTGGAATGTCACCCCTGCTCTCCATACCCCTTTGATGGCGGTGACCAACGCGATCTCGGCCATTGTCATCGTCGGTGCCATGCTGGCTGCGGCGCTCACTGAAACCGGCCTCGGGAAGACCATGGGCGTGCTCGCCGTAGCGCTCGCGGCGGTCAATGTGTTCGGCGGATTCCTCGTGACTCGCCGCATGCTGGAGATGTTCAAGAAGAAGGAACGTAAGGGCGGGGAGAGCGGCAAATGAGCATGAACGTCGTAACGCTTCTCTACTTGGTGGCGTCGGTATTGTTCATCCAGGCGCTCAAGGGTCTTTCCCACCCCACCACTTCGCGCCGCGGCAATGCCTTCGGCATGGCCGGCATGGCCATTGCCGTGCTGACTACCGCGGCACTCATCGCCTCGCACAGTAATGCGGGCCCAGGGCTGGGCTATGTGCTCGCCGGCCTGGTGGTTGGTGGCGGCGCTGGTGCAGTGATGGCCAAGCGGGTGGAGATGACCAAGATGCCCGAGCTGGTGGCTTTCATGCACAGCATGATCGGCTTGGCTGCGGTGTTCATCGCAGTGGCGGCGGTGGCGGAGCCGTACGCCTTTGGAATCACGAGAGGGCACGAGGAATCAATCCCCGTTGGAAATCGCCTGGAACTGTTCCTCGGGGCGGCCATTGGTGCCATCACCTTCAGCGGGTCGGTGATCGCTTTCGGCAAGCTGTCGGGCAAGTACAGATTCCGTCTTTTCCAGGGTGCGCCAGTGGTTTTTTCAGGTCAGCACCTGGTAAATCTTTTGCTCGGGACGGTCACGGTGGTGCTTGGTCTCGCCTTCATGTTCACCGAGAACTGGGCGGCCTTCTTCTTCATGCTCGCCCTGGCCTTCGTGCTTGGTGTCCTCATCATCATTCCCATTGGCGGGGCGGACATGCCGGTCGTGGTGTCCATGTTGAATTCGTACTCTGGCTGGGCTGCTGCAGGTATCGGGTTTTCGCTCAACAACTCCATGCTGATCATTGCGGGTTCCCTGGTGGGTTCTTCAGGGGCAATCCTCTCGTATATCATGTGCAAGGCGATGAATCGCTCCTTCTTCAGCGTCATCCTGGGAGGGTTCGGCGGAGAAACGTCCACGGTTGCCAGTGGAGCAGAGCAAAAGACCGTCAAATCGGGCAGTGCGGACGACGCGGCCTTCGTCATGTCCAACGCCGACTCTGTGATCATCGTCCCGGGTTACGGACTCGCAGTCGCACGGGCCCAGCATGCTGTCAAGGAGATGGCTGCGAAGCTCACGGAAAAGGGTGTCACCGTTCGCTACGCCATTCACCCGGTGGCGGGCCGGATGCCCGGGCATATGAACGTGTTGCTTGCGGAAGCCGAGATTCCCTACGACCAGGTGCTGGAAATGGAGGACATAAACAGCGATTTCGGCACTACCGACGTGGTCATGGTGCTAGGAGCAAACGATGTGGTGAATCCGCTTGCCGAGGTCAAAGGCAGCCCGATCTATGGGATGCCCATCCTGGAAGCCCACAAGGCGCGCACGGTGATTGTCAACAAGCGATCGATGGCCTCAGGCTACGCGGGGTTGGACAACCCGCTGTTCTACCTTGACAAGACTATGATGGTATTCGGCGATGCCAAGAAAGTCGTGGAAGATATCGTCAAGGCGCTTGACTAGATCAAGGGTATCGGTGGTGGAGCGGAGTCCACCGGTCCGGAAGGCACCGGTTTGGCGGTCATATCTTTTGTAGGCGCAACCCAGGTTTCGACCGGCATTTGCGGGTCGAAACCAGGAGAGGCGGCGGTTCATGTTCCCCGGGATCGGTTGTGCCTAACTGACCTAAAGGGCAATGGATAAGTCGACAGTTTTTGCCAGGACTGCCAAGGGGCTCTTCGAGTTCAGGGATCGGTCCGCGACCCTTCCGAAGGAACTCCATAAAGTCCTCGGGCTCATTGATGGAAAGCGGACTCTTGGCGAGCTCGGCGTGCAGCTCGGGCCTGGCGCCGTCAAGGCCCTTCTGCTTCAGGTTCGCTTGCTCTCCGAACGTGGCCTTATCAAGGAAGTGCCGCGTTCAGGGGGTGGGGGCGAACCCCTCCGGCGCCCCCCGGCAGAGCAATCCGTCGACGACAACGACCTCGACTTCACCAACGTCCTCGTCCATCCGGGTCTCCCGCCGGCATCCCCCGCAAGTTCGGAAGCTTCAGGGCCCGCAAGTAGCAAGGCACCGGCGGCGAGGCTTCGTTTGACGGACGACCCTCGTGAACGCGTGAGTGGCAACGTCGGTAAGCGTGCTCAAGAGCAATCCGTGGGGCTCGCGAGTGAGACCGGCGAAGCGCGTGCTGACCTCGCGTTGCAGTCCACGCTGGGGGTCGCGGCCGCAAGCCGTTTGCCAAAGGTCGCCGAGCTCATGGTCAAGTCCGACGAGCAATCGAGGGTTCGTTTTGCCGAAGAGGGCAAGGCTCGTATTGCTGAGGATAAGTGGGCGGGCGAGCGAGCGGAGCGTGCCTTGACGGTGGAACTCGAGCGTCGTCAAAGGGAGGGCGCACGCAGGCAACGCGAGGAGTTGGAAACACAGAGGCGTCGCGAGGAAGAGGCTGAGTCGGCGCGCAAGCGCGAGCAAGAGGCTGAGTCGGCGCGCAAGCGCGAGCAAGAGGACCAGATTCGCCAGCGCGAAGAGGAGGAGGCCCATCGGCTTCGCGAGAAGGAGGCGGCTGCAGCGCG
>JBIIUM010000172.1:0-6923 GCA_044339985.1 Burkholderiales bacterium | reverse complement strand
CGCGGATTCCCTCGCGGCCGAATTGCACCGCGGCTGCCTTGGTCATCACGTGGATGGCCGCCTTGGCGCCGTTGTAGCCCATGTGCACGAAGGCCTGCCCCACCAGTCCGGAGATGGAAGAGATGTTCACGATGGACCCGCCGCCGCTCTGGCGCATGGCCTCGATGCCGTACTTGAGACCCAGGAAGGTGCCGCGCGCGTTCACGGCCATGAGGCGGTCGAAGTCCTCCACGCCGAGACGGTCGGGCAACGCGCCGCTCACCCCGGCGTTGTTCACGAGAATGTCGAGCCGGCCATGGCGGGCCATGAGGGCGGTCATGGCCTCGCGCCAATCCGCCTCGCGGCTCACGTCAAGGGGCAGGAACTCCGACCGGGCGCCGGACTGGGCGATAGCCGCGGCCAGCTCGCGGCCCTCCTTCTCCAGGATGTCGGCGATCACCACCGTGGCGCCCTCGCGCGCGAACAGCGACGCCATGGCGGCCCCCATGCCGTGGGCGCCTCCCGTGATGAGGGTGATCTTGTTCGCGACTCGCACTGTCCTCTCCCCTGTCCGCCGCGCCGGGATCAGCGCGGCTCCTCCATCCGGCAGGTCGTGGGAAGCGCCACGTCCTTCGTTTCGAAACGCGCGTCGGTCTTCCAGCCCAGGCCCGTGCCCTCGGCGTCGAACTTCACTGCCCCGCCGGCCCTGGTGAAGGTAGCGATGTAGTTCGGCGCGATCAGCTGGTGGTCCTCCGCGCGCATCAGCACCTCGCCCGTGTCCCCCGGAAAACGCATGCCGTGCAGCGCGCGGCCCACCCGGACGGGGTCCGCGGCGCCGGCCACGTCGATGGCGCGCGCCAGCATGTCGATCTGGAGCCTGGGCAGGTTGAGCCAGAAATCCTCGTTGTAGCGCCTGCGGTAGTCGGCGGCCGCCTTCTCCAGCCGGTTTTCGGCCGCGTTGGGGTGCCAGGTGGACACCTGGCGGATGCGACCCTCGCCCGAGGCGCCGATGGAGGCGGGAACGCCGGCATTGTTGGCGTTCAGGGTGTAGAACACCGCCTCGAGGCCTGCGTCCCTGGCCGCCTTGATGAGCAGCGACAGGTCCGGCCCCCAGTTGCCGGTGAGCACCGCGTCCGCGCCCGCGGCCCTGATCTTGGAGACGTAGGGCGCGAAGTCCTTCACCTTGCCCAGCGGGTGCAGGTCATCGCCCACGATCTGCACTTCCGCGCGCTTGCGCGCCAGCATCTCGCGGGCTGCCCTGGCGATGGACTGGCCGAAGGCGTAGTCCTGGTTGATGAGGTAGACCTTTGCCGGTGTCTTCTGCTTCGCGATGTGGTCGGTGAGCAGGTTCACGCGCATGTCGGTGCTGCCCTCCCAACGGAAGTGCCACCAGCTGCACTTCTCGTTGGTGAGGGCCGGGTCCTGGGCGGCGATGTTGAGCACCAGCACGGTCTGGTCGGGATTGCGGGCGTTGTGCTTGTTGAGCGTTTCCACCACGGCATGGGCGATGTGCGATCCCGACCCGATGGCCACGAAGCGGATCTTCTGGTCGATCACCGACTTGAGCAGCAAGACGGCCTCCTGGGGGCTGCCCTTGGTGTCGAACGACACCACCTCGAGCCTGCGGCCGCCCAGCACGCCGCCGCGGGCATTCAGCTCGTCCACCGCAAAGCGGTAGAGCCGGTCGATGCTCTGCCCCACCAGTGCAAAGGGACCGCTCAGGGGGTCGAAGTGGGCGATCTTCACCGTTTCCTGGGCCAATACCCATGGCGAGCCCAGGGACAGCGCAAGGAGGGCCACGGCATGCCGTGCCCGGGAAAGCAGAGAGAACATGGACAGCCTCCGGCGCGGTTGTGATCCGGGACGCAGTCTAGCCCGCGGCTGCACGGCGGCGATAGGCACAGCGCAACACGCCCAGCCGATACGCTTGCAGCGCGAGAGCGCTACTCCCGGGCGATCCCGGTCATCTGCACGAGCTTCGCCCAGCGCCCCTGCTCGGCGCGCATCAGCCCCCCCAGCTCCGCCGGCGTGCCGCCGCCCACCTCCCAGCCGGCGCGGTTCATGGCCTCGCGCAGATCGGACGCACGCAGGGCCTTGCCGATCTCGGCGTTGAGCCGCTCCACGATCTCGCGCGGCGTGCCGGCGGGCACCACGATCGCCACCCATCCCAGCAGGTCGAGCTGGGGAATGCCCGCCTCGAGCGCGTGCGGCACGCCGGGCAGGATCTCCACGCGCCGCGCGCCGGTGACCACCAGCGCCTTCAGCTTGCCGGTGCGCACGAACTCCGCCGAGGTGTCGGGGTAGTCCACGCCCAGTGGCACCTCGTTGCCCACCACCGCCATGAGGGCATGGGTGATGCTCTTGTAGGGCACATGGGTCATGTCAACGCCGGCCACGCGACGGAACACCTCGCCCACGAAGTGATTGGTGCTGGTGCTGCCGCCAGTGCCGTAGTTCAGGGCACCAGGGCGACGCCGGGAAAGCGTCACGAGTTCACCCACGGTGGCGACTCCGAGCGAAGGGTGGGCAATCACCAGCATCGGCGTGGATCCAAACAGGATCACCGGGTCAAAGCTCTTGAGGGGGTCGTAGTCCGTGGGGACACCCAGCGCGGGCGATAGCGCCAGGCTGCTGGTGGACCCGAAAAACACCGTGTAGCCATCCGGTTTCGCCTTGGCAGCGGCAGAGGCGCCGATGGTGCCGCTGGCGCCAGGCTTGTTTTCCACCACCACCTGCTGGCCCAACGCCGCGGAGAGTTTCTCGGCGAGCCGGCGCGCGTTGACATCGGTGATGCCGCCGGCGGAATTGGGCACGATGATGCGCACGGGCCGGGCCGGCCAGGCCTGGGCGGCCGCCCCCGTCGAAAGGCCGGCGATGAGCAGGACGAGCAGCCCCCCCGCGAGGCGGCGCAGCACTTCAGACACGGTCCATTTCCTCGGTGGTGAAATCCGCGGGCATCACGATCTCGAGCATCTCCACGTCGTCGCTGTGGCCGATCTCGCGATGGCGGATGCCCGGCGGCTGGTGCACGCACGATCCGGCCGTGAGCCGCACCACGCCCTGCCCCTCGTACTCGAACTCGATCCAGCCCCTGAGCACGTACACCATCTGGAAATCCACGCGATGCCGGTGCGGCGTGCCGACGAACGCGGCGCCGGGCACGGCCCGGATCACATGGGCCACCAGCGCGCCGCGGGTGGCGTCGCGGATGCCGAGGTCGCGATACTCGAAGAAGGCGCGCAGGCCCCGCTCGAAGATGGCGTCGCCCGCATGGCTGACACGAAAACCGTTGTCCATGGTACCGGTGTCCTCCCCTGTGGAACCGGCGGCGGCTCCGGCCACGGCCGCCGCCGGAGGCCTCCCCGTCAGTAGCGCTGCGGGTCGGCGTAGTTCTCGAAGCGCGTGTTCTCGCCGCGGAAGGTGAGCTTCACCGTTCCGATGGGCCCGTTGCGCTGCTTGCCGATGATGATCTCGGCGATCCCCTTCTCCGGGCTGTCGGGGTTGTAGACCTCGTCGCGGTAGATGAACAGGATGAGGTCGGCATCCTGCTCGATGGCGCCGGATTCGCGCAGGTCCGACATCACCGGCCGCTTGTTGGGCCGCTGCTCGAGGCTGCGGTTGAGCTGCGACAGTGCGATCACCGGCACGTTGAGTTCCTTGGCCAGCGCCTTGAGCGAGCGCGAGATCTCGGAGATCTCGGTGGCCCGGTTCTCGCCCTCGGAGGAAGCGGACATGAGCTGCAGGTAGTCCACCACGATCAGGCCGAGCTTACCGTACTGACGGTGCAGGCGCCGCGACCGGGCGCGCACTTCCAGGGCGTTGAGGGCCGGCGTCTCGTCGATGTGGATGGGGGCCTCGTTGAGGCGGCCCACGGCGGCGGTGAGGCGCTGCCAGTCGTCGTCCTGCAGCCGCCCGGTGCGCAGGCGGTGCTGATCGAGCCTGCCCAGGGAGCCCAACAGGCGCATCACCAGCTGCGTGGCGGCCATTTCCATGGAAAACACCGCCACCGGCAAGCCTGCCTCCAGGGCCACGTTCTCGGCCATGTTGATGGCCAGCGCCGTCTTGCCCATGGAGGGGCGGCCGGCCACGATCACCAGGTCCCCGGGCTGCAGGCCCGAGGTCTTCTCGTCCAGGTCGGCGTAGCCGGTGGGCACGCCGGTGACGTCGCTGGGGTTGTCGCGGTTGTAGAGCATGTCGATGCGCTCCACCACCTGCGTAAGCAACGGTGGCATGGCCTGAAACCCTTGCCGGCCGCGGGCACCCTGTTCGGCGATCTCGAAGACCTTCGACTCGGCCTCGTCCAGGAGTTGCGCAGCCTCGCGGCCGCGCGGGCTGTAGGCGGAATCGGCGATTGCCGTTCCCACGGCAGCGAGGCGGCGCATGACACTGCGCTCGCGCACGATCTCGGCATAGCGACGGATGTTGGCGGCGGAAGGCGTGTTCTGCGCCAGGGCGGCCAGGTAGGCCATGCCGCCCGTCTCCACCAGCTCGCCGCTGCGCTCCAGGCTCTCGGCCACGGTCAGCACGTCGGCGGGCCGGGCATGCTCGATGAGGCGTGAGACGTGGCGCCAGATCAGGCGGTGATCGGCGCGATAGAAGTCATCTTCGAACACCACGTCCGCGATGCGGTCCCAGGCACTGTTGTCAAGCAGCAGGCCACCCAGCACCGACTGCTCCCCCTCCAGGGAGTGAGGCGGAGTCCGGATACCCTCAAGCTGCTGGTCGGTGTGCAGGGGCGTGACGGCCTGGGCCATGGGGATCGGACGGGCTGTTCTTTGAAGGCAGGGCGGGGATGATAGCCCCGCGCCGACCGGAACCATGACGGGGAATCCCATGCGCTGGTCGCGGCGGGTTCCCGGGCAAGCCTGTCTCCAAAGCAAGGCCGATCCAGGCGCGCATATCGCTCGACGACCCGGGCACGGCTTGCTTCGATACGCAGGGTTGGTTTTTATGAAATGCCGGTCCCCTACAGTGGCTTTTTTCTCAAGCGCTTCGAGTTTTTTTGCACGGCACGGTGTTCACCGCCAGGAAAACGCCTCTGGCGGGGTTGACGGCTTCGCAGACCGAGCTCACGGCTATCGACTTGCTGGCGCACCGCCATGCAGCAATACCCGCATTGGGAGTCAGGTCTGGCGCTTCGGTTCCTTCGCCTTTCCCCCACAGTGCCGATGGTCTTTGTCTTACCGAGACTGCGCGATGGCGGGATTCATAACCATGGCTTCTGTGGGCCCATTGGTCATGGATTCACCGCCGATCCACACCTTACGAATTCAAAATTGGATTGTTTCCTGGAGGCGACTTCCCATTATTCCCTGCAGGGTGTCTTGGCGTGTTTTTTAAGGCTTGTTACGCCCCCGACTCGCGTGATAGCTTGCCAGCACCTTTGATAAATTCTTCAAAGGACAATAACCATTCTATCTGGCAGGAGAAAAGACCATGATGGCAGTTACGGGTTTTATGACTCCCAAAGTCCCAGCAGCACGGCGCACTGGCAAACGCGCCCGGTTGTTACCAGTGGCATTTCTCGCAGCCGCGGGTCTGCTCGCATCGGGCGGCGCGTCTGCCGCTTCGCCCACGGTATCGGCGGAGCCTTTCGTCAAGGGGCTCGAACTGCCCTGGGACATGGCCTTCCTGCCGGACGGCACCATGTTCTACACCCAGAAGTGCAAAGGCTTGTCCGTGAGGCTCCCCTCGGGTCAGGTCAACAACCTGCTGGGTGTGGCGGGAACGAGCGGCTACTCCCTCGTGGGTCAGGACCTTTTCTGCGATGGCCAGGCCGGCGTGATGGGCGTGGCGGTGGACCCGGAATTCGCCTCGAACCGCTACGTCTACGTCTACTCGAGCTCCCAAGGTTCCAACCGGACTTACGGCGGCTATAACAACATCGTGATGCGGCTCAAGGTGGACGGCTCGCTGTCCAGCGTGTCCGATCGCACCGACATCATTCCGGATATCGGCTACAAGCCCAAGGCCTCCAAGCACCCGTTCGGCGGCCCCGGCGCGCACAACGGCGGCCGTATCCGGTTCAACCCGGGCGATGGCTTCCTGTACGTGACCACGGGCGACAACCACAACGGCGCGCGTCCTCTGCATCCCACCGAACTCGGCGGCAAGGTGCTTCGCGTCGACCGTAATGGCAAGGCTGCGCCCGGCAACAAGCCGCCCGCCGGCTTCGATGCCCGCGTGTACACCTACGGCCACCGCAACCCGCAGGGCATCTCCTTCCGCCCCGGCACCAACGAGGCGTTCACCTCGGAGAACGGCCCGTGGCATAGCGACGAAGTCACCAAGCTCGAGAATGGTGGCAACGCCGGCTGGGATCCGCGTCCCAACGTGGGTGTGCGCAAGGATTGCCCGGACGACTACTGCGGCTACTCGCCCAACCAGATGGGCGCCATGGACCCGAAGGAACGCGCGGCCTTCATGCCCATGACGGACACCAAGACCTACCCGAACGCCCTGAAGCCGGCCTGGAACAACAACGGCCTGTCGCAAGGCATGTTCGGTTCCACCTGGCTGGTGGGATCGCAGTGGGGCGACTGGAATGGCCGCCTGGCGGTGGGCTACGCCGGCATTGGCATTCACGGCACGCCCGTGGGTAACCGGATCGATATCCTCGACGTGTCCAAGGATGGCAAGTCCGCCAAGCAGGAAGTGCTGCAGTGGCCCACCTTCGCGGGTCGCTTCCGCTCGCTCGTTCAGGGTCCTGACGGCAACCTGTACGTGGCTGACGAGGGCAACAACGTCATCTGGCGCGTGACCCCCAACTGAGTTGCACCCTGAAACGCGCTGCCCTCGGGCAGCGCGTTTTTTTCGCCAGCCCCTCGCGCAGCGGCGCGCGGAGCACCCGTTGCGGCTGTTCGCGAGGCGCGAGACGAACCGCTTCGCGCGCCGTGTTCTCCGGGTGCTTCCCTCGCGGTGTCTCTTGACCGCGTGGAAGGCAA
>JBIIUM010000171.1:0-6946 GCA_044339985.1 Burkholderiales bacterium | reverse complement strand
TTCACCCCAAGGGGCGCCACAAACCGCAGACAGATAGAGATTGTCGATGAAGCCATTCCAACCACTACGCAAGCGCGTGATGTACTCGCCTGACGACACATGTCGAAAGAAGGGCGCAACCACGGCACCTTTGCCCAGGGTCCGCGCCGCGTCCAGCAACGCCTGCACCGACTCCGGCGCGATCAGGATGTCGTCATCCATTTGCATCACGTAGGCCTGCTCTGCCTGTCGCAAACCGAATGCGCGTTGTGCGACCTGCCCGCGGTGGGGCGTAACGACGATGCGGACATTGTCATGACCAAAGTTGTCCAAGCCCGCCGCTTCCTTCTGCGGAACGCAGATCAGGATCTCGGCGGGCACGCGCGCCCCGCTGTTGAGCATGGCCAACGTGGGACGAAGCACTTCACCACCCAGCGTGGCAATGACCACGCTCAAGGGATGCTTCTGGTCACCCAGGGGATCCACCGGCACGCTCAAGGCGACCCACCTTCACCACTGCCAACCCCGTGTTCACCCGCAACCAGCAGTGCCAGCCTGTCCGCATCCAGGGGCAGGAAAATCCCGGCACAGAACGCCTGTATCTGTTCAAGGGCCGCCTGGCGCTGCACCTCTGCGCTATCGGTCACGAGCGCCAAAAACTCTTCCGCGCTGGAGACACGGGCACGCAATCCCTCAAGCTCGAAGAGCGTATCGATAGAAATCTCCCCTGCCTGGGACAGGTACACAGGAAACGCGCCGCCAGCTGCCGCCTGGATCGCCGCGGTGCTGCCGCGGTACAGGGTCCAGCCGCAGCGCGCAATATCTTCAGGGAGCGCGCCCGTGGACACCTCCACGTTCCCGGGACGCAGGCCAAACTCGGGATGTTGCCGCAACAGGTCATCGAAGCGCATATTCGGGTGCAGTCGCCAGATGAACTGCAGGCTGCTGTCCTTGCGGGCGCACTGGAGCGATAGCCCGAACAGGAGCCGGCATTCCTCTAGATTCCCCTCGGGAAGAACAAGGCAGGCCGTGCGTGCCGTCCCGGTCTTTTTTGCCGTGACTGGCACGAGCGAGCGCACCGAGCCGATGGCCTCCACGGCAATTCCCTGTAACGTGGAATTGCGGGCGAGCGCGTCACGCGAAACGGCGCCGGCGCAAGCAATGGCATCGGGATCATAGCGAGCACCCAGCCGCCGCAGGGCGGCGTGCTGCATGTTCAGCAGGCCGGCGTGTTGGTATCCGATACATCGGATGCCCGGGCTCGCGTCACGCGCCCGCGCATACACGACCCGCTCCCACGCATGCCCTTCGTAGGTTGTGACAAGCGCACGCGGCTTCATCTCCTTGACCAGCGCGTGCAATTGCTCCCCCAGACGGAGCGCATGCAGATGCGCACCCCCTATTGCCTCGATCGCTGCTCGGTTGAGCAACCTGCTCGAAAACGCATCGCGGCACTGCTGAACCTTGCGACGAAGCCGCCGCGCCTCGCGGCGGCCTCGTGCGATCAACCGCCACTCGGCGGACGGATGCAGCGTGTGATGCAGCACGATACGGGGTACAGCGCTAGCCGCCCAACTAGCCGCAAGCCGTGACGCATCGCGGCTGGTGTAGTCGATGAGCACCACGGCAACCTTGTAACCGCGTTCGGCCAGGGATGCGGGCAGCACTCCGAAATAGAAGTCACTGTTCCCCCCTGCCTGGTCTCCATTGAGCAAGTGGGAAACGAACAGGACATCAGCGCGCACCTCTGGCGTCGCACTGGCGCTCCACCAACCCCCAAGGTTTGTCACCGACGCGACGAGGCTGCGCATGCGGGAAGCCAAGCTGCGCAGCCGCCGCCACGCCTCGCCCCCCGCGCGTGATGGGCCTGAAAACATGCCCTCGTAGTGCCGCAGAAACATCGGATGGGGGCGAATCACGTGCAGCCACGGAATGGCCACCGTGGCATCCCCAGCGTCCGGTGACAGAAGAACCTGATCGCAGGCCTCGCACACCTGGCGATACTGTCGCTCGTTCACAAGCGGCGAGAGATCAAGTTTTGCGATCCTGCGCCAGAATCTGCTTCAGCAGGCTCTGTTGCTCGGGGTCGGCGCGCAGGCTGTCCATCACGATGTCCAATTCGTGCGGTTCATTGATGGACGGCAGGCTTGGCACAACCTCGACAAAATGAAAGGGAAACCCGTTCTCGAGAATGCGTAGCTGTTCGATGGACTCGGCTTTCTCCCCAGGCGACAACGGGAGTGCCGTCAGGCGCAGCAGGAAATCTCGACGGTAGGCGATGATGCCGAGCATCTTGCGGGCAAACCGTCGGTGCTCGCTGAATCCGCTGAAGTAGGGAGACCGCCGGAAGCAGTAAAGGATGCGGTCGGGCTGTGCCACCGCGCATTTGACGAACGAGTGACGGTCCATTTCTTCGGCTTCCGTCACGGGCGCAACCAGGTTCCATGCGGGCACATCGGGCTGCGCGCGCATGGCGGTAGCCAGTGCATGCACGTGGCGGGGCAGAAGCAGGGGCTCGTCCCCCTGCAGGAGGACCACGTGCGTGCACTCGATGGACGCAACGGCTTCGGCCACCCTGGTGGTCCCATTCTGGTGGGCATCGGACGTCATCACAGCACGGCCGCCGTGGCTGCCCACCATGGCCGCCACCTCGTCGTCGCACGTGGCTACCACCACTTCCGAAAGATCGTCACACAGCAAGGCCCTGCGGCGCACGTGCTCCACCATGGGGAGCCCGTCTATGGGAAGCAGAACCTTGCGAGGGAAGCGGCTCGACGCCAGGCGCGCTGGAATGACAGCAGCAATTTTCATGGCGCGACCTTCCTCACGCCCCCGCCTGCAGAAGCGCCTCAACAGCGGGATGCAGGTGCAGTAAACCGACGAGGCAACCCTGCGCGTTCACCACGGGCAGATCCCAGACCCGCTTTTCGTCCATCAGCCGAACGGCACGCAGCAACGTATCGGCCGGGTCCACCTTGAGGGGAGTCGTGACAGCGTGCTCCAGAGCATCGTCTGCAAAGAATGCCGAAAACGGCTTCTGGACCTTGAGCAACATACGGCGAATATCACCGTCTGTGAGGATGCCTAGCAATTGATAGTCTTCGCCCACGATGCAGGCGATGCCAAGGCGATGCCGGTTCATCTCGTCCAGCGCTTCCTTCAGGAGGGTGCGCCGGCCGACAACCGGAAAGCGGTCGCGTGCAAGCATTACGTCACTGACGAGCATGCTATTTTTCTGGGTGGACATTGTCCTCTCCAAACTTCTCCCTCATTTCAAGACGCATCTCGTGAACCATCTTCGCCTGCGCGAGGATGTTTTCGAGGTACTTGATGTCGAGCACAGTGTTCGCGTCGGACATGGCGTTGTCCGGGTCATTGTGGACTTCCATGAAAAGCGCATCGATGCCGCAGGCCACTGCCGCCCGGACAAGGTAGGGAATGAACTCGCGCTGCCCCCCTGAGATGTTGCCCATCGAAGTCGGCAGTTGGATCGAGTGGGTGGCATCGAAGCAGACCGGATAACCGGTGCGCGCCATGATCGGGAAGCAGGTCATGTCGTTGACCAGCATGTTGTAGCCGAAAAACGTGCCACGGTCCGTCAACAGAACCTGGCTGCCACCATGGGCTTCGATCTTGCGCACGGAGTTCTTCATGTTCCAGGGGCTCATGAACTGCCCCTTCTTCAGGTGAACTGGCCGCCCGGTATTGGCGGCTGCCCGTAGCATGGATGTCTGCCGGCACAGGTAAGCGGGTACCTGGACCATGTCGCACACTGCTCCGGTGGGCTCGCCCCATGCCGGATCCGAGAAATCGGACGTGACGGGCACGCCAATTTCGTGCCGAATATCCGCGAGGATGCGCAGCCCCTCGTGCACGCCAAGTCCATGGTAGCTGTCCGGCGAGGAGCGGCAGTCCTTGTCGTAGCAGGACTTGTAGATCCAGGATATGCCCACACGCCGGCAGATGCTGTTGATCTCTTCAGCCATCTTGAATGCGTGATCGCGGTTCTCGATGGCACAGGGCCCCCCGATGAACACCAGCGGTTGCCGGTCTCCTATCAGCACCTTGGGCACAGCCCCATACCCGACTTCTAATGTTTTCCTATCCATGCAGGACATCCATTCCTTGGTCTTCAATTCGAAAAATGAGTGGCCGAGCCATGACGAGGCGACTGCGGATCACTGCGCGCTGGCTTGCCGCGCCAGGCGCCACAGGAAAGAGATGGCAACCACCAGCCGGTAGCGTGGCGCTCATGACGTCCAGCACTGTGGCGCTAGAGGCCTCCAACACTGCACACTGGATGGTCTGCCTTGCCGTACTGCCATTGACGATGGCAATGTCGTAGCGCGAGCCGGGCAGCAAGACGTGCTGCAGACGATACTCGCGACACAGCGGGCCCTGGCCGGCAAGCAACGCCATCTGCTGGTCCTCCCCCAGCGCCACGGCATCAAGGTTGCCATGCACGTACGATCGCAACGGCGCATTGCAATAGCGGTAGCTTACATAGCCCCGCTCCGCCAGATGGCTCCCGAGCTCCTGAACGGAGAGTGGCGTCTGCGGATGAAACACGGCGAAGGTCCCGACGAGGTCGTCGCTATCCTGCGCCAGGGCGGAGATATCGATCTGCTGGCGTCCGTACAACGGCGGCTCGAATTCGTACTGCTGAATTTGACTGCTGGATGAATCAAACAAGCGGATGCAGGTCTTCCGGCGGACCGTTTCTCTGGGGGCTTCGTACAGGCCCGCCATGTCTGTGAGCTCGAACCAGGTCTGCCACTGTGGCCCCTTGCGCCACAGGAACAAATCGCTCACCGGGGCACCCGCCCGTGAGGGTACCCGGGTCAGCGGTTGCTTGTAGGTCCACGCTGCGCGACGCACGCGCTGAATGAGCTTGTTCAGTGCTGGCTCGCTTTCGAGAACCACTGCTGCTTGAGAAGTTTCTGCGCATCCCACCGGCGACCATGCACCACCGTAGAGGCTGGCGGGTGGGTATGCTCGAGGCTCAGGTAGCGCCCGTCGACACTTCGTGAGAAGTACAAAGGGATGCCGGACATTCCCAAGCACGCCACCAGTGGCAACTGTTCTTCACCCATCCCCGGCCAGTCGAGCATCACGACATTAACGCTGTTGTTTCGCACCTGCGATTGGGCAAGCACGCGCGAGGGGTCGACCGAATCACGTACTTCTAGCAGGGCAGTGCGCGCCTGAGGACTCGCTTCCAGGTTGACCATCAGCAGGTAGTTTTCGATCCCCGCACCAACCTGAAGAAAATGGCCAAACGTCAGCATCGAACCAGGCGCCGGAAACGGGTCAACCTCCCCCTGGTAACAAGTGCTTGCCCCACCCTTGGCGACCAGACCAAGCGTAGCGCGCCAGTTTGGATAGCTGGTGTGCGGCATGCTGGGACCGGGCAGTCTGTCAGACCGTTCCGGTAATGGAACGTCACTGAGCGACAACAGTGCAAGCGCATGTTCGGGCACCGTTTCCACCACATCTGCCGCACGAACCGTCTTCATGGCGCCATATTCGAGGTGGGCGAGTCTGCGGCTGCACCAGTGCACGCCATCTGACCACGTCAGGTGGACGAAGCGCGCGCGTTTCGGCCCCTCTTCCCAGTTGTTGGGCGCGAAATTGTACAGCGTCGTATACCCGCTACAGCCCGGCGCGCAGAGCAATGGATAGTAGGACACGCTCAGGTTTCCTGCATCGTGCTGGCGCCGGGACGTATCCACCACTGGTTGAATTGATTACCCGCGTTCAGGTCGCACTTTCGGTGCAACACCAAGCCCGCTTCCTGCAGCAAGCGTGACGACTCTTCCGCCTGTTCGGCGAAATCGTCGTTTATCTCGATGAGAACGCTTTCAACGTGCTTGAGCACTTCCGCACCGCCGCGCAGGATGAAGTGTTCAATGCCATCCACGTCGATCTTCAGGAACCTCGGCAAGGGGATCTGCAGAAGGCGGTGCGCATCGACCATCGTCACGCCGACAGTCTGGTACTCGAACACGCTGCGCAGCGTCTGGCCATGCTGGTCAAAATCCTGTCCAAAGGTGGACAAGGCGCCACCCCAGGCAGTTGAGCTCATCTTGAACGTGCTGGGGCCGATGCCATTGCTCAACGCAACCGGGACAATCACGATTCGATCCTGCAGGCCGTTCAGGTAGATGTTGCGTGCCAGCAGCTCCAGATTGAACACCGATGGCTCGAAGGCATAGACCCGCGCGTCGCGCCTTGCGGCCGCGTAGATGGAATACAGGCCCACGTTGGCGCCGACATCCCACAGGGTCGTTCCTTCGGGAAGCGTATCCAGCCAAGTCAGCGTGTCCGGCTCCTTGCTGGCGAAGCTGTCTGCGCGATAACGCGCCAGGCGATTGGGAACGGAAAACGACAGTACCGTGTCACCATGGGAGACCGACGCCCGCGCCGACATGGCTGTCAGCAGCAACTGCTCATAGAGGTACGCGCCGCCCGGCACCGCGGCAATGAGCCGCGTTATCCCACCGATGGACTCTTTGATCAGTTTCTTGATCATGCGTTCTGCATGGCTTGTTGACCGAACACCTTGGCAAGCCACGCGCGCAGCTCGTCGGGCCCCGTTATGACAGGAAGTCCATGCGCCGCCCGGTCGTCCTTTTGCATCCAGCCAGTGGGGTCATAGAACGCACTTGGCACATCGGGTGCAAGCAGGGCGGTCGACGTGAACGGCGCCGATATTACCGCTTGGCATTGCCGAACCACCCTTGTCGCCGAAATGCCCGGGCTCACGGCGATGACACGTTCATCCTTTATAACTTGCTCGACCAGCCTGCGATATCGGGTTTGACCCCGCCGACCGATATCGCGTTTGGTCTTGAAGGCCATCGGAATACTCATCTCTTTCGTGATGCGATGACAATCCGATAGAAAAGAATAGTAGCCGCCAGGATGAGCGGCTAGAAAATCCGCCATTGTGGAAAAACCCATATGC
>JBIIUM010000170.1:0-7009 GCA_044339985.1 Burkholderiales bacterium | reverse complement strand
TTAGCATTGAACGTGGCGGAATGCACCCGGTCTGCCCACCGCGAGCCGTCTGCGCCGCGAACCGCCGGTCCGCTGGCGGTTGCCGAAAAACCTCTCGTCCGTTGCTGCCACCGTCAGGGCGCTGGTGCGCCGATGCTAATCTCCACGCATACAGGGTGGTGAACACGGACCCTGAATCTTCATCGAAAAGGCTTGAGCATGGACGGGGACGAAGCCCGGCAGTACGGCGCAGGTGGCGGGGTGTGCCATCGCGGCGCGGTTGTCACAGGCGCGCACCGTGGCGCCGGGGAAGGCCGGGCATGAACCCGGCGCTCGAAACCCTGGCCGGCGCCATTCCCGACGGCGCGCTGCTGGCGGTGGCCCAGGACGCCGTGGGCGTGTCCATGGCGGCCACCCGTGCGCTGGTGGCGCGGGGCGCCCGCAACCTGCACCTGCTGTGCGTGCCCATTGGCGGCATTCAGGCCGACGTGCTGATTGGCGCGGGTTGCGTAAGCACCGTGGAGACTTCGGCGATCACCTTGGGTGAGCACGGCACGGGGCCGCGCTTTGCCGCCGCCTTGCGGGCTGGTTCGATCACGGTGCGCGACGCCACCTGCCCGGCCATCCATGCTGCCCTGCAGGCTGGCGAGAAGGGCATTCCCTTCATCCCCCTGCGCGGCATCCTCGGCACGGACCTGCTGGCCTCGCGCCATGACTGGAAGGTGATGGACAACCCCTTCGCGCCCGGCGACCCGGTGGTGCTGCTGCCCGGGATCCGCCCCGACGTGGCGCTGTTTCACGCCCCGGCGGCCGACCGGCACGGCAACGTGTTCGTGGGCCGCCAGCGCGACCTGGTCACGCTGGGCCACGCCGCTCGGCGCACCCTTGTGACCGTGGAGGCGGTCATCGAGGGCAACCTCATGGACGACCCGGATCGCGCCCCCGGCGTGCTGCCTGCCCTGTACGTGGACCACGTGGCGCTGGCACCAGGCGGCGCAAAGCCGCTGCGCTTTGCCGATGCCTACGGCGACGACCACGCGTCGCTCGCCCGCTACGCAGCCATGGCCCGCACCCGGGAGGGGTTCGACACCTGGCTCGCTGAGTGGCTGGGTGCCCCCATGGTGGCTGCGTCGTGAACGCGCCCGGTGCCTTCAGCCCCAACGAGCTGCTGGTGGCTGTGATCGGCGGCCTGCTGCAGGGCTGCCGGCACGTAGTGGTCGGGGCGTCCTCGCCCATTCCTGGCGCTGGCGCGCTGCTGGCCCGCGCACGCAGCGGCGAGGCATTGTGCGTGAACGTGCTGGGCTCGCGCCGCCACAACAGCTTCACCGACGGCGGCGTGGAGACCTTCGATCTGGCGGCCCAGGGCCGGGTGGATGCGTTCTTCCTGGGCGGCGGCCAGATCGATGCCGAGGCCAACATCAACCTCGTGGGGTGCGGCGGCTATCCCGCCAGCGAGGTGCGCTGGCCAGGTTGCTTCGGCTCCTCCTACCTGTACTTCCTGGTGCCGCGGGTCATCCTGTTCCGTGAGGAACACACGCGGCGCGTATTCGTGCCCAAGGTGGATTTCATCAGCGCGCCGGGCAGCAGTGCGCCGGGCACCTACCGGCCCGGGGGGCCGTGGAAACTGCTCACGGGCCTGGGGTTGTTCGCCTTCGATCGAGCGCGGCGGCGCTTCGTGCTGGAGAGCGTGCACCCTGGCCACAGCGTGGAAGAGATTCGCGACAACACCGGATTCGAGGTGGAGGTGCCTCCCGGCGTGGGCTTCACGCCGGCCCCGGACCAGGACACGCTGGCCCTGCTGCGCGGGCGCATTCGCGCCGAGATTGGCGAAACCTATCCGCGGTTCGCGGCGCAATTCGCCTGAGCCGCCCGGAGGGCCGGCAAAAAAAGCCCCGCGCGAGGCGGGGCTTCGGTGCTGCCAATGGCCTGGGACGCCGGATCAGTAGTCCATGTCGCCCATGCCGCCGCCGGGCGGGGTGGCCGCCGGCTTCTCGTCCTTGGGCGCTTCGGCCACCATGGCGTCGGTGGTGAGGATCAGGCCGGCCACGGAGGCCGCGTTCTGCAGCGCGGTGCGCGTGACCTTGGTGGGGTCGATCACGCCCATCTCCACCAGGTCGCCATAGGCATCGGTGGCGGCGTTGTAGCCGAAGTTGCCCTTGCCCTCCACCACCTTGTTGATCACCACCGAGGGTTCGGCGCCGGCATTGGCCGCGATGGCCCGCAAGGGCTCCTCCACGGCGCGCATGACGATCTTGATGCCGGCATCCTGGTCGTGGTTGTCGCCCTTCACGGACACCGCCGCCTTGGCGCGGATCAGGGCCACGCCGCCGCCGGCCACCACACCCTCTTCCACGGCGGCACGGGTGGCGTGCAGCGCATCTTCCACGCGGGCTTTCTTCTCCTTCATCTCCACTTCGGTGGCGGCACCCACGCGCACCACGGCCACGCCGCCAGCCAGCTTGGCTACACGCTCCTGCAGCTTTTCGCGGTCGTAGTCGGAGGTGGTCTCCTCGATCTGCTGGCGGATGGCCTTGATGCGGCCCTCGATGGCGGCCTTGTCGCCGGCGCCATCGATGATGGTGGTTTCCTCCTTGCCGATCTCGATGCGCTTGGCACGGCCGAGATCCTTCAGGGTGGCGTTCTCCAGCTTGAGGCCCACTTCCTCGGCGATCACGGTGCCGCCGGTGAGGATGGCCATGTCCTCGAGCATGGCCTTGCGGCGGTCGCCGAAGCCCGGCGCCTTCACCGCGCAGGTCTTGAGGATGCCGCGGATGTTGTTCACCACCAGCGTGGCCAGCGCCTCGCCTTCCACTTCCTCGGCCACGATCAGCAGCGGCTTGCCCGCCTTGGCCACCTGCTCGAGCACCGGCAGCAGGTCGCGGATGCTGGAGATCTTCTTGTCGTGGAACAGAATGAAGGGGTCGTCCAGGACGGCGATCTGCTTGTCGGGATTATTGATGAAGTAGGGCGAGAGATAGCCGCGGTCGAACTGCATGCCCTCCACCACTTCCAGTTCGTTGTCGAGGCTCTTGCCGTCTTCCACGGTGATGACGCCTTCCTTGCCCACCTTCTCCATGGCGTCGGCGATGATCTTGCCCACGGCGTGGTCGGAGTTGGCGGAGATGGCGCCCACCTGGGCGATCTCCTTGGAGGTGGTGCAGGGCTTGGAGGCCTTTTTGAGTTGCTCGACGATGGCTGCCACGGCCTTGTCGATGCCGCGCTTGAGGTCCATGGGGTTCATGCCGGCGGCCACGTACTTCATGCCTTCCTGCACGATGGACTGGGCCAGCACCGTGGCGGTGGTGGTGCCGTCACCGGCCACGTCGGAGGTCTTGGAGGCCACTTCCTTCACCATCTGGGCGCCCATGTTCTCGAACTTGTCCTTCAGTTCGATCTCCTTGGCCACCGAGACGCCGTCCTTGGTGACGGTGGGGGCGCCCCAGGACTTCTCCAGCACCACGTTGCGGCCCTTGGGGCCGAGGGTCACCTTGACCGCGTCTGCCAGGACGTTGACACCGGCCACGATGCGGTGACGGGCGGAATCGTGAAAACGGACTTCCTTCGCTGCCATTGCTGTTCTCCTGTGTAGAGTGGGGTTATTCGATCACGCCCATCACGTCTTCCTCGCGCATCACGAGGAGTTCGTCACCGTCAACCTTCACGGTCTGGCCGGAATACTTGCCGAAAAGCACGCGGTCGCCCTTCTTGAGCTGCAGGGCCCGGACGGTGCCGTCTTCGAGGACCTTGCCGTTGCCCACGGCCAGCACCTCGCCCTGGTCGGGCTTTTCGGCGGCGGTGTCGGGGATGACGATGCCGGAGGCGGTTTTGCGCTCTTCCTCCAGGCGCTTGACGATGACTCGGTCATGCAGGGGACGGATTTTCATAGTCGTCGCTCCAAAAAAACAAAAGTGCTTTGGTTTCAGATGGTTCGTGTCGCGGCACCGCCGCTGGGGCGGGAAATGTGGGCAGCCCGCGCCGATTTCAAGGGCCGGGGTACCGCTAGAATCGCGGCCTTGTTTCCGAGGGGGATTCCATGGCGCACGGTGAGGCGCCCGTGGTCATCATCACGGGCGGGGGAGGGGGAATCGGCGAGGCCACGGCGCGGGCGCTGGCGCGGCGTGGCTTTGCCGTGGTGCTGGCCGATCGCCTGCAGCAAGCCGCTGGCGCGGCCGCCAGCCGGCTGGAAGCTGCGGGGGCCACGGTCATCGCCCGCGAAGTGGATGTCACCTCGGAAGCCGCCGTGGCCTCGCTGGTGGCCGAGGTGCTCGAGCGCTTCGGGCGGGTCGATGTGCTGGTGAACAATGCCGGCATCGAGAGCTTCCGGCCGTTTCTGGAGCTATCCCTCGAGGACTATCGGCGCGTCATGGAGGTGAACACCACCGGGGTGTGGATCTGCTGCCGGGCGGTGATACCGGCCATGCTGCGGGCTGGCCGGGGCGCCATCGTCAATGTGAGTTCCATCGCCGGTCAGCGCGGCGGCGGGGTGATGGGCACCGCCGCCTATTCCACTTCCAAGGGCGCGGTGATCGCCCTGTCCAAGGCGCTGGCGCGGGAATTCGCGCCACGGGGCATCCGCGTGAATGCGGTGGCGCCCGGCATCACGGCCACGCCCCTGGCCGAACGCCAGCTGGCGCAGCTGCCGCCGGGCACTCGCGAGAAGGCGCTCGCCATGATGCCTCTGGGGCGCATGGGCGAGCCCGACGAGGTGGCCGCGCTGATCGCCTTTCTCGCCTGCGACGAAGCCTCGTTCATCACCGGTCACGTGTACAACGTGGACGGCGGCGCCGCCATGTGATGACACAGCCCACGCCACCCCAGGACTCCGCCATGCCCGAAGACCGCCTGCTGGCCACCTATCTCATCGAAACGCCTCATCCGCTCGAGCACGCCGCCACCGTGATCGCGGGCGAACAGTCGAGCGGCACTTTCGTGGCGGTGCCAGGCGAAACGGCGGAGTTGAAGGAGCGCTTCGGCGCGCGCGTGGAGCGCATCGTGCCGCTGGAGGAGTGCGATACGCCATCCCTGCCGGGCTCGACGCCGCCGCGCCAAGGCGTGCCACCGCGCTACCGCCGCGGCCTTGCGGAGATCTCCTTTCCCCTGCACAACTTCGGTCCGTCGCTGTCGGCGCTGCTGTCCACCGTGGCGGGCAACCTCTACGAACTGCAGGAACTGTCCGGTATCCGTCTGCTGGACCTGGACCTGCCGCCGGCCTTCGCGCGGGCCTATCCGGGTCCGGCCTTCGGCGTGGCGGGAACGCGCCGCCTCGCCGGGGTGCCCGAGCGGGCGTTGATCGGCACCATCGTCAAGCCGAGCATCGGGCTTTCCATCGCGCAGCTGCGCCCGCTGGTGCGCCAGCTGGCAGCCGCGGGGCTGGACTTCATCAAGGACGACGAAATCCACTGCAACCCGCCCTACGCACCCCTGGCCGAGCGGGTGTCGGCGGTGATGGAAGAGCTGAAGACCGTGGCGCAGACCACCGGACGGCTCGCCATGTATGCCTTCAATGTGACCGGTGACATGGACCACATGCTGCGCGGCGCCGAACTGGTCAGGCGTGCCGGGGGCACCTGCGTGATGGTGAATGTCAATGCCGTGGGCCTGCCCGCGCTCGCCCATCTGCGCCGGCACTGCGAGTTGCCCATCCACGGCCACCGCGCCGGCTACGGCGCCATGGCCCGTTGCCCATGGCTGGGCATGGCCTTCTCCGCCTGGCAGAAGCTCGCGCGGCTCGCCGGGGCAGACCATTTGCACGTGGGGGGCATGAACGGAAAGTTCTACGAAACCACCGAGGAGGTGGCGCGCTCCATCCGCGACTGTCTCGCGCCGCTGCAGGGCGGCCCGCCCGTGGTCCCGGTGATCTCCTCGGCGCAGTGGGCTGGTTCGGCGCCCGAGATCCTGGCTGCCACGGGGGCCGTGGACGTGCTGCACCTGGCCGGCGGCGGGATCATCGCCCACCCCGACGGCGTGGCCGCTGGCGTACGCAGCATGCAGCAGGGCTGGGAGGCGGCCGTGGCGGGCGTGCCCCTGAGCGAGCATGCCCGCGCCCATCCGGAGCTGGAGGCCGCCATCCGCAAATTCGGAGGGCGCAGCGCATGACCAGCGGGCCGCTGCTGACCTTTTACGGGGACGACTTCACCGGATCCACCGATGCCATGGAGTCGCTCGCGCTGGCCGGGCTGCGCACGGTGCTGTTTCTCGAAGCCCCGCCAGCCGCGCTGCTCGCCACGCGCTTCGCTGGCGTACGCTGTCTCGGGGTGGCCGGCACCAGCCGCACCATGACTCCCCAGGAGATGGACCGCGATCTCGCCCCGGTGCTGCGCGCCCTGTGGGATGCGGGGGCGCCGCTGCTTCACTACAAGGTCTGTTCCACCTTCGATTCATCGCCGCAGGTGGGCAGCATCGGGCACGTGGCGCGCATGGCAAGGGCTGCGCTCAACGGTGGCGCCACGGTATCGGTTCTGGCTGGTTCGCCGCCGCTGCGCCGCTACACGGTGTTCGGTCACCACTTCGCGGCCGCTGGCGAGGAGGTGCATCGGCTTGACCGCCACCCCACCATGGCGCGCCATCCCGTCACGCCCATGCACGAGGCGGATCTTCGTCTGCATCTGGCACACCAGGGCGCCGATGGCGCCGCGCTCATGAGCGTGCTCGATCTGGACGGCGACGATGCCGCCGTGGAAGCGCGCTTCGCAGCGCGCATGGCGGGTGCGCCGCCGCTGCTGCTCTACGACGTGCTGGACGAGCCCCGGCTGCGGGCGGCGGGCCGCTTGATCTGGCGAGAAGCGCGCCGGGCGCGCCACTTCGCCATTGGGTCCTCCGGCGTGGGCTACGCGCTGGTGGCCCACTGGCGCGCCGCTGGCGAGGTGCCCTCGCAGCCTTTCACGGCGGCGCCGGTGAATCCGACGCAACGCCTGCTCGTGATGTCCGGCAGCGCTTCGCCTGCCACGGCGCGGCAGATCGCCTGGGCGCGGGAGCGGGGCTTCGTGGCCATCCGCGCCCCGGGCGAAGACCTGGTGCGCCCGGAGCGTCG
>JBIIUM010000169.1:0-7055 GCA_044339985.1 Burkholderiales bacterium | reverse complement strand
GCACCGCCCCGGGCTCGCTGCGCGGCGCGAGCGATCCATCGGGTCCGTAGGCGCGGTCGGCGAAGGCCTCTTCCACGGTGAACAGCCCCGCCTCGCGGCCGGCGCGCGCCAGGGCGCTGCCCGCCAGGGCGTAGAAGGCAAGGTCCGGATCGAACGCCCGCACCGCGCCGGCCACGGCCCGGGCCAGGGCGGGCTCGCGCGCGGCGCGGTTGTAGAGCGCGCCGTGGGCCTTCACGTGGCGCAGCCGCACGCCCTCGGCGCGGGCCGCCGCGGCAATGGACTCGAGCTGCCGCAGCACCTGCTCGCGCACTTCGGCCGGCGGGAGGTCGAGCTCGCGCCGGCCGAAGTGCGCCCGATCCTCGAAGCCAGGATGGGCGCCGGCCGCCACGCCGCGCTCGGCCGCGGCGCGCAGGGTGCGGGCCATGGTGAGGGCGTCGCCGGCGTGTCCGCCGCAGGCGATGTTGGCGGAACTCACCACCGCGAGCAGCGCCTCGTCCTCGCCCATGCCCTCGCCCAGGTCGGCGTTGAGGTCCACGGCCATCACGCCAATTGCGCGCGCAACGCTTCCACCGTGCGCGCCAGCCGGCGCTCGCGCGCCGCCAGCAGCGCGTGGCTTTCGGTGACGGTGATCAGTTCGAAACGCAGCCGGTCGCCCGGCGCGAACTGGGCCATCAGGGGCCGGTCCACCGCCGCCACCACGGCCAGCACCGGATAGCCGCCGGTGGTCGCCCGGTCGGCCATGAGCACGATGGGCTGGCCCGAGGGCGGCACCTGCACGGCGCCGCTCACCATGCCCTCGGACAGCACGTCGCCGCCACCCGACGTCTCCAGGGCGAGGCCCTCCAGCCGGTAGCCCATGCGGTCGGAATCCGGCAGCACCTGGTAGGGAGCCCCTGCAAACTGCTCGCGCGCCTTCAAGCCGAAGTGCTGCCAGTGGCGGCCGGGCACGGCGCGGATCACCTGGCCTTCGCGCGGCATGGGCACTTCGGTGTGCGCCACCGACCACGAGGGAGAGGCCACGCCGCGATGGGAGCGCCACAGCAGCCGCACCCAGCGCGGCGTGTGGGCTTCTTCGGGTGAGCGCAGCGCGATCACGTCGCCGCGGCGCAGGGCCCGGCCGCGCAAGCCCCCGAAGCCGCCCCGCTGGGCGGTGGAGCGGCTCCCCATCACCAACGGCAGGTCGAAGCCGCCGGCCACCGCGAGATAGGCACGGGCGCCGCGGGTGGCGCGTCCGAAGTCGATGCGCGCCCCGGCCGGCACCCGCACCGGCCGCCAGGAAGGCAGCGGCGCGCCGTCCACGCGGGCATCCATGTCCGCACCGCACAGTGCGATCACGGCATCGCAATCGAGGCGCAGCGCGGGCCCCGACAGGGTCAGCTCCAGCGTGGCGTCGTCCTCGGCATTGCCCACCAGGGCGTTGGCCATGCGATGGGAAAGCTCGTCCATGGCGCCGTTCACCATCACGCCCAGGTGCTGGAAGCCGCGCCGGCCCAGGTCCTGCACGGTGCTCAGCGAGCCGGCGCGTTCCACCACCAGGGACATGGCTCAGCGCGCCTCGGCGCGCAGCGCGTCGAATTGATCGGCGCCGATGGCCACGAACTTCACGCGGTCGCCCGGGGCCAGACGATTGGGCGGATCGGCCTCGGCGCGAAACAGCCACCAGGGGGTGCGGCCGATGAGGTTCCAGCCGCCCGGGGTGGCGGAGGGATAGATGCCGGTCTGCTCGCCGCCGATGGCCACGCTGCCCGCCGCGATGGCCCTGCGGGGCACGTCGCGACGCGGCGTGGCGATGCGCAGGTCCAGTCCGCCCAGGTAGGCAAAGCCGGGCACGAAGCCCAGCAGGTGCACCTCGTACACAGGCGCGCTGTGCAGGCGGATCACATCCTCGGGCTCCAGGCCGTGGTGCTCGGCCACGGCGGCGAGGTCTTCGCCGTGGATGCCGCCATAGCAGACGGGGATTTCATGGGAGCGGGGCTTGCGCCTGGGCGCCGCGGGCGCCTTGGCCAGCGCCGCCGCCACGGCCTCGCGCAGGGTATCGAAGGCCGGTTCCCCGGGGCGGGTCGCCTGTACCGCCAGCGGATCGAAGTGCACCGTGAGCGCGGCGTAGGCCGGCACCACGTCGGTGACGCCCGACAGGGGATGGGCCAGCAGATGCGCCGCGGCCGCCTGCACGCGCCGGTTGACCATCGCATCCACCCGCCGCCCGAATTCCACCACCAGCGCGCCATCGCCCATGGTGGCGAAACGGATCTCTGTGGAAGCGGCCATCGCGCAATGATAGCCGCTTGGCTGCGCGGCTTTGCGGTGCCGGCGCGCGCGCGGCTCCTATAATCGAATCGTTTTCAGGGGGAGGACAATCACATGACACGCAGATTGACGGGTGCGCTGTTCGCGGCCGCACTGATGACGTGGACCCTGCTCGCGGGCGCGCAGCCGCTGCCGCGAGTGGCGCCCGAGGCAGTGGGGCTTTCCCCCGAACGCCTGGCGCTGCTAAGTGCCACGGTGGAGGGGTGGATCGCCAGGAAGGAGATTCCCGGCGCAGTCACCATGGTGGCGCGGCGCGGGCGGGTGGCCTACGTGCACGTGGCGGGATGGCGCGATGCCGCGGGCCGCGACCCGCTGCGCGAGGACTCGATCTTCCGCTTCTACTCCATGACCAAGCCGGTGGTGAGCATCGCCGCCATGCAGTTGGTGGAAGACGGCCGCCTGGCGCTCAACGAACCCGTCCACAAGTACATCCCCGAGTTCAAGGACATGAAGGTGGCCACCGAGTCGGTGGACGCGGCCGGCAACGCCGTCATGACCACCGCGCCCGCCAAGCGCGCCATCACTGTCCAGGATCTGCTGCGCCACACCTCGGGCATCACCTACGGCCCGCCCCTGCAGACCAAAACCCTCGTGCAGAAGATGTACGCGGAAGCCGGCATCTGGTCCCAGAAGTGGGTGCTGGCCGATTTCGCCAGAGCCCTGGCCAAGCTGCCCCTTATGGCCGAGCCCGGCAGCACCTGGGAATACGGCCACAACACCGACATTCTCGGGCGCGTGGTGGAAGTGGCCGCCGGCAAGCCGCTGGATGCCGTGCTGGAGGAGCGCATCCTGCGCCCGCTGGGCATGACGGACACGGCCTTCCAAGTGCCGCCGGAGAAAGCCGCCCGCCTCGCCCAGCCCCAGCCCGATCCCTACAGCGGCCAGACGCCCGACCTGCTGGATGTGACCCAACCCGCCACCTTCTTCGCCGGCGGGCACGGCCTGGTGGGTACGGCAGCCGACTACCTGCGTTTCGGCCAGATGCTGCTCGACGACGGCCGCCTGGGCCGCACCCGCATCATCGGGCCGCGCACCCTCGCCTGGGCCACCTCCGATCACCTGCACGCCGGCATCGCCAAGGGCTCCAATTACCTGCCCGGTCCGGGCTACGGCTTCGGCCTGGGTTTCGGCGTGCGCCTGGAGCGCGGCCAGTCGGCGGTGCCTGGCTCGCCCGGCGAGTTCTTCTGGGGCGGCTATGCCGGCACGGCCTTCTGGATCGACCCGAAGGAAGACCTGGTGGTGGTGTTCATGACCACCGAGCCCACGCGCCGCGCCGCCTACCGCGCGGCGCTGCGCAGCCTGGTCTACGGGGCCATCGACGACTGACGTGAAGCCGCTGCGCCTCGTCATCGCCGCCCTGCTGCTGGCGGCCCGCCTCGCCCACGCCGGCCTCGAGGACGACGGCCTGCCGGTGCTGCTGGTGGCCAGTCCGCGCATGGAGGACGGGAGTTTCGCGCGTACGGTGGTGGCGGTGGCTTTCCCCCAGGATGGCGGCGCCATGGGGGTGATTCTCAACCGTGCCAGCGGCCTCACCCTGGGCGAGCTGCTGGGGGATCAGGTGGCCGCGGTAAGCGGCCGGCCCGACCCGGTGGGCATGGGCGGCCCGGTCACCCCCGACGGCATGCTGTTCCTGTTCCGCGCCGACAGCCACCCGGTGCGGGCGCTGCCCATGGTGGACGACTGGTACCTGTCGGGCGACGGCGCGCTGTTCGACAACCTCGCCGCGCTCTCCGCCGACGAGGCCCGCGAGCGGGTGCGCTATTTCGTGGGCTACTCGGGCTGGGCCGAGGGACAGCTCGACCAGGAGGTGGAAAGGGGCGACTGGCTGGTGCTGCCGCTGGAAGCAGCCGTGCTGCTGGACGCCGATGCCGACAGTCTGTGGTCACGCATGATGGCGCGCACCCGCGCCCGCAGCGCCGCGCTCGGCGCGCCCTGACCCCTTCGCTGGGCGCCGCGCCAGGCTGCCTAGCCGCGGTGCGCGGCGCGGCGCCGCGCCGATAACGCCCGCGCTGCCCGCTTCTCCAGTTCCACCACCACGAACACCGCCCCCGCCAGGGCAAGGGCCAGCCGCCAGGCCTCGGCCCGCGGCGCCTCGGTGGCGAACACCGCCTGAAACGGCGCCCACCAGGTAAAGGCCGCCTGCAGCAGCAGCAACACGCCCACGGCCACGGGCACGGCCGGGTTGTCGCGCAGCCGCAGGCGCGGCAGCCCGGAATCGGGCGCGCGGATGTTGAACAGGTAGGCAAGCTGGGCCAGCACCAGAGCGTTCACCGCCGCCGTGCGGGCCGCGGCCTCGGACGCGCCGCATGCCAGTTCCCACTGGTGCAGCCACAGCACACCCCCGGCCACCAGCACCGCCACCAGCAGCGCGCGCCACACCAGCGCCGCGGATAGCAACGGCTCGCGCGGATCGCGCGGCCGCTGGCGCATCACGCCAGGCTCGTGCGGCTCGAAGGCCAGGGCGAGCGACAGCGTCACCGAGATCACCATGTTCACCCACAGCACCTGCGCGGCGCTGAGGGGCAGGGGCAGGCCCAGGAAAATCGCGCCCACCATGGAGGCGGCCTGGGCGCCGTTGGTGGGCAGCACGTAGGCAATGGCCTTGCGGATGTTGGCGTAGACCGTACGCCCCTCCTCCACCGCGGCGGCGATGGTGGCGAAGTCGTCGTCGGCCAGCACCATGGCCGCGGCCTCGCGCGCCGCGGCCGTGCCCTTGAGCCCCATGGCCACGCCCACATCGGCGCGCTTGAGCGCCGGCGCATCGTTGACGCCGTCGCCGGTCATGGCCACCACCTCGCCGCGCCCCTGAAGCGCCGCCACGATGCGCAACTTGTGGGCTGGCGCGGCTCGGGCGAACACCGCCGCATCGCGCACCAGCGCCGGCAGCTCCTGATCGCTGGCCGCCTCCACCTCGGCGCCACTCACGACACGTCCGGCGCCCTCGAGGCTCAGCTCGCGGGCGATGGCGAGCGCCGTGGCCGCGTGGTCGCCGGTGATCATCTTCACGCCGATGCCAGCCTCCTGGCATCGGGCCACCGCCGCCACGGCGGCCGCGCGGGGCGGATCGATCAAACCCACCAGGCCCACCAGCACCAGTTCGCGCGGCATGTCCGTACCCGCGAAGCGCCCGGCGGGCGCCAGCCGCGCCGCCACGGCGATCACCCGCATGCCGCCGGCGGCCAGTTCCTCCGCCGCAGCGTGCCAGCGCGCCGCCTGCAGCGGCGCCTCGGCCCCGGCCTCGAGCTGGCGATCGCACAGCGCCAGCACCGCCTCGGGCGCGCCCTTCAAGGCGAGCAGCGCCTCGCCCTCGTCGTCGTGCAGCGTGGCCATCCAGCGCCGTTCGGCATCGAAGGGCAGCGCATCGGTGCGTGGCGCCTGGGAGCGCTCCGCGGCCGGATCCACCCCGGCCTTGAGGGCAAAGGCCACCAGCGCCGCCTCCAGCGGATCACCCTCGGGACGCCAATCACCGCCCTCGGGCGCCACGTCGGCGTCGTTGCACAGCACCGCCGCACGCACCAGCGCGCCCAGAGTAGGGTGAGTGCCAGCGTCGGCGGCAACGCCGGCCGCGCTCACCTCGCCGTCGGGCGAGTAGCCATGCCCGGTGATCTCGAAAGGCCCCTCGGCGGTCACCACCCGCGCCACCATCATCTGGTTCGCCGTCAGGGTGCCGGTCTTGTCGCTGCAGATCACCGTGACCGAGCCGAGCGTTTCCACCGAGGGCAGATGTCGCACGATGGCCCTGCGCCGCGCCATGCGCCGCACGCCGATGGCCAGCGCGATGGTCACGATGGCGGGCAGCCCCTCGGGAATGGCGGCCACGGCAATTCCCACCACCGCCAGAAACGCATCGCCCGTTTCCAGGCCCCGCGCCAGCGCCACGGCGAACACCAGCACGGCTACGCCCAGAATGACGGCGGTGAGCCGCCGGCCGAACTGCGCCAGCCTGCGCGTGAGTGGCGTTTCCAGTGCCGTGACGCCCGCAACCATCCCTGACAGCTGGCCCAGCTCCGTGGCCGATCCCGTGGCCACCACCACACCCAGGCCCGTGCCGCGGGTGACCAGCGTGCCCGACCACGCCATGCCGGTGCGCTCGGCCATGGGCGTCCCGGGCGCAACCGCCGCCGTGGTCTTGTCCACGGGCACCGACTCGCCGGTGAGCGCCGATTCGTCCACCGACAGGCCGCGCACTTCCATCAGGCGCAGGTCGGCGGGCACCCGCTCGCCAGCCTCCAGCCACACCAGATCGCCGCGCACCAACGAAGCCGCGTCGAGCGTGAGGCGGCGGCCGTCGCGGATGGCCACCGCCACGGGAGCGAGCATGGCGCGGATCGCGCCCAGCGCCCGCTCGGCGCGCGCCTCCTGCACGAAGCCGATGAGGGCGTTCAGCACCGTCACCGCGAAGATCACGACGGCATCGGTGACATGCCCCAGCGCCAGCACCACGGCGCCCGCCGCCAGCAGCACCACCACCAGCACATCGCGGAATTGAGACAGCAGGCGGCGCAGCCAGCCCGCCGAGGCGGCCGCTTCGAGGCGGTTGGGCCCGTGGCGGGCCAGCCGGCGCGCGGCCTCGTGGGCCGTCAGGCCCTGGGGATGGGTGCCGGCGCGTTCCAGCGCCTCGGGAAAATCGACGCAGTGCCAGGCGATGCTGCTGGCGGAGTCCATGGCGCCATGCCCTTCAAGGAGACCGGTTCACCACGCGCCGCCCGGCGCGGATGACTGCGTGCCGAAGGAGCTGCTCAGCCCAC
>JBIIUM010000039.1:0-22684 GCA_044339985.1 Burkholderiales bacterium | reverse complement strand
TCCTCAACGATAACGACATGTCCATTTCCGAGAACGTGGGCGCGCTCAACAGCTACCTGGCCCGGCTGCTGTCGGGGCGGCTGTACACCTCGGCGCGGCGCGCCAGCGGCAAGGTGCTCGGGGTGGTGCCGCCGCTGGAGGAGCTGGCGCGGCGCGCCGAGAAGCACATGCGCGGAATGGTCACCGGCGGCACCCTGTTCGAGGAATTCGGTTTCAACTACATCGGGCCCATCGACGGCCACGACCTGGATACGCTGGTCACCACGCTCACCAATATCCGCAGCCTGAAGGGGCCGCAATTCCTGCACGTGGTCACGCGCAAGGGCAAGGGCATGGACGTGGCCGAGGAGGACCCGATCCTCTACCACGGCGTGGGCAAGTTCGATCCGCAGGTGGGCATCCAGCCCAAGAGCGGCGGCAAGCCCACCTACACGCAGATCTTCGGCGACTGGCTGTGCGACATGGCGGCTCTGGACGAGCGGCTCGTGGCCATCACGCCGGCCATGCGCGAGGGCTCGGGCCTGGTGCGGTTTTCGAAGGAATACCCGGCGCGCTATTTCGACGTGGGCATCGCGGAGCAGCACGCGGTGACCTTCGCGGCCGGCGTGGCCTGCGAAGGGCTCAAGCCGGTGGTGGCCATCTACTCCACCTTCCTGCAGCGTGGCTACGACCAGCTCATTCACGACGTGTGCATCCAGTGCCTGCCGGTGGTGTTCGCGCTCGACCGCGGCGGCATCGTCGGCGCCGACGGGCCCACGCACCACGGCGCCTTCGACCTGTCCTACCTGCGCTGCCTTCCCCACATGGTGGTGATGGCGCCCTCGAACGAAGACGAGTGCCGCCAGATGCTCTTCACGGCCTTCAGCCTGGACGTTCCGACGGCAGTGCGCTACCCGCGCGGCAGCGGCCCGGGCACGCCCCTGCAGAAGGACATGCGCGCGCTGCCGCTGGGCAAGGCGGTGGTGCGGCGCCAGGGCGGCGGGCGGGTTGCGATCCTTGCCTTCGGCTCCATGGTGGCGCCGTCGCTGGAGGTTGCCCAGGTGCTGGACGCCACGGTGGCCGACATGCGCTTCGTGAAGCCGCTGGACGAGGCGCTGGTGGCCGAGTTGGCCGCTGGCCACGATCTGCTGGTCACCGTGGAAGAAAACGCGCTGGACGGCGGCGCCGGCAGTGCGGTGCTCGAAGCGCTGGCGCGCGAAAAGCTCGCCACCCCGGTGCTGCGCCTCGGGTTGCCCGACGCCTTCGTGGAGCACGGTGATCCGGCCCTGCTGCTATCACTATGCGGGCTGGACGCTGCCGGCATCCGCAAGTCCATCGAGGCGCGGCTGCACCGCTGAGGCGTGCGCGGAAGGGGCGCGGCTATAATCCGGGCCCGTTCATCCGAGGAAAGACCTCATGAATTCGCCGGACACCTTCGTGATCCCCGATGTGCAGAGCACGGTGGACACGCGGCAGCTAGCCATTGACCGGGTGGGAATCAAGTCCATCCGCCATCCGGTGCAGGTGCGAGACCGCAGCGGCGGGGTGCAGCACACCGTGGCCAGTTTCAACATGTACGTGCACCTGCCCCACAATTTCAAGGGCACGCACATGTCGCGCTTCGTCGAGATCCTCAACAGCCACGAAGGCGATATCTCGGTGGAGTCCTTCGAGGACATGCTGCGCCACATGGTGGCGCGCCTCGAGGCCGAGGCCGGGCACATCGAGATGACTTTTCCGTACTTCATCGACAAGGCGGCGCCGGTGTCGGGCGTGCGCAGCCTCATGGATTACGAAGTGACCATCACGGGCGAACTCACCGCCGAGGAGTACGTGCAGAGCATGACCGTGGTGGTGCCCGTCACCAGCCTGTGCCCCTGCTCCAAGAAGATCTCCGAGTACGGGGCCCACAACCAGCGCTCCCACGTGACACTCACGGTGCGCACCCGCGGTTTCGTCTGGATCGAGGAACTCGTTCGCGTGGCCGAGGAAGAGGCCTCGTGCGAACTCTATGGCCTGCTCAAGCGACCCGACGAGAAATTCGTCACGGAGCGCGCCTACGACAACCCGAAGTTCGTGGAGGACATGGTGCGCGACGTGGCAGGCCGCCTGCAGGCCGACCCGCGCGTGGTGAGTTTCGTGGTGGAGAGCGAGAACTTCGAGTCCATCCACAACCACAGCGCCTATGCGCTGATCCGTGGCAGCGGCGGGGCCGCCTGAGCAAGGGGCAGGCCCGGGAGGCGTCCGGCGCGGTCAGTAGCGCTGCGTCATGGTGAGGGTGGTTCCCTCGTGGCGCAAGTCGAGGCGGCCGAGGAAGCTCATGCCCAACAGCACGAAGGGCATGTCGGTGGAGTCGTGCACCGCGGCGTCCACGTTGCTCATGGCGATGCTTCCCACCTTCACCGACTCGAGCTTGACCCTCCACACGGAGATCACGCCGTTGGCGGTTTCGCTGTAGCTCTTGCGGCCCTTCTGGTAGTCGATGCCCAGGCGGCGTGCGTCCGAGGCGCCGATGGAAATCGTGGTGGCGCCCGTGTCCACGAGGAACCTCACCGCCGCGCCATTGATGCTGCCGATGGTCATGTAGTGGCCGCTGCCGTCGGCGGACAGCGTGACCCGCGGCCGCTCTCCCGAGGCGAACTGGGTTGCAATGGCCTTCTGGCCCAGACCCAGGCTGCGGCGTTTGCCATCCACCTCGATCACCGCCTGATCGCCGGTGGCGCTGATGAGCCTGATCCCGCCCGGACCGGTTTCGCCCACCGCAAGGGTCTTGGGCTTCCCGCCGTCCACCACCACGATGGCCTTGCCCGGGAACAGTCCCACCACGCTGACGTCCGTGGCGCCGGCCCCGGCCGCGCATAGCCACAGGCCAGCGGCCGCCATACCATTGAGGAACCTAAGAAACGACAAAGATCGAGTCATGAAACCGGTTGCCATTTTTCGTCACTCCCCCACGGAAGGCCCAGGACATTTCGCCGAGTATCTTGCCGCACGAAACGTTGCGTGGAAACTGGTGGCGCTGGATGCTGGCGAGCCTGTTCCGCAAACGCCGCAGGATTTCGCCGGGCTGGTGTACATGGGCGGGCCCATGAGCGTCAACGACGACCTGCCCTGGATTGCGCCGGTGCTGTCGCTCATCCGCGAGGCTGCCCGCCAGCAGGTGGCGCTGCTTGGGCATTGCCTCGGCGGCCAGCTCATCTCCAAGGCCCTGGGCGGGGCGGTGACGCGCAACCCCACGAAGGAGATCGGCTGGGGCCGGGTGTCGGTGGAGGACAACGCGGTGGCGCGGCACTGGTTCGGTTCGCTTGCGCATTTCGACTCGTTCCACTGGCACGGCGAGACCTTTTCGTTGCCGCCCGGGGCCACGCGCATCATGTCCAGCGCCCATTGCGCCAACCAGGGCTTCGCCCTGGGGCCGCACCTGGGGATGCAGTGCCACGTGGAGATGACCCGTGCGCTGATCGAGACCTGGTGCAACGACGGCGAGGCCGAGATTGCAGCCAGCCCTGGTCCGGGGGTGCAGCAGACCGCGCGGATTCGCGCCGAGATGCCCGTCAAGCTCGAAGCGCTGCAGCGTGTGGCCGAGGGGCTCTACGACCGCTGGCTGGAGGGCCTGAAACGGTGATCGGCGGGTTCACCCGGTTGCTGTTGTTCCAGGGGCTGGGGGAGGTGTTGTCGAAGTTCCTGCTTCCCTTCGTGCCTGGCCCGGTGCTCGGATTGCTGCTGCTGCTCGGCTGGTTGTCCCTGCGTGGCAAGGTGCAGCAGGATCTGGAGGCGGTATCGGCGGCCTTCAGCCGCCACCTGGGCCTGCTGTTCGTGCCAGCTGCCGTGGGTGTGGTGATGTTCCTGCCGCAATTGCGCGAACACGCCTTCGCCATTGGTGCGGCGCTGGTGGCCAGCGTGCTGGCCACGGTGGGCGCGAGCGCCCTGTTGCTGCGCCTGCTGGCGCCCGCTGCCGATCGCCATGAGCCGTGAACTGCCGCGCATCGCGGAGATCTGGGTTTACCTGTCGGGCAGCCCGCTGGCGGCGCTGATTCTCACGCTGTTGGCTTGGCAGGCCGGCAACTGGCTGTACCAACGCTCCGGGCGGCATCCGCTGGCCAACCCGGTGGCCATTGCCACGCTGCTCGCGGCCGCGGCCATCACGGTGCTGGACATGCCCTATTCCAGGTACTTCGAGGGCGCGCAGTTCGTGCACTTCCTGCTGGGCACGGCCACCGTGTCCCTGGCGGTGCCGATCCACAAGGGCCTGGCGGGCCTGCGCGGCCGCATGCTGCCCATGCTGGCCGCGCTGCTGGGCGGCGGCGTGGTGTCCATGCTCACGGCCGTGGGCATTGCCACCGCGCTGGGGGCCGAGCCGCTGCTGGTGGGCGGCCTGTACGCCAAGTCCGTGACCGCGCCCATCGCCATGGGCGTGGCCGAGCGCATCGGCGCCTCGCCCACGCTCACCGCGGTTTATGCGGTGACCACCGGCATCCTGGGCGCGGCGCTGGGCCGTTTCGTGCTCGACGCAGTGGGCGCGCGCGCCTGGTGGCAGCGCGGCTTCGCCCTTGGGGTGGCTGCCCACGGCATCGGCACCTCGCGCGCCTTCAGCGTCAACGCCGAGGCAGGCACCTACGCGAGCCTCGCCATGGGGCTGCACGGGGTGCTGGGCGCGCTGATGATTCCCTGGGCGGCCAGGCTGCTCACGTGACCGGGCCCGGGCTGACAGGGGCCGCGGCGAGCCGCGCCGCGGCCAGCCTCAGTCGCGGAAATTCTGGAACTGCAACGGGAAATCCGTGACCGACTTGCGCACCAGGGCGATGGCGTCCTGAAGCGTGTCTTTCTTGGCGCCGGACACCCGCACGGTGTCCCCCTGGATGGAGGCCTGCACCTTGAGCTTCGAATCCTTGAGCAGTTGCTGAATCTTCTTCGCGAGAGCCGCTTCCACGCCGGTTTTGACCGTCACCGCCTGCTTGAGCTTGCTGCCGCTCACCTTCTCGGGCTTGCCCAGATCGAGGCAGCGCACGTCCACGCCGCGCTTGGCGAGCTTGGCGGTGAGCACGTCCCTGACCTGACCGAGCTTGAACTCGTCGTCGGCGAACACCGTGAGCACCTTGTCGGCGAGTTCCACGCGGGCATCCGAGCCCTTGAAGTCGAAGCGCGTGCCCACTTCCTTGTTGGTCTGGTCCAGTGCGTTTCGCACTTCGACCTGGTCCACTTCCGAGACGATATCGAAGGATGGCAAGGTTCAATCCTCCTGCGAGCCATGCGGATTCAGGGGTCCAGCAGGGGAACGCTGAACGAGTGGATGGGTCCGCCGGTGCCGTCGTCGAACTCCGCGGCGGCGGCGATTGCATGGCGCGCCACGGCCTGCGCGTCCATGTCAGGGCGGTCGTAGACGGAATACATGGCCCCGAGGGCATAGTCCGAGCCGCTGCCATAGGCATAGAAGCGGGTGAACTCCTGCACCGTGCGGTGTCCGGAGACCCCGAAGATGCCGTGCGGATTGGCAATCAGCACATCGAGGCGGGTGCTCTCCACCGCATCTTCCTTGTCCTCCTCCACCTGGATGAAGTAGCGCTCCTTGAACTCTGCGTGGAGCTTGTTCCAGACCCGGAAAATGGTGGCGGGCGCATCCAGCCGGGGGGCGGGCTGCAGGGTGCCGAAGTAATCCTCGACGATGTGCTTGAAGGTGGCGTCGCCCGTCACCGCGATGAAGCCGCCGGCCAGCGGAAAGACCTTGCCGTGGTTTCGCACGTAGGCGGCCGATTCCTTGGCCGAGCCCCACTTGGTGAGGGTGTCGGCGGCGATGGCGGCGATGCCGTCCTTGCGCACCACGGCGATGGTGGTCACGGGCGGGCCTTCAACCGAAGTGGCACACGTAATCGAGGGTGGCGTCGGTCTCGATGTCGAAGGCCGAATTGCCGGCCACGCTGAAGCGCTCGCCGGGGCCGTAGTCGCGCCACTGGGTCTCGCCCTTGAGCCGCACCCGGCAGCGGCCGGAGACGATTTCCATGATCTCCGGCGCGCCGGTGTTGAAGGTGAGGCTGGAGGGCAGAATCACGCCCACGCTCTTGCGCGTGCCGTCGGCCAGCAGCACCGTGTGCGAAACACACTTGCCGTCGAAATAGACGTTGGCCTTCTTGACCACGGCGACATTGTCGAACTGGCTCACGGGCGGCTCCTGGGTTTGCGGCGGCGGTTGGCGGCGATGCGCATGCGCAGGGCGTTGAGCTTGATGAAGCCGGCGGCGTCAGCCTGGTTGTAGGCGCCCTTGTCGTCGTCGAAAGTGGCGATGCGCGGGTCGAACAGTGAATCCTTGGAGGCGCGGCCCACGCACATCATGGTGCCCTTGTAGAGCTTGAGGCGCACGGTGCCGTTCACCGTGGCCTGGGAGGCGTCCATCAGGCCCTGCAGCAGTTCGCGCTCGGGGCTGAACCAGTAGCCGTTGTAGACCATGCGGGCATAGCGGGGCATGAGGTCGTCCTTGAGCGCCAGCACCTCGCGGTCCAGGGTGATGGATTCCATGGCGCGGTGCGCCTTGAGGATGATGCTGCCGCCGGGCGTTTCGTAGCAGCCGCGCGACTTCATGCCCACGTAGCGATTTTCCACCATGTCGAGGCGCCCGATGCCGTGCCGCCCGCCCAGGGCGTTGAGAGCCGCGAGCACCTTCGCGGGCGTCATGCGCTTGCCGTCGATGGCCACGATGTCGCCCTTCTCGAAGGTGAGCTCGATCACCTGGGGGCGGTTGGGGGCCTTCTCGGGCGACACCGTCAGGCGCCACATGGAATCCTCCGGAGCGAAGTCCGGGTCTTCGAGGATGCCGCCCTCGTAGCTGATGTGCAGCAGGTTGGCGTCCATGGAGTAGGGCGCGCCGCCCTTGCGCTTCTTGAAGTCCACCGGGATGCCGTGCTTGTCGGCGTAGGCGAGCAGCTTGTCGCGCGACAGCAGGTCCCATTCGCGCCAGGGCGCGATGATGCGCACGTTGGGCATGAGCGCGTAGGCGCCCAGTTCGAAGCGCACCTGGTCGTTGCCCTTGCCCGTGGCGCCGTGGGAGATGGCGTCAGCCCCCGTCTTGCGGGCGATGTCCACCAGGTGCTTGGCAATCAGCGGGCGGGCGATGGAGGTGCCCAGCAGGTATTCGCCCTCGTACACCGCGTTGGCGCGGAACATGGGGAAGACGAAATCGCGGACGAATTCTTCCTTCAGGTCCTCGATGAAGATGTTGCCGCGCTTGATGCCCATGGCGAGCGCCTTGCTCCGCGCGGGAGCCAGCTCCTCGCCCTGGCCGATGTCGGCGGTGAAGGTGACCACCTCGCACCCGTAGGTGTCTTGGAGCCACTTGAGGATGACGGAGGTATCCAGCCCGCCGGAGTAGGCGAGCACGACTTTCTTGATGGCGCTCATCAGGGGTTCGTGGTGGTGGTTGATGTGAAGGAAGGAGGCGGACCCGCGCCGCGGCGGCCCGGGCCGCTGCGTTACGTGCGGTTGGGGTCTTCGCCGGGTTCACCCTTGAAGCGGCCGTTTTCCCACTCGCCCCGGGTCACCCGGCCCTCGGGGGTGCGATAGGTGCCCTGGCCGTGGGGCTGGCCGTTCTTCCAGCCGCCGCGGTAGACGCTGCCGTCGGGGGCGAAGTAGGCGCCCTCGCCGTCCTGACGGCTGTTGTTCCATTGACCCTCGTAGCGGCCGCCGTCCACCATGGTCTGGGTGCCCTGGCCGTGGGCGTAGCCGCGCGCCATCTCGCCCTCGTATTTTTCGTCGGCGATGCCGGACTGGAACCACTGCAGCACGCCCTTGCCGGTGGTGTAGCCGTCGGCGCCGCAGGCGCCGCTCCAGGTGACGGTTTCCTCGGGCCGCGGCGAGGGGTTGATCACCTTGCAGCCTTTCTGGTCGAGGATGAACTTCTCCTGCGCGAAGGCGGTGTTGATGCCCAGCAGCAGTGCCAGCAGCAGCAGCGGTTTGAAGCACTTCATGGTGTGGGACTCCATTCTGTTAGGGGGTGAGCGTCCGGGGTGCGGCGAATGCGCGCAGCCCCGGGGCTCAGTCGTTGACCTTGCCGAGAAGCAGGAATTCCAGCAGCGCCTTCTGGGTGTGCATGCGATTCTCGGCCTCGTCCCAGACCACCGAGCGCGGACCGTCGATCACCTCGGCGGTGACTTCCTCGCCGCGGTGCGCGGGCAGGCAGTGCATGAACAGGGCGTCGGGCTGGGCCGCGCGCATCATCTCGGCGTCCACCTGCCAGTCGGCGAAGGCGCGGCGCCGGGTTTCGTTTTCGGACTCGAAACCCATGCTGGTCCACACGTCGGTGGTCACCAGGTGCGCGCCGCGGGCGGCGTCCATGGGGTCGGCGAACTGCTCGTAGTGATCGGTGCCGTAGAGCCCGGCGCGCTCCGGCTCCACCTCATAGCCCGGCGGCGTGGAGACGTGCACGTTGAAACCGAACACCTCGGCGGCCTGCAGCCAGGTGTTGCAGACGTTGTTGGAGTCGCCGATCCAGGCAACGGTGCGTCCGCGGATGGAGCCGCGATGCTCCACGAAGGTGAAGATGTCGGCAAGGATCTGGCAGGGGTGGTACTCGTTGGTGAGGCCGTTGATCACCGGCACCCGCGAGCTGCGCGCGAAGCGCTCGATGATGGACTGCTCGAAGGTGCGGATCATCACCGCGTCGCACATGCGCGAGATCACCTGGGCGGCGTCTTCCACCGGTTCGCCGCGGCCCAGCTGCGAGTCTTTGGTGGACAGGAAGATGGCCGAGCCGCCCAGCTGCTGCATGCCGGCCTCGAAGGACAGACGGGTGCGGGTGGAGGCCTTCTCGAAGATCATCACCAGGGTGCGATCAGCCAGTGGCCAGTAGCGCTCGTAGCGCTTGAAGCGTTCCTTGATGACGCGGGTGCGCGCGAACAGGTGCTCCAGTTCTTCCAGGGCCAGGTCGCGAAACTGCAGGAAATGACGCGGGGCGTTCATGGATGGCGCACGGCCAGTGTGGCACCGGCTCAGCCGGCCACGGGAGCGGCCGTTTCCGCCTGCAGGAAGGCGCGGATCAGGCCGGCCAGGGTATCCACCAGCAAGCCGGCCTCGGCAGCTTGCAGGATGAGCGGCGGCAGAAGCCTCACCACCGTTTCGGAGGTGACATTGATCAGCAGCCCGGCCCGCAGCCCGTGGGAAACCAGTTCGCCGCAGGGCCGGTCGAGCTCGATGCCGATCATCAGGCCCTTGCCGCGGATCTGGCATACACCCGCGACGCCATCGAGTTTTTGCGCCAGGCCGGCGCGAATCAGGCCCCCCATGCGGGTGGCGTTTTCCATCAGTTGCTCCTGCTCGATGGCATCGAGGGTTGCCTGGGCGGCCGCGCACACGAGCGGGTTGCCGCCAAAGGTGGAGCCGTGCTTGCCGGGGGTGAACACCTCGGCCGCGGGGCCCCTGGCAAGGCAGGCGCCGATGGGCACCCCGTTGCCCAGGCCCTTTGCGAGCGTCATGACGTCGGGAACGATGCCGGCGTGCTGATGGGCGAACCAGCGCCCCGTGCGGCCCATGCCGCTTTGCACCTCGTCGAGCATCAGCAGCCAGCCCTGCCGGTCGCACAACTCGCGCAGGAACCGCAGCCAGCCCTCGTCGGGAATATGGATGCCGCCCTCGCCCTGGATGGGTTCGGCCAGCACCGCCACCACGTGGCCGTTGCGCGATGCCAGGCTTTCCAGCGGCGCGCGTTCGCCGTAGGGAACGCGCGCGAAGCCTGCCAGCAACGGCTCGAACCCCGCTTGCACCTTGCGGGACCCGGTGGCCGAAAGGGTGGCCATGGTGCGGCCATGGAAGGCTTTTTCCATCACCACGATCACGGGCTGCTCTATGCCGCGGTGATGGCCGTGCAGGCGCGCGAGCTTGATGGCGGCCTCGTTTGCCTCGCACCCCGAGTTGCAGAAAAAGGCGCGATCCATGCCGGAGACGCGCGCCAGGGTGTCGGCAAGACGCTCCTGCTCCGGGATGCGGTACAGATTGGAGGCATGGATCACCCGCGCGGCCTGCTCGGCGATGGCCGCCACCACGCGAGGGTGGGCGTGACCCAGGCCCGTGACCGCGATGCCCGTCAGCGCGTCAAGGTAGCGACGGCCTTCGGTGTCCCATACCCAGGGGCCTTCGCCGCGGGCGATGGAGACCGGCAGGCGTCCGTAGGTGTTCATGAGGTGCTGCATGGGGTCCGAGGACCTCCCTGAAAGCAAAAACGGCGGCATCTGTGCCGCCGTAATCGTGTTCACCCCTTGCGCCCGAAGGTGCCACCGGTGCGGCCGGCGGCAAGAGCTTCGGGGCCAGCTTCAGCCCATCGCCTTCACCGCCGCAGACAGGCGGCTCTTGCTGCGGGAAATGGTGTTGCCATGAACGACACCCTTGCCCACCATGGCATCCATCACGCCCTGGGTCTCCCGGAACTGCGCCTGTGCAGCAGCTTTGTCACCAGCCTGGATGGCCGCGCGAACCTTCTTCATGGCGGTTCGCATCTCGGACTTGAGGGCGCTGTTGCGTTGGCGGCGTGTCTCGGACTGCTTGGCTCGTTTTCGGGCCTGGGCGGTATTGGCCATGTGTGATGTGCGATAAGTTGACTGCGTAGATCGGCGTTTCGGTAGGCAGGAGAGTTGCCCCTGCTCTGGCAGAAACCTGCTTTGTGCGACTTCGGCTCGCCCGTGGGGGAGGCCTGAAAGCCCTGGCCTGCAAAGCGTTAAACCGCTGGGGCCAGGCGGAAAAGGGCGCGATAATACGCGGCGCAAGCGCCCCCCGCAAGCCTCCTTCCTCCACCCCCAAGAAGTCTGCGCGAGACCCATTCGTGCCCTTCATCGCCTGCCCGTGAACCTCCTGAAGGCCCTGGCCACCGTCAGCAGCATGACCCTGGTGTCGCGGGTGCTGGGCTTCGTGCGCGATGCCGTCATCGCCCGAACCTTTGGCGCCGGACTCGCCACGGATGCCTTTTTCGTGGCCTTCAAGCTGCCGAACCTGCTGCGACGCATTTTTGCCGAGGGGGCGTTCTCCCAGGCCTTCGTGCCCATTCTGGCCGAGTACCGCCGCCAGCGCGGCGAGCAGGGCGCCCGGGTGCTGGTCGACCACGTGGCCACCGCGCTCGCGCTGGTGCTGTTGGGCGTCACGATCCTGGGGATAGTCGCCGCGCCGCTGATCGTCCTGGCCAGCGCCCCGGGTTTCACCGCCTCGCCGGATAAGTTCCGCACCACCGTGGAACTGTTGCGGATCACCTTTCCTTACATTTTCTTCATTTCGCTCACATCGCTGTGCGGAGCGGTGCTCAACAGCTGGAGCCGCTTTTCGGTGCCTGCTCTCGCGCCAGCGCTGCTGAACGTGTCCTTCATCGTCTTTGCCCTGGTCCTGACGCCCCATTTCAATCCGCCCGTCATGGCGCTGGCCTGGGCGGTGTTCGCCGGCGGCGTGCTGCAGCTTGGTTTCCAGCTGCCGTTCCTGAAGCGCATCGGCATGCTGCCGCGCCTCAAGCTCGATCTGCGCGACGAGGGCGTATGGCGCATCCTGCGGCTCATGGGGCCGGCGGTGTTCGGTGTCTCCGTCGGACAGGTGTCGCTGCTCATCAACGGGGTGTTCGCGTCCTTCCTGCAAACGGGCAGCGTTTCCTGGCTGTACTACGCCGACCGGCTCATGGAGTTTCCCACCGGGTTGCTGGGCGTGGCCCTGGGGACCATCTTGCTGCCCAGCCTGTCCCGCGCCCACGCCGCTGGCGGGGCGGAGGAGTTCTCCCGCCTGCTCGATTGGGGCCTGCGGCTCACGCTGCTGCTGGCCGCGCCGGCCGCCCTGGCGCTGGCGCTGCTGGCCACGCCGCTGGTGGCCACGTTGTTTCTCCATGGCGCTTTCAGCGCGCACGATGTGGCCATGACGCGCAATGCCCTCATGGCCTACAGCCTCGGACTGGTGGGGCTGATCGTGGTGAAGGTGCTGGCGCCCGGATTTTTTGCCCGCCAGGACATTCGCACCCCGGTGAAGATCGCGCTCGTGACGCTGGCGGCCACCCAGGTGATGAATCTGGCGTTCATCTACCCCCTGCGTCACGCCGGTCTGGCCTTGGCTATCGGGCTGGGAGCTTGCCTGAACGCGGCGCTGCTGTACCGGGCGCTGCGCCGCAGCGCTGCCTACCAGCCGGCGCCGGGTTGGGGCCGGTTCCTGGCCCGGCTGGCCCTGGCCCTCGGAGTGATGGGGACGGTGCTGTGGTTCGCGGTCGGTGCCGAGGCCGGCTGGCTGACCGGCTCGCTGCTGGCGCGCGCAGGGCGCCTCACGGCGTTGGTGGTCATGGGGGCGGGGAGCTACTTCGCGGCGCTTTGGGCATTGGGGTTCCGGCTGCGGGATTTCCATCTGCGTGCCTCCTAGGCGCCGGGCGGGCCGTGCCTCGGGCACGTCGAGCCGATAGAATCCAGGCTTTTCGCGCGCGGCGTGGCCGCGCATCCCAGAATCCATGCGCATTCACCGGCATCCGCCGGCCCGGGCCTCCGGGCCCGTGGCACTCACCATCGGCAACTTCGACGGCGTGCACCGCGGCCATGAGGCCATGGTGGCGCGGCTCATGGCCGCCGCGCGCGAGCGCGGCCTGCCCGCGGGCGTCATGACCTTCGAGCCGCACCCGCGGGAGTTCTTCACCCCCGCTGCGGCCCCGCCACGGCTCGCCCCGCTGCGCGAGAAACTCGAGCGCTTCGCGGCCCTGGGCGTGGACGAGGTGTTCGTGTGCCGTTTCGACGCCGCCTTCGCCCGCCAGAGCCCGCAGGATTTCGTGCGCGACATGCTGGCGCGGCGCCTTGGCGTGCGCTGGCTGCTGGCGGGCGATGACTTCCGCTTCGGCGCCCGGCGGGCCGGCGACGCCGGCCTGTTGCGCGCCCTCGGGCCCGAGTGCGGCATGGCCGTGGAGACCATGGGCACCGTGGCGGTGGACGGCGAGCGCGTGTCCAGCACCGCCGTGCGCGATGCGCTGGCCGTGGGTGCCCTGACGCGGGCGGCTGAGCTGCTCGGGCGCCCCTATGCCATCAGCGGCAGGGTGGAGGGTGGCGAGCGTCTCGGGCGCGAGTTGGGCTTTCCCACCGCCAACGTGCGCATGGCGCTCAACCGTCCGGCGCTGCAGGGCATCTTCTGCGTGCGGGTGCATGGCGCCGCCGCGCAGCCCGTGGCTGGCGCCGCCAGCCTCGGGGTGCGGCCCACGGTGAGCGACGCCGGGCGCATGGGTCTCGAGGTTTTCCTGCTGGATTTCCGCGGCGAGCTGTACGGCCGGCGGGTGCGGGTGGAGTTCCTGCACAAGTTGCGCGATGAAGCGCGCTATGACTCTCTCGATGCGCTGCGCGCGGCGATCGCGCGCGACGTGGACCACACCCGCGCCTTTTTCCGGGGCGAGCGCGGCGCCCTGGCTGGGATCCTCCATGGTTGACTACAAGAGCACCCTCAATCTTCCCGACACGCCCTTTCCCATGCGCGGCGATCTTGCCCGGCGCGAGCCCGGCTGGGTCAAGCAATGGCAGGACTCGCGCCTGTACCAGCGCATTCGCAGCCAGGCCGCCGGGCGGCCGCGCTTCGTGCTCCATGACGGGCCGCCCTATGCCAATGGCGACATCCACATCGGCCATGCGGTCAACAAGGTCCTCAAGGACATCATCGTGCGCAGCAAGACCCTGGCGGGCTTCGACGCGCCCTACGTGCCTGGCTGGGACTGCCACGGGCTGCCCATCGAGCACCAGGTGGAAAAGGCCCACGGCCGCGGCCTGGAACCCAACGCCTTCCGCCGGTTGTGCCGCGACTACGCCGCCTCGCAGATCGCCCGCCAGAAGGCCGATTTCATCCGCCTGGGGGTGCTGGGCGACTGGGACCGGCCCTACCTCACCATGGACACGCGGGCCGAGGCGGACATCATCCGCTCCCTCGGCCGCATCCACGGGCGCGGCTTCCTGTTCCAGGGCGCCAAGCCGGTGCACTGGTGCCTGGACTGCCGCTCGGCGCTGGCCGAGGCCGAGGTGGAATACGAAGACCGCACCTCGCCGGCCATCGACGTGGCCTTTCCGGCGCAGGACGCCTCGGTGCTGGCCCGGCCCTTCGGTTTCACGCACCTGTCCCGGCCCTCCTACGCGGTGATCTGGACCACCACCCCCTGGACCTTGCCGGCCAACCAGGCCATCAGCCTGCACCCGGAGTTTGACTACGCTCTGGTGGAGGGGCCCCACTGGTACGTGGTGCTGGCCGCGGAGCTGGTGGAGTCGTGCATGCAGCGCTGGGGCGTGGCCCAGTGGAAGGTGATCGGCACGGTGAAGGGTGCCGCGCTGGAGCGCATCGAGGTGTGGCATCCCTTCCAGCCGCGGCGCGTGCCTCTCATCCTCGGCGAACACGTCACCCTGGATGCCGGTACCGGCCTGGTGCACACGGCGCCGGCCCATGGCGTGGAAGACTTCGACGTGGGGCGCCGCTACGGCCTGCCGGTGGACAACCCCGTCAATGGCGAGGGCCGCTTCCGCGAGCAGGACCGCCTGGTGGGCGGCCTCACCGTGTGGGAAGCCAACCGGGTGATCATCGACCTGCTGGCCGAGAAGACGCTGCTGATGCACGAGCAGGCCTGGCGGCACAGCTATCCCCATTGCTGGCGCCACAAGTCGCCGGTGATCTTCCGCGCCACGCAGCAGTGGTTCATCGGCATGGAAGGCGCCGGCCCCGACGGGCGCAGCCTGCGCGAGGTGGCGCGCGCCGCCGTGGCCGGGACCGAGTTCTTCCCCCAGTGGGGCCGGGCGCGCCTGGAGGCCATGATCGGCAACCGCCCCGACTGGTGCGTGTCGCGCCAGCGCAGCTGGGGCGTGCCCATGGCGCTGTTCGTGCACAAGGACAGTGGCGAGCTTCACCCGCGCACCAGCGAGTTGTTCGAAGCCGTGGCCCAGCGCGTGGAGCAGGGCGGCATCGAGGCGTGGTTCGCCCTGGACGCCGCCGAAATCCTCGGCGCCGAGGAGGCCAAGACCTGGGTGAAGGTGCCCGACACCCTGGATGTGTGGTTCGATTCCGGCACAACCCACGTGAGCGTGCTGGAGCGCCGCGAGGAGTTGGCCAAGCCCGCCGACCTGTACCTCGAGGGCTCCGACCAGCACCGCGGCTGGTTCCAGTCCTCGCTGCTCACCGGGTGTGCCATGGACGGGCGCGCCCCCTACCGGCAACTGCTCACCCACGGCTTCGTGGTGGACGGCCAGGGCCGCAAGATGAGCAAGTCGGTGGGCAACGTGATCGCGCCCCAGGAGGTGTCCGACTCCCTCGGCGCGGACATCCTGCGGCTGTGGGTGGCCAGCACCGACTACTCGGGCGAGCTGAGCATCTCCCAGGAGATCCTCAAGCGCGTGGTGGAGAGCTACCGCCGCATCCGCAACACGCTGCGCTTCCTGCTGGCCAACGTGTCGGACTTCGACCCGGCCACGCAACTGGTGGCGCCAGGCCACATGCTGGAGATCGACCGCTACGCCCTGGTGCTGGCCCATGAACTGCAAGAGAGTCTGAGCGCGGCCTACGCGCGGTACGAGTTCCACACCGTGGCGCAGCGGTTGCAGACCTTCTGCTCCGAAGAGCTGGGCGGCTTCTATCTCGACATCCTCAAGGACCGCCTCTACACCACAGGCGCTGGCAGCCATGCCCGCCGCTCCGCCCAGTCGGCCCTGTGGCACCTCACCCAGGCGCTGCTGCGGCTCATGGCCCCAATTCTGGTGTTCACCGCCGAGGAAGCCTGGGGCTTTTTCACCGGCAACGCCGACGACTCGGTGTTCCTGCATACCTGGTACCCGTTGCCCGAGGTGCCGGAGCGCGACGCCCTGGCCGCCAAGTGGGTCATCCTGCGGGATGTGCGCGCCGCGGTGCTCAAGCGCCTTGAGGAGGCGCGCGCCTCGGCCGAGATCGGCTCGTCCCTGCAGGCCGAGGTGGACATCGCCCTGCACGGCCACCGCCATGCCGCCGCCGCCAGCCTGGGCGAGGACCTGCGCCTGGTGCTGATCGTGTCCAAGACCGCGGTGGCGGAGGTGGACGCGGTCGATGCCGAATACGTGCAGGTGACCGCCAGCCCCCACCAAAAGTGCGCGCGCTGCTGGCATTGGCGCGCCGACATCGGCCACGATGCCGCCCATCCGCAGTTGTGCGGGCGCTGCACGGCCAATTTGTTCGGTGAGGGCGAAGCCCGTGAGTTCGCGTAGCGGCGCGCTGCCCTGGTTCGCTCTGGCCGCCATCGTGGTGGCCCTGGACCAGTTCACGAAGCACGTGGTGCAGCAGCAGTTGCACTACGGCGAATCGGTGCCCGTGACGGCGTTCCTCGACCTGGTGCTGGTGTTCAATCCCGGCGCGGCCTTCAGCTTCCTGTCCCAGGCGCCGGGCTGGCAGCGCTGGTTTTTCGTGGCGGTGGCGCTGGCGGCCTCGGTGGTGGTGTCGGTGCTGCTGCTGCGCCATCGCGGCCCGGTGCTGCTGTCGGCCGCCCTGGGGCTGATTCTCGGCGGGGCGATCGGCAATGTGATCGACCGGCTGGTGCTGGGCGCGGTGGTGGACTTTCTGCACTTCCACGCCGGCCCGTACTATTGGCCCGCGTTCAACGTGGCCGACTCCGCCATCACCGTGGGCGCGGCGTTGCTGGTGTACGACAGCTTCGCCAGCGGCCGCCGCCGCCCCGTCGTGGCCCAGGATCCTCTCGAAGGAGGTGGAAAATGAAGGTGCTGCTCGCCAACCCGCGCGGTTTCTGTGCCGGCGTGGATCGTGCCATCGAGATCGTGGAGCGCGCCCTGCAGCAGCACGGCGCGCCCATCTACGTGCGGCACGAAGTGGTGCACAACCGCTACGTGGTGGACGACCTGCGCGCCAAGGGCGCGGTGTTCGTGGAGTCCCTCGACCATGTCCCCACCGGCGCCACGGTGGTGTTCAGTGCCCATGGCGTGTCCAAGGCGGTGCGGGAGGAGGCCCAGGCGCGGGGTTTCCGGGTGTTCGACGCCACCTGCCCGCTGGTGACCAAGGTGCACGTGGAAGTGGGCAAGCTGCGCGGCGGCGGCCGCGAGGTGGTCATGGTGGGGCATCGCGGCCACCCCGAGGTGGAGGGCACCATGGGCCAGTCGGGTGCCGGCATGCATCTGGTGGAGACGCCCCAGGACGTGGAGCGATTGCAGGTGAGCGACCCCGGCAACCTTGCCTACGTCACCCAGACGACCCTGTCGGTGGACGATGCCCAGGCGGTGATCGACGCCCTGCGCCAGCGCTTCCCTGCCATCGTCGGCCCCAAGAAAGACGACATCTGCTACGCCACCCAGAACCGTCAGGATGCGGTAAAGACCCTGGCACGCCAGTGCGATGTGATGATCGTGGTGGGCTCGCCCAATTCCTCCAATTCCAACCGCCTGCGGGAGGTGGCCGAACACATGGGGGTGCCGGCCTACATGCTCGATGATGCCGCCGCGCTCGATCCGGGCTGGGTGGCGGGCCGCCAGCGGGTGGGGGTCACGGCCGGCGCCTCCGCGCCCGAGATTCTGGTGCGCCAGGTGATTGCCCGGCTTCAGGCCCTGGGCGCGGCCAGCGTGGAGGAGGTCTCCGGGATCACCGAGGATGTGACCTTCCCGCTGCCCCGGGCGCTCGCGTCAGGCTGAACGCTCCGGGCGTGCGGTCCGGGCCTTGGCACGGTTTGGGGTTAGACATAGTCCAAGCCTTAGCCTACACTCAAATTCATGGATACCGACTACTCGCGGGACAATCTCGGCGGCGTGCTGCGGGCACGGGGCATCAATCCCACCCACCAGCGCATGGAAATCGCCCACGCTCTGTTCTCCCGCATGGAGCACCTCTCGGCCGACCAGGTGCTCAGCCTGGTGAACGGCCGCCATGCCGAAACCTCCAAGGCCACGGTCTACAACACCCTCAAGCTGTTTGTTGAAACCGGCCTGGTGCGCGAGGTGATCGTGGACGCGGCCAGGGTGTTCTACGACCCCAACACCGCGCCCCACCATCACTTCTACGACGTGGAAAGCGGCGAGATCACCGACATCCACGCCGATGCCGTGAGCATCGTGGGCATGCCGCCGCTGCCCCCGGGCAAGGTCTCGGCCGGCATGGATGTGATCATCCGCGTGCGGCCGGCCTCGCCGCGGTAGGAGGGTGGCGCCTGGGCGCGCCCCATCGTTGCGTCAACGCCCCTGAAACGCGGCAGGACGCTTCTCGAGGAAGGCCCTCACCCCCTCGCGGAAGTCGGCGGTTTCACCCGCCTCCCGTTGCAGGCGCACCTCCAGCGCCAGTTGGGCGTCGAACGAGTTGTCGGCCGAGGCGTAGAGCGACTGCTTGATGAGGGCGTAGGCGCGGGTGGGCCCGCTGGCGAGCTTGCGGGCCGTGGCGCGCACCGTCTCGGTGAAGCGGTCATCATCCACGCATTTCCAGATCAGCCCCCAGGCCTCCGCCTGCTCGGCGGAAATGGGCTCGGCCAGCAGCGACAGACCCAGGGCGCGGGACAGGCCCACGCGCCGTGGCAGCACATAGGTGCCGCCGGCGTCCGGGATGAGCGCGATGCGCGCGAAGGCCTGCAGGAAACTGGCCGAGCGTGTCGCGATCACCACATCGCAGCCCAGCGCGATGTTGGCCGATGCTCCGGCAGCCACGCCGTTGACCGCCGCGATCACCGGCATGGGCAGGGCGCGCAGGCGCGCCAGCAGCGGGTTGTAGTTTTTTTCCAGGGTGGCACCCACGTCCCAGGGTTCGTCATCGGCGGGCATGGCCGCCTCCGCCAGATCCTGGCCGGCCGAGAAGCCGCGGCCGGCGCCGGTGATCACCAGCACCCGGGCCGCACCGTGGCGCTCCACCTGGTCGAGGGCGGCGCGCAGCTCGGCATGCATGGTTTCGGTGAAGCTGTTGAGCCGTTCGGGGCGGTTGAGGGTGATCGTGGCGACGCCCTCGGCGAAGTCCAATAAAATCGAAGCGGCATTCATCTGGCATCACTCTCCGTGCAAGGGGCCGGGAGACCGGCGGTTTCGTTCCTGGGCGCGGCGCGCGCCGCGGTGCCGGTAGTGTTTATCCCGCTTTCATCCTTCGAGCAAGAGGCTTTCATGAGCTACGAAAACATCCTGGTGGAAACCCGCGGCAAGGTGGGTCTGGTCACGCTGAATCGTCCCAAGGCCTTGAACGCCCTGTCGCCGGCGCTGATGCGCGAGCTGTCCGCCGCACTCACCGCCTTCGAGGCCGACGAGAACATCGGCTGCATGGTGATCACCGGCAGTGACAAGGCCTTCGCCGCGGGCGCCGACATCAAGGACATGAAGGACAAGTCCTACATGGATGTCTACAAGAGCGACTTCATCACCGCCGAGTGGGAAACCGTCACCCGTTGCCGCAAGCCCGTGATCGCCGCGGTGGCCGGTTATGCCCTGGGCGGCGGGTGCGAGCTGGCCATGATGTGCGACTTCATCATCGCTGCCGAGAATGCCCGCTTCGGCCAGCCCGAGATCAACCTGGCCATCATTCCCGGGGCCGGCGGCACCCAGCGGCTGCCGCGCTTCGTGGGCAAGTCCAAAGCCATGGAGATGTGCCTGCTGGGCCAGGCGCGCATGATGGATGCCGCCGAGGCCGACCGCGTGGGCCTGGTGAGCCGCGTGGTGCCCACCGACAAGCTGCTGGAAGACGCCCTCGCCACCGCGGCGAAGATCGCCGAGCTGTCCCTGCCCATCGTCATGATGGCCAAGGAGTCGGTGAACCGCGCCTTTGAAACCACCCTGGCCGAAGGGGTGCGCTTCGAACGGCGGCTGTTCCACTCCGCCTTTGCCACCGATGACCAGAAAGAGGGGATGGCGGCCTTCGTGGAAAAGCGCAAGCCGTCCTTCAGCCACCGGTGACGCTGCGGGGCGGATCGGCTATGATCCGCGCCCTTCCAGGGCTGGCGTAGCTCAGTTGGTAGAGCAACTGATTCGTAATCAGTAGGTCGGAGGTTCGACTCCTCTCGCCAGCACCAGATCGATGTTCGCGTCTCGTCGCCGTCGCCTGCGGGAAGCCTTGGCGGCACGCAGGAACGGCCAATCGCCCGTGGTGCAGCGCATGGGGATTGGCAGCCAACCCAGGAGTGTTCCATGCGTATCCCCATGCTCGCCATGCTTTGCCTGTGCGCAGCCACCGCCGCTCGCGCCGAGGACGACGGCGAAGACTTCCAGCGCCTGTTGCGCAACCCCGCCGCCCGCGAGCTTGCCCAGCGTTATATCGACAACGCCGCCAACAAGTGGGAGGGCCGGGTGATCTGCACCCCCGAGGCCGACCGAGCCGAGGCACGCTACGTGGCAGTGCGCGACTGGTTCGAGGCCCACCCGCAGGAGATGTGGCGGCCGCAGCGCTACCTGATCATGCAGGGCCTGCAACAGGCCTTCCCCTGTGCGCCCAAGTCCTGACGCCTGCCGCCCCGAGGCCGCCCGCCATGAAGATTGTCGATGTCAAGGTGCACACGCTGCGCTCGGAGTTGTCCACGCCCTTCGCATTTTCCCAGGGGTGGGTGAAGCAGCGCTCCGCCACCCTGGTGGAGGTGGTCACCGACGCGGGCCTCACGGGCTGGGGTGAAGCCTTCGCCCAGGGTCTGGAGCCGCCGCAGATTGCCGCCGCGGCGATCCAGTCGGCGCTCGCGCCGCTGGTGTTGGGCGCCGATCCCCTGGACGTGGAAGTGCTGTGGCACCGCATGTACCACGCCACCCGCGACTACGGCCGCAAGGGCTCGGTGGTGGCGGGCATCAGCGCCATCGATATCGCCCTGTGGGATCTGGCGGGCCAAATCCACGGCCTGCCGGTGCACAAGCTGCTGGGCGGCGCTTTTCGCAGCCAGGTCCAGGCCTACGCCACCGGCTTCTACCGCATCCACGGCCAGGGTGAGTCGGCCCGCCTGGCCGACGAAGCGCGCGCTCACCACGCCGCGGGCTTCCGCTGCATGAAGGTGAAACTCGGCTACGGTCTGGCCGACGATATCGCGGTGATGAACGCCGTGGCCTCGGCGGTGCAGGGGCTGGGCGTGACGCTGATGGTGGACACCAACCATGCCTACGGCGTGGGCGAGGCGGTGCGCCTGGGCCAGGCCATCGAAGGTCACGGCCTGCGTTGGTACGAAGAGCCCGTGGCGCCCGAGCACCTGGCGGGCTACCGCGAGGTGCGCTCGCGGGTGCGCATCCCCGTGGCCGGAGGCGAGAACGAACATACCCTCTACGGGTTCCGTGACCTGTTCGCGGCGGGTGCCGTGGACATCGCCCAGCCGGACATCGGCTCGGCGGGCGGCTTCACCGCCTGCCGCCATGTCATCGCTCTGGCCCAGGCCAACGGCGTGCAAGTAAACCCTCACGTTTGGGGTTCGGCCATCGCCCAGGCAGCCTCCCTGCAGCTCATGGCCAGCGTGCCCGTGGCCCATCACAGCGTGTTCGCCGAAGAGCCCATCTTCGAATTCGATCGCTCCTCCCACCCCTTCCGGCAGCACCTGGTGGCCGAACCGGTGGAACAGCGCGACGGCTGGATCCACATCCCCACGCGCCCGGGGCTGGGCGTTACCGTGGACCGCGCCGTGCTGGAGCGTTATCGCTGCTGACGAAGGCCCCATTGTGGTGCAGGGCTCGGGGCGCCAGCACGAAAATCAACCTGGTGTGGCGCGGGCGTTGCCGGTAACTCCCTGAAAGCACGGCCTGTCAGGGCTGGCTTGCCAATTGCTAGCAATACGACTGGTGGCGTGTCATGCAGTGTGCTGCAAGACGCGCCCACTGAGATCCTCCGTGACTTGCGACCCGCCTTCCGGCGGGTCTTTTTTTTGGGGCCGCGAGTGCGGAGGCTGTCTACGCTCCGGGCACCACGCCGCGCGTTACTGCAGCGATTCCACGAAGCGCACCAACTGGGCGCGCTTGTCCGGATCATCCTGTCGGTAGAGCATCACCGTTCCCGGCGCCACGGCCTGGGGATCGGCAAGCCAGCGGTCGAGCAGCGCGGCGTCCCACGTGCGTCCGGCGAGTGCCTTGCGGAATCCCTCGGAGTAGGCAAACCCCTCGGCGGAACCGGCTGGCCGCTGGGTGACGCCGTACAGGTTCGGCCCCTGGCGCGCCGCCTCGCCCTCGCCGAAGGAGTGGCAGGCGCCGCAGTGATTGAGGGCAAGCCGGCGGGTCGCCGCGTCCTCCTGGGCCAGCGCGGGAAGGGTGAGTGCCAGCAGCAGGCCAGCGAGCAGGTGCGAGGGTTTCACGGGGCGCGCTCCGCGGACAAGGATACGGCCCCGAATCCTAGGCTGGCCGGACCGCCGGGGGTGGTAAAGGCGTACCACGGCGGATGTGCCGCGGCCGCCGCTGCCCGGCGGGCGCTGCCTATAATCCGGATGCCCGAAGAACCCGGATCCCCATGCCATGACCCGACTCGCCGAACAAATCTTCGAAGGCGCCCTGTGGCGCAGCCGCTTCGTGATCGTCATCGCCGTGGTGGCCAGCATGGCGGCCGCAGTCGCGGTGCTGTTCATGACCACGGTGGACGTCTGGCTGGCCGTGGCGCACATCGCCGACTATGCCGACACCTCCCTCAGTGACGAGGCGCGCCGCACCATCCGCGACAACACCATCACCCACGTGGTGGAGATGGTGGACGGCTACTTGCTGGCGGCTGTGATGTTCATCTTCGCCCTGGGCCTGTACGAGCTGTTCGTGAGCGACATCGACGAGGCGCGCCATTCGGTGGCCTCGAGCCGCATCCTGGTGATCGAAAGCCTCGACGACCTGAA
>JBIIUM010000038.1:0-22738 GCA_044339985.1 Burkholderiales bacterium | reverse complement strand
ATTTTGTCCACAGGCTCTACAGCGGTTTTCCACCACCCCGCCCTGCCCCGCGAACCGCGCCGTCGTTGGCTTTGCAGCGCTTGTCCCCACGTTTTCGCCTGTCTTATTTAACTCACTTACTGAATACAGAAATCATGAACAACCTACAGTTGACCCGTGATGCGCTGCTTCGCCCCTTGCAAGCTGTGACAGGGGTTGTGGAGCGGCGCCAGACCCTGCCGATCCTCTCCAATGTGCTCATGGAAGCGAAGGCTGGAACGCTCAGGCTCCTGGCAACCGACCTCGAGATCCAGATCGCCACGGAAGTGGGCACGGAATCCCTGGAAGAAGACTTCGCGGTCACCGTATCGGCCAAAAAACTGCTCGACATCCTCAGGGCACTGCCGGAAGAGGCGAAGGTAACAGTCTCCCGTAGTGATTCCCGAGTGCTGCTCAAGGCTGGCAATAGTCGTTTCAACCTCCAGACGCTTCCCGCTGCAGATTTCCCCCGTCTGCAGGACAGCGGCCAGGTTACGGCCGAAGTGAGCATGCCCGAGAGGGATCTGCGGCGGTTGCTGTCCATGACCCAGTACGCCATGGCCCAACAAGACATCCGCTACTACCTCAATGGCCTGTTGCTCGTGGTGGATTCGAATCTTCTGAGCCTGGTGGCAACCGATGGACATCGGCTGGCGCTGGTCAGTCGCGATCTCGCTGACAGCTACGTGAAAAGTGAGTTGATCCTGCCCCGAAAGGCAGTGATGGAACTCTCTCGCCTTTTGTCCGACAGCGACAACCCGGTGCTGATCTCCCTGCTATCCAACCAAGTGCGCTTCGAGTTCGCCGGTATCAATCTATTCACGAAAGTTGTCGATGGAAAATTTCCCGACTACGGTCGAGTCATTCCAAGCGGCTATGCGCGCCAGTTCGACATCGATCGCCTGACGCTGCTGCAATCCTTGCAACGCGCGGCGGTGCTGTCCAACGAGAAGTTCCGGGGCGTACGCTGGGTCATGTCTTCCGGAAGCCTGCGCATCGCATGCACCAACACCGAGCAGGAAGAAGCGGAAGAAGAACTGGAAATCGACTATCAGGGCGATCCGCTGGACATCGGCTTCAACGTCACCTACCTGCTGGATGTATTGGCGGCCAGCGATACCCCTTCTGTGACCTGTTCCTTCGGTGACGTCAACAGCAGCATGCTCATCACCTTGCCAGGTCGCAGTGATTTCAAGTACGTCGTCATGCCCATGCGCATTTGAGCTCAGGAACTTCATGGAACCCGACAAGGAACAATCGACGCCTGGCGCAGCGCCAGCATCCGACCCATCGGCGGACTACAACGCCGACAGCATCAAGATGCTCAAGGGTCTGGAGGCCGTGCGCAAGCGGCCCGGCATGTACATCGGCGACACCAGCGATGGCACGGGCCTGCACCACATGGTTTTCGAGGTGGTGGACAACGCCATCGACGAGGCCTTGGCCGGCCACTGCGACGAGATACGCATCGTCATCCACGGTGACAACTCCATCAGCGTCATCGATAACGGTCGCGGTATCCCGGTGGAAATTCACCCTGACGACGAACACGGCCGCTCCACCGCCGAGATTGTCATGACCGTGCTGCACGCTGGAGGCAAGTTCGACGGCAACTCCTACAAGATCTCCGGCGGCCTGCACGGCGTGGGCGTGTCGGTGGTCAACGCGCTGTCGGAATCACTCAAGCTCACCATCCGCCGCGGGGGCAAGACCTGGTTCATGGAGTTCCAGCACGGTGATCCCGTGGCGCCGCTACGCGAAGCCGGGCCCACCGAGCGGCGTGGCACCGAAGTGCATTTCCGCCCGAGCATCGCCACCTTCGGCAACATCGAGTTTCACTACGACATCCTCGCCAAACGGTTGCGCGAGCTGTCGTTCCTGAACAACGGTGTGCGCATCGAGCTGGTGGACCAGCGCAACGACAAGCACGAGAGCTTCGCCTTCTCCGGCGGCGTGCGCGGTTTCGTGGAATACCTCAACCGCCACAAGACGGTGCTGCACCCCAACGTGTTCCATACCGTGGGCGAGCGTGCCGGCATCACTGTTGAAGCCTCCATGCAATGGAACGACTCCTACCAGGAGACCGTGCTCACCTTCACCAACAACATTCCGCAGCGCGATGGGGGCTCCCATCTCACCGGCCTGCGCGCCGCCATGACGCGCACCATCACGAAGTACATCACCGCCAACGAGCTGGACAAAAAAGCCAAGGTGGAGATCTCCGGAGACGACTTGCGCGAAGGCCTCACCTGCGTGCTGTCGGTGAAGGTGCCTGACCCGAAATTCTCGTCCCAGACCAAGGACAAGCTGGTGTCCTCCGAGGTGCGCCCGGTGGTGGAAGACGTGGTGGCCAAGGCGCTGGAAGACTGGCTGCTGGAGCGGCCGGTGGACGCTCGCACGGTGGTGGGCAAGATCATCGAGGCCGCCCGCGCCCGCGAAGCCGCGCGCAAGGCGCGCGAGATGACGCGCCGCAAGGGCGTGCTCGACGGCATGGGCCTGCCCGGCAAGCTGGCCGACTGCCAGGAAAAAGACCCGGCGCAGTGTGAGCTCTACCTGGTGGAGGGCGACTCCGCCGGCGGCTCGGCCAAGCAGGGCCGCGATCGCAAGTTCCAGGCAATCCTGCCCCTGCGCGGCAAGATCCTCAACGTGGAGCGCGCGCGCTTCGACAGGCTGGTGTCCTCCGCCGAAATCGCCACGCTCATCACCGCCTTGGGCACCGGCATCGGCAAGGAGGAGTACGACCCTGCCAAGCTGCGTTACCACCGCATCATCATCATGACTGACGCCGACGTGGACGGCTCCCACATCCGCACCCTGCTGCTCACCTTCTTCTACCGGCAGATGCCCGAGCTGGTGGAGCGCGGACACATCTACATCGCGCAGCCGCCGCTCTACAAGGCCAAGAAAGGCCGCGAGGAGCGCTACCTGAAGGACGAGCACGAGCTCAACGAATACCTGCTCAAGGTGGCCTTGCAAGACACCCTGTTGCGGCCCTCGCGCGATGCCGAACCCCTGGGACGGGAAGTCCTTGAGCAACTGGCAAAGGAATTCCTGCTGGCCGAGGCGGTCATCCAGCGCCTCAGCCGGCGTCACGACCCGGTGGTTCTCACCCAGCTTCTCAAGGCGGATGCCCTGTCCTTGTCCGACCAGGAGGGCGCCCGGATTGCCGTGACGGAACTCTCCCGGCTGATGGCAGGGCATGATGCCACCGTGGAAGCCGGATTCAATGCCGAAGCCGAAACCCACACCCTGCGGGTACTGCGGCGCGTGCATGGCGTGGCGCGCCAGACGGTACTCGATCAGGAGTTCTTCGATTCCGGCGATTACGCGCAGATTCGCCGCACGGCGGAACTGGTGCGCGGCCTTCTGGGCGAGGGTGCCAGCGTCAAGCGTGGCGACCACGAACACGCGGCCACCGATTTTCGCGAAGCGCTCGACTGGCTGCTCGAGCAGGCGCGCGACAGCATCGGCATCCAGCGCTACAAGGGCCTGGGCGAAATGAACCCGGAACAACTCTGGGAAACCACCATGGACCCGGCCTCGCGCCGCCTGCTGCGGGCACAGATCGAAGACACCATCGCCGCCGATGAAATATTCAGCACCCTGATGGGCGACGTGGTGGAGCCTCGCCGACAGTTCATCGAAAGCAACGCGCTGGGCGTGCGAAACCTCGACGTCTGACCGCTTTGCGCCCGAGTCCCGGGCAAGTCTCAGCGGGAGGAGCGGCTCCGCTTGGTTGCGGCGCTCCGGCCAGCCTTGGCGGCAGGCGCCTTCAGCTTGGCCGCCGCCCGCAGTTTCGGGGCGGCAGGCTCCTTCGCCGTCACGCCAGGATTGCCTCTCGACTTACCGGCGGAACTCTCGGTCTTGGATTCACCGCGGGCCGCCCGGGGTTCTCTTGGCGCGAACTCGAACCCCACCTTGCCGTCGGGTTGCTTGACCAGGAATGCCTTGAACTTGCGCCCATTGCGGTTGCTCACGAAATTGGGCAGCAAGTCGGTGCGTCCCGCGGTGAGCAGCTTTTCCATCTGCTCCCGCGAAATCTCCTGCTGGAGAATTACCTTCCCTGAGCGGAAATCGCAGCGCCGCGGAGGCTGGTTTTCGCACACATAGCTCATGCCATGCTCGAAGACCTGGCTACCGCATTTGGGGCAGGGGCCAAGCGGCGCCTGGCCGGAGAAATCCACCGCCTCGGCTTCATCATCCTCGCCGCTGCCTTGCCCGAAGTCGAACTCGAGCTTGAGATTGCTGTTGTCGGCATCGGCCACGATGCGCAGGATGGCCGCGAAGGGCCGACCCATCTTGGAGCGGAAGCCCTGCAGCGGGCCAATTTCGCGGGCCTGCAGCAGTTGCTCCACCTCAGCCACCTCGAATTGCCGGCCGCCAGGCGTCTTGGTGATGGAGAACCCGCACGAATCGCAGGCAAAGCGCCGGTAGTTCTCGCGAACCGTGCCGCCGCAGTGGGGGCAGGGTGTGGCGAGCACCGCGTACTCGCCAGGAATGGTGTCGGAGTCGTACTCCTTGGCACGCCTGACAATCTGGCGCGTCATGGCCGCAATCTCGCGCATGAACTCGGCGCGTTCCAGCCGGCCGCGCTCCATCTGGGAGAGCTTGTATTCCCATTCGCCGGTGAGCTCGGGCTGGGTGAGTTCGCTCACGCCCAGGCCGTGCAGCAACGTCATGAGTTGGAAGGCCTTGGCCGTTGGGATCAGCTCGCGGCCTTCGCGCAGCATGTATTTCTCGTTGATGAGCCCCTCGATGACCTGGGCGCGCGTGGCAGGCGTGCCCAGACCCTTCTGGGCCATGGCTTCGCGAAGTTCATCGTCTTCCACCAGCTTGCCGGCGCCTTCCATGGCCGTCAGCAACGTGGCTTCGCTGTAGCGGGCCGGCGGCCGGGTCTGCTGCGCCACGGGCTCGACGGCGGCGGCTTTCGCCGTTTCGCCCTGCTTGACGGGCGCAAGGGTGGCCTCGTCATCCTGTGCTTCCTTGCCATACACGGCGAGCCAGCCAGGGTTCACCAGCACCTTGCCCTCGGTGCGGAAGCAGTGTCCGGCCACCTCGGTGGTTCGAGTGGTGACCAGGTACTCGGCGGCCGGATGGAACACCGCGAGAAAACGCCGCACCACCATGTCGTAGATTTTCTGCTGCACCTCGTTCAGCGCCTTCGGCGGATCGAGGGTGGGAATGATCGCGAAGTGATCGCTGATGCGGCTGTTGTCGAAGATGCGCTTGTTGGGTTTCACCCAGCCGTTGCGCAACACCGCCGAGGCAAAGGGAGCATAGGGGCCGCGTGCCGCGGAATCTCTGCCCGAGGCCTTGCCGCCAAGCGCCTCGAGCGTGGATTTCACGGTGCCGAGGTAGTCTTCCGGCAGGTGTCTCGAATCGGTGCGCGGATAGGTCAGAACCTTGTGCTTCTCGTACAGCTCCTGGGCGATGGACAGCGTGGTCTTGGCGGAAAAACCAAAACGCCCGTTGGCTTCGCGCTGCAGCGACGTGAGGTCGAAGAGCAGGGGCGAGAGCTGTGTGGAGGGCTTGGCTTCATCCGCGACCGTGCCGATCTTGCCCTGGCACGCCAGGGCCACGGCCACCGCCTGCTGCGCATTCCACAGGCGCGTGTCGCGTTTTTCGGCGTCGTTCTCGTCCCTGCGAAACTTAGGGTCGAACCAGCGGCCTTCGTAGCTTCCGGCCTGCAGGTCGAAGCGGGCCTTCACCTCCCAGAAATCGCGCGGCACGAAAGCCTTGATGCGCTTCTCGCGCTCCACCACGATGGCCAGCGTAGGCGTCTGCACCCGGCCCACCGTGGTCAGGTAGAAGCCGCCATCCTTGGAGTTGAAGGCGGTCATGGCCCGGGTGCCGTTGATGCCCACGATCCAGTCGGCTTCCGAGCGGCTGCGCGCGGCATCCGCCAGGGGTTGCATGTCCGTGTCGGTGCGTAGCTGCGCGAAACCCTCGCGGATCGCCGCAGGCGTCATGGACTGCAGCCACAAACGACGCACGGGTTGCTTGGCGCCCGTGGCCTGGGCGATGTAGCGGAAGATCAACTCCCCTTCGCGACCCGCGTCGCAGGCATTGATGAGCGCCGCCACGTCCTTGCGCCGGATCAGCCGCGCCAGCAACCTGAGGCGGTCTTCGCTCTTGGCGATGGGTTGCAGCGCGAAGGCATTGGGAATCACCGGCAGGTGGGCAAAACTCCACTTGCCGCGCTTGGGGTCATCCTCGGCGTGCAGCTCGAGCAGATGACCCACGGCCGAGGAAACCACGTACTCATCGGACTCGAACCAACCGTCGTTGCGGGTGAAGCCGCCAAGCGCCCGCGCGATGTCGGCGGCCACGGAAGGCTTCTCGGCAATCACCAGAACCTTGCCGGGAGAGGCGGCGGCGCTCGCCGCGCGGGCCGCTGAGGCGGCCGCGCGGGCGGTGCCGCGCGCGGCGGGCGCTCGCTTCGTTGCGGGCATGGCGGAGGGATCGCGTGAAAGGGGCTCGTAGAGGGGCGCGAATCATAGGCACCGACATTGGGGCGGTGCAAGCAGCCGTTGACGAACGCCCAGCCCTGCTCAGGTGCGCTGGAATCGCCCCCCGGGCAGGCGAGCCACGCGGCCCTCCAGTTCCAGTTCGAGCAACCGCGTGGCCAGCGCATCCACCGGAAGCGCGGTTCGAGCCGCCAGGGCGTCGAGGGCCGCCGGATCATGACCCAGAGCGGCGAGCACCACGTCGTCCTCGCTGGCGGTGATTTTTACCGCAGCGCTTGCCGCAGGCTGTTCCAGGCCCAGTTCCTCCAGAACGTCCGCTGCAGTCTCCACCAGTTTTGCACCCTGCTTGATGAGGGCATGACAGCCCCGCGACAGTGGCGAATGGATCGATCCGGGAATGGCGAACACCTCGCGGCTCTGCTCGAGGGCGCAGCGAGCGGTGGTAAGTGAGCCGCTCTGCAGCGCGGCCTCGGCCACCAACACGCCCCGCGACAAGCCGCTGATGAGGCGGTTGCGACGGGGGAAGTGATGCTGTGCCGCCGATGTGCCGGGCGGGAATTCCGACACCAGCAGGCCCTCTGTGGCGATGCGATGCGCAAGAGGCCGGTTGCGGGCTGGATAAACGATGTCGAGCCCCGTCCCCGTCACGGCGATGGTGGAAGCCATGCCCGCCAGACCACCTTCATGTGCCGCGGCGTCGATCCCCAGGGCCAGCCCGCTGACGATGCACAGTCCCGCGTCCGACAGCGCCTGGGCAAAGGCGCGAGCGGTGGAACGGCCCGCCGGCGTGGCATTGCGGCTGCCCACGATGGCGATGGCCGGCTCGAGGAGCAGCTCCCGCCGCCCTTTGACGTACAGCACGAGCGGAGGATCGTGAATCTCCAGCAGGCAGCGCGGATAGTCGGAGTCGGACAGAGTCACCACGCCATTGCCCGGCTGCGCGCACCAGTCGAGCGCCTGGCGCAAACGCATCGCGTCAGGCCCGGTGGTCACTGCCGCGGCGATGGCCCGGGTACTGGCACGCTCGACGGCCGACGATGAAGCCGCCAACACCCCGCCCGGGGAACCGAAGGCAGCCAACAGCAAACGCCCCAGGCGCGGGCCGATGCCCGCCAGCAGCGTCAGCGCGAGCCAGTCGCGCAGGTCAGGATCCGGCCTCATGCCGGAGCCGGTGCTCGCATCAGGGTGCGCGCACCAGGTCCCGAAGATTGACCGGCATCGTGGCGTTCAGAACCAGCGCATACGACACCTTCTCGAAGGTTCGGAACACGAACACCAGGCCGTAGCGGATGTCCGGCAGTTTCACGGGAGCCGACTGCCCCTTGGGGTCCAGTTGTTTGTATACCGACTGCAAGTTCCGGCGAGCATCTTCGTTGGACGCGCTGCGCGGCAGGGCGCGCGGGGTCACCGTCGCCCCGGAGCGATACAGGGCAAACACGTGTCCGATTTCCACGCCGTTGCGGCTACCCACATTGAGCACCACCACCTGCCGCTGTCCCACCTCGGCGAGCACGTTGTCCTGGGTGGAAACCACCATGCCCACCAGATCGCGCGCTGGCGAGCGCGGCATGTAGGTGAGCAACTGGGGCGCCGGTGTTTCCACGAGGCGATCGCCCGTGGTGATTTCAAGCCGAGCGCGCAAGATCTCGACGATGGAAATGTCTTCGCCGAACTCGCGCAACCGGGCTTCGCCGAGATAGACCGCCTCGGAGCCCAGCAGCTCGCGGGTGATGGGGTCGATGATGGTCTTGCCCGGACGGTAGACCTGCCAGCGCGTCTTGCTCCCATCCGCCATGCCGCGCACGTAGAGCGAATCGCCCGCTGCGGTAACCACACGGTTCTCGGGCGTGGACACCACCCGGGGCGACGTCTCGAACTGGGACGCGTCCACGATGAGTGGACGGTTCATGAAAGGCTCGATGGCGCTGGGCGAGATGCTGGAAATGGCAGCGCTGGAGGTGCGCTGTTCCACGCGCACCCGGGGCGAAAGCTTCACGGTGCTGCCGATGGCCGAATCCCGGCCGGCCGCCGCCAGGCCGCCGCCGCCCTCGCCCTCGCCCTCGCCCTCCATCCGCAGCCTAGGGGTGGCGCCCGAGAGGTCGAGGATCAGCACGTTGCCGGGGTAGATGAGGTGCGGGTTGCGCACCTCTTCCTTGTTCATGCCCCACAGGTCTGGCCAGCGCCACGGGCTCTTGAGGTAGCGCTTGGAGATTCCCCAAAGCGTGTCGCCCTTCACGACAACGTAGCGCTTGGGAGGATTGTCCGTGAGCTCCAGGGGCGGTTGGTCCTCGGCCCGCAGCGGCGGGGCCTGGCACAGGACGAGCATTAGGCCGATGGTGGCCGTTGTGATTGAATTGCGCATCTGCGTCCCCACCTCAGAGAATGCTTTGTCCGCCAGAATCCGAGGACTCTGGCAGCATGCCTATAAAACGCTTTAGAGTTTGTGCGTAATCTCTTAAATTAGCAAGCATTCATGGCCATCCTCTCCATTCTCCAATACCCCGATCCGCGCCTCCACAAGGTGGCGGCGCCCGTCACTGCATTCGACGACCGTCTGCGATCCCTGGTGGCCGACATGGCCGAAACCATGTACGCCGCGCCGGGTGTTGGCCTTGCCGCCACCCAGGTTGACCGCCACGTGCAAGTGATCGTGGCCGATGTCTCGGAAAAGCACGACCGGCTGCTGGTGCTGGTGAACCCCCAGATCGTTGAAGGTTCGGGCGTGTCCACCCTCGAGGAAGGCTGCCTTTCCGTTCCCGACACCTACGACACGGTGCCCCGCTACGAGCGTATCCGTTTCCGGGCCTGCGACGCCAGGGGTGCCACCTTCGAGCAGGAGGCCCAGGGCCTGCTGGCCGTGTGCATCCAGCATGAGATGGATCACCTCAAGGGCCGCGTATTCGTGGAGTACCTGTCGCGACTCAAGCAGACCCGCATCGCCGCCAGGATGCGAAAGCAGCAACGCCGGGCAATGTAGGCTGGCTTCGCGGTGCTCATCGCATTCGCCGGCACGCCTCGGTTTGCCGCCACGGCACTGGAGGCCCTGCTGGCCGCCGGCCACCAGGTGGCGCTGGTGCTCACCCAGCCCGACCGGCCCGCGGGGCGCGGCCTCGCGCTGCAGCCCAGCGACGTGAAGCAGGTGGCGCTGCAACACGGCCTGCCCGTGCACCAACCGGCATCGCTCAAGCCCGCCGATGCCAGCCAGCCCCTGAAGGAAAGCGGTGCGCAACTCCTGGTGGTGGCCGCCTACGGTCTGATCCTGCCCCAGGCGGTGCTGGACCTGCCGCCCCAAGGCTGCCTCAACATCCACGCCTCGCTGCTGCCGCGCTGGCGCGGCGCCGCACCCATCGAGCGCGCAGTGCTGGCCGGCGATCACCGCACCGGCGTGTGCATCATGCGCATGGAGGCCGGCCTCGACACCGGGCCCGTGCTGCTGTCGGAAGGCCTGGACATCGGCCCCGAAGAAACGGCCGGCGCCCTGCACGACCGTCTGGCCCGCCTGGGCGCGCGCCTCATCGTGCAGGCGCTCGCGCAGCTCCACACTCTCGTACCCGTGCCGCAGCCCGATGACGGCGTCACATACGCCGCCAAGCTGCGCCGCGAAGAAGCCGCCGTCCACTGGCAACACCCGGCCGCGCAGCTCCACCGGCAGGTACGCGCCTTCGACCCGTTTCCCGGCGCCCTCGCCCGGGTGCGAGACGAACCCCTCAAGCTGTGGAACGCCCGCGTCGAAGCCGGCGCCGCCACGGCGCCTCCCGGCACCGTGCTGGAGAGCGGCCCCGATGGTGTGCGCGTGGCCTGCGGCGAGGGCGTGTTGCGACTTCTCGAACTGCAGCGCCCCGGGGGCCGCCGCCTTCCGGCCGGCGCTTTCCTGCAGGGGTTTGCCCTGCCGCCCGGCACCGTGTTCGCCGACGGTCCGTGAGGGGCGCGATCGTGGGCGCAGCCGGCCCGCCGCGGAGCATCGCTCTTGCGTGAGGTGCAACAGGCCGCTGCCGGCCTGGTGGACATGGTGCTGCGTGGCCACAGCCTGGCGCGCGCCCTGCCCGCCCGGCGCGCCGAACTACCGCCCGAGGCCCGCGGCGCGCTGCTCGATCTCACCCAGGGCAGCCTGCGCCACCTGGGCAGCCTGCGCGCGCTGGTGCGGCTCATGGCCGTCCGGCCGCCGGCCGAAACCGCCGTGGAAGCCCTGTTGCTGGTGGCCCTGTACCAGTTGACCCGCACCAGGGCCGCGCCTCACGCCATCGTGGACGAAGCCGTGGCCGCCGCGCGCCAGACCGGGCGCGGCTCCGCCGGCGCATTGGTGAACGCCCTGCTGCGCCGGTTCCTGCGCGAGCGTGAGGCGCTGCTGTCCGCTGCCCGCGCCACCCCCGAAGGCCGCTGGAGCCATCCCGTCTGGTGGATCGATCGCCTGCGCGCCCAGCTGGGCGATGCGCAGGCCGAAGCGGTGCTGTGCGCCGGGCTGGGTCATCCGCCCATGGCGTTGCGGCCCAACGCGCGGCGCATCGCACCCGCCGCCTACGCCGAGCGGCTGGACCAAGCCGGCTTGGCCCATCGCTGTCTCGCCAACGGCGCGCTGCTGCTGGATCAGCCCGTGCCCTCGCGCCAGCTGCCCGGTTTTCACGAGGGACTGGTGTCGGTGCAGGATGCCGGCGCCCAGTGGGCCGCCCTTCTGCTGGACCCCCGCGACGGCGAGCGCGTGCTGGACGCCTGCGCCGCCCCCGGCGGCAAGGCTGCCCACCTGCTGGAGCGCGCCCAGGTGCAACTGCTGGCCCTGGATCGCGACGGCGAGCGCCTCCAGGAAGCCCGCCATCAATTCGAGCGTCTGGGGTTGAGCGCGCAATGGCGCTGCGCCGACGCGGCCCGCCTGGACACGTGGTGGGACGGCCAGCCTTTTCACCGCGTGCTGCTCGATGCGCCCTGCAGCGCATCGGGCGTGGTGCGCCGCCATCCCGACGCCAAATGGCTGCGGCGCGAATCCGACCTCCCGGCCCTGGCGCGCGAGCAAGGCCGCCTGCTCGAAGCCCTGTGGCAGGTGCTCGAGCCGGGTGGTACATTGCTGTACGCCACCTGCTCGGTGTTTGCCGAAGAAAACACCGGCACCGTGGACGCGTTCCTGTCGTGTCACAGCGGCGCCCGGCGCCTCGTACCCGAGGCGCTTCCTGGAGGCACCGGATTGTTGCTTCCCGACCAAGACCATGACGGTTTCTTCTACGCCTTGCTCGAGAAGCGCGCCAGCTAGCCCCGCCCGGCGCCGGTTGCTGGCTGCGGCCGTGCTGCTGGCCGTGGGCCTGCCGTCGCGCCCCCGCGCGGCCGAGCCCACGCTGTACGTGCGCGCCGCCGACCTGAGCCTGGCCGCGGACGGCTGGTACCTCGACGCCGCCTTCCAGCTGGTGCTGGGCGACGTTCTCGAAGACGCCCTTGCCAAGGGCGTGGCGCTCACCTTCGTCACCGAGTTCGCCCTGCGCGCCGAGCGCTGGTACATGTGGGACAAAACCGTGGCGGAGTTCGAGCAGAACTACCGCCTTACCTATAACGCGCTCACGCGCCAGTACCGGGTGTCGGCGGGCGCGCTGTCGCAAAGCGTGGACAGCCTGGCCGAAGCGCTGGCGCTGCTCAGCCAGGTGCGCGGCCGCTTCGTTGCGCCGCGCGACCAGCTCGAAGCGGGGCGCGAATACACCGCCCGCCTGCGCATGCGGCTGGACACCGCGGCGCTGCCGAAGCCCTTCCAGCTCAACGCAATCGCCTCCAAGGGCTGGACTCTGGCCTCCGAGTGGCACCGCTGGGCGGTGCTCCCGTGAGGCTGCCTCTGAAGCGGTTTCGCGTAGCGCTCGCCTCCGGGGCGGGCCGCCTGCTCACCCTTGGCGCCATCGCGCTGGGCGCCCTGCTGCTGTGGCTGCTTTCAACCGCCAGCGACAACAGCCCGGCGCTGGCGGGCCGCCTGCCCCAGGTGCTGGCGGCCGGTGTGGCGGTGACGGTGGCGCTGGTGATTCTGGTGGGCTACCAGTTGCTGATCCTGCGCCGGCGATTGCGCCAGCGGGTGTTCGGCGCCCGCCTCACCCTGCGCCTGGTGCTGCTGTTCGCGCTGGTGGCAGTGCTGCCCGGGGTGATGGTGTACGCACTGAGCGTGCAGTTTCTGGCGCGCTCCATCGACACCTGGTTCGACGTGCGCGTGGAGCGCGCCCTGGATGGCGGCATGGCCCTGGGCCGCAACGCCCTGGACAACATGCTGCGCGATCTGCGCGCCAAGGCCGATGTCATGGCGCTGTCGCTGTCCGAGCGCCCGCCCGTGCAGCAGGCGCGCATGCTCACCGCCCTGCGCGAGCAGGCCGGCGCGCAGGGCGCCGCGGTGCTGGACGGCAGCGGCCGCGTGCTGGCCTTTTCCCACGAAGACGAATCGGTCATGGCGCCCGAAATGCCCACGCCCGCCCAGCTGCGCGAGCTGCGCCTGCAGCGCAGCTACAGCGGCATCGTGGCGGGGCCCGCGGGCGAGCTGTTGCTGCGGGTGATCGTGCCGGTAAACACCCTGGGCTCGCCCGAGTCGCTGCAACTGGTGCAGCGCGTGCCCGAAAAAATCGCCCGCGACGCCGAGGCCGTGCAGGATGCCTTTGGCGACTATCAGGAGCTCGCCTTGTCGCGCCTGCCGCTCAAGCGCCTGTACGCCCTTACCCTAACCCTGGCGCTGCTGCTGGCGCTGCTCTCGGCGCTGCTGCTGGCCATCCTTTTCAGCCAGCGGCTGTCCGCCCCCCTGGGGGTTCTGGCCGAGGGCACCCGCGCCGTGTCCCAGGGCGACTTCAGCCAGCGCACCCCGGTGCGCTCGTACGACGAGCTGGGCATCCTCACCCAGAGCTTCAACTCCATGACCCGCCTGCTGGGCGAAACCCAGCGCGACAGCCAGCGCTACCAGCAGCAGCTCGAAACCGCCAAAACCTCGCTGGAGAGCATTCTCGCCAACCTATCCGCCGGCGTGGTGGCCTTCGACGGCGAGCAGCGCCTGCTGTTGGCAAACCCCGGCGCCAGCCGCATCCTGGGCGTTGATCTCGCCGGCCTCATCGGCGCGCCGCTGGCGCAGTGGGCAAGCGCCGACCCGCGGCTCGAAGCCATGGCCGCGCCGCTGCGCGAAGCGCTGTCGCAACCCCGCGACGGCGAGTGGGAGCGCCAGATCACCTTCCCCGCCGAAGCCGGCGAGCTGACGCTGCTGGTGCGTGCCGGGGGCATGGGCTCGGGCGGCGCCGTGGCCGTGTTCGACGACATCACCCGCCTGCTGGCAGCCCAGCGCCAGGCCGCCTGGGGCGAAGTGGCGCGCCGGCTTGCCCACGAAATCAAGAACCCGCTCACGCCCATCCAGCTCTCCGCCGAGCGCCTGCAGCAGCGCCTGCGCCCGCGGCTCGAAGAGGCCGACGCCGAAATGCTGGCGCGACTGACCAGCAACATCGTCGCCCAGGTCACGGCCCTCAAGGGCATGGTGGACGCCTTCAGCCAGTACGCGCGCATGCCCGAAACCCGGCTCGAAACCCTCGAACTGGACGCCCTGGCCCGCGAGGTGCTGGGGCTGTACGAGGCCACCGGCGTGCGCATTGCGCTGGACGTGGTGCCCGGCACGCCCGCCGTGTGCGGCGACCCCGCCAAGCTGCGCCAGGTGATCCACAACCTGCTGCGCAACGCTGAAGATGCCGTGGCGGGCGTGTCATCGCCGCGCCTTACCGTAAGCGTGGAGCCCGTCGGCGAGCGCGTGGCGCTGCGCGTGGCCGACAACGGCCCGGGGTTTCCGCCCGAGCTCATGGGACGCGCCTTCGAGCCCTATGTCACCACCAAACCCGGCGGCACCGGGCTGGGCCTGGCCATCGTGCACAAAATCGTGGAAGAACACCGCGGCAGCGTGCGCGTGGAAAACCTGCCGGGCGCCGGCGCCCGGGTAAGCATTCTGCTGCCCGCCGCCGCCGCCGCTGCGCCCCGCGACGCGCTGCTGCGCGCCGCCAACGCCTGAGTTCCGGAGCGCCCCATGAGCCAGATCCTGGTAGTGGACGACGAAGTCGGCATCCGCGAGCTGCTGGGCGAAATCCTCGCCGACGAAGGTCACAGCGTAAGCGTGGCCAGCAGCGCCGCCGAAGCCCGCCGCGCCCGCGGCCGCGCCCGCCCCGACTTGGTGTTGCTGGACATCTGGATGCCCGACACCGACGGCATCACCCTGCTCAAGGAATGGGCGGGCAGCGGCCAGCTCACCATGCCGGTGATCATGATGTCCGGCCACGGCACCATCGAAACGGCCGTGGAGGCCACGCGCATCGGCGCCGTGGGCTTCCTGGAAAAGCCCATCGCACTGCAGAAGCTCATCGCCACCGTGGACAAGGCCCTGGCGCGCGGCGTCGCCGCCGTGCCCGCAGCCGCCCAAACCCTTGCCTTCCTGGGCCGCAGCGGCCCCGTGGCCGAGCTGCGCCTGCGTCTGGAGCGCGTTCGCGAGCTGCACGAGCCCGTGCTGCTGCTGGGTGAGCCCGGCAGCGGCGAAGAGCTGTGCGCCCGCTTCCTGCATCGCGGCCACATGCCCTGGCACCCCGCACCCGGCGAACAGGCGCTGCGCGCCTTTCTGGCCGGCGTGGCCGCGGGCGAAGCCGCCGGCGGCACGCTCTACCTGCCGGGGGTGGACCGCCTGGACGCCGCCACCCAGGCCGAGCTGCTGGCCCACCTGCCCCACCTGCAGCGCGCCGACGCCCGCATCGTGGCCACCGCCCTGGCCCACCTGCCCGCTCGCGTGGCCGCCGGCGAGTTCCTGCCCGAGCTGTTCGCCCGCCTTGGCGCCGTCACCCTGCGCCTGCCGCCGCTGCGCGAACACCCCGATGACGTGCCTGAAATTGCCAGCCTGATCCTGGGCCGCCTGGTGGAATCGAAACAAGCGCCCCAGCGCACCCTCAGCACCGCTGCCCTCAACCAGCTGCGCATGTATCCCTGGCCCGGCAACCTGGCGCAACTGGAGGCGGTGGTGAGATCCGCCGCCCTTGCCGCCGGCGGCGCCGAAATCACGCCCGCCGACGTGGGCGCCACCCTCAGCCAGCAGGGCGACGGTGCCTCGGCCGCCCTGGGCGGGCTTCCCCTGGACACCGACCTGCGCACCGCCCGCGACGCCTTCGAAAAAATGTATTTCGAGTACCACATCGCCCGCGCCGGCGGGAATGTCAGCCGCCTGGCCGAGCACGTGGGCCTGGAGCGCACGCACCTCTACCGCAAGCTGCGGCAACTGGGGGTGGTGTTGCCGAGGAGTCAGAAGGAGTAAGGGTTGGCGGTAGACCCGAAACCGAACACCGTAACCTCACCGGATGATGGAACGCGGGCCACAAGCCGGTAGCTGGTGCTGAAAGCGCTATCGCGACCACCAAAGGCTAAGTGATGAACTCGTCGCCCCTTCCGTCAGGCTTGTACGACCTGCTGCTGACCGAAAACCTCGAGCGCCTGCTGGCGAGCGACGCGACTGCCCAGCGCCAGGTCCAGCCGGTGGCGGGGGACGCGGCGGACTTCCTGTCCGACGCCCTCGCAAGGCAGCTTTCTTCCTTGCTAGAAGACCTGCCGGGCGAGGGTGCCGAGGCAGCCCACAGACAGCTGGCGCTGGTGAACGATCTACTGGTGTGGTTGCGCCAGAGGCTGGGGGGCGCGGATCGCGCCAGCGTTGCCGCCTCTCACATCGACTTGCTCGCCCCACCACCCAGGCTTCTGCGCGCGGTACACCGCACGCCAGCCAGTCTGATTCCACCGGAACTCGGCCTGCTAGCACCCTGGCTGTTCACCGCCGGCAAGGGTTCGCCGTCCTTGCTGCAAGAAATCCGCCGCGAGCTCGCGTCAAGCAACCGCATCGACATTCTTGTCAGCTTCATCACCGTCTCGGGTGTCCGAAAGCTGCTGGATGTTCTGCATCAGGTCACTGCCCAGGGCAGCGAGATCCAGTCCCAAGAACTTCGAATCCGCATTCTCACAACCACCTACATGGGCGCTACCGAAGTCCGCGCGCTGGATGATCTGGCCCAGCTACCCGGCTGCGAAGTACGCGTATCGCTGGACGGCCGCCGCACAAGATTGCACGCCAAGGCATGGATGTTCCATCGCGCCACAGGCTTTGGGTCAGCCTACATTGGAAGCGCAAACCTCACGGGCGCGGCATTGACCGGTGGCCTTGAGTGGACGGTGAAGATTACGCAGCGCGGCCAGGCCGCCGTTTTCACGCGAGCACAGGCGCATTTCGAGACGCTATGGGCCGATAGCGAGTTCCAGCGCTACGACCCCCGCAACGCTGTGCACCGTCAGGCACTCGCGGCCGCGATTGAACGCGAGACTGTCGGCATTCAAGGCGATGCCATGTCACCGCCCTTGGGATTCTTCGACCTGCAGCCCAAGGCATATCAACAGGAAATGCTGGATCAGCTGGCCACCGAGCGTGCGCACGGACGGCACCGAAACCTCGTGGTTGCCGCGACGGGTACCGGAAAGACCGTCGTGGCTGCGTTCGACTATCGCACCACCTGCGCAAAGGTTGGCGGTCGCCCGCGGCTGCTCTTCGTGGCTCACCGCGAAGAGATCCTGCGCCAAGCCCTGCGTACCTACCGCGAAGTGCTGCGCGATCCCGACTTTGGAGATCTGCTCGCTGGCGCGCATGAGCCTGTCCAGCATGATCATCTGTTCGCCACCATTGACAGCGTTACAAGCCGCGACCTGGTCACCATGTTCGGTGCCTCCCATTGGCACACCGTCGTGGTCGACGAGTGCCATCGACTCGCAGCCGATCGCTTCGATGCGTTTGCCCGAACTGTTCGGCCGACCAATCTTCTGGGCCTTACGGCAACGCCAGAGCGTAGTGATGGCCAGCCACTGTCGCCTTACTTCGATTTCCGTCCCGACGGAAGCCCCGCGGTTGAACTTCGCCTATGGCATGCGCTGGATCTTCAGCTGCTCGCCCCTTTCGAGTACTACGCTTGTGACGATGAGACCGATTTTTCGTCGGTGCCCTGGGACCAGCCCGGTGAACGCACGGTAATCGATGAACTCATCGGCACCAATCACGTCCGTGCCCGGCTGGTCGTGAAGGAATGGATGCGCCTTGCTTCCGAGCCCAGGCGTAACAAGGCGCTGGTCTTTTGTGTGTCGGTCGCGCATGCCGAGTTCATGACGGAGTACCTGAACCGCGCCGGTCTCCCGGCTGCCTGCGTGGTGGGGACCACGTCGGCCGCCGAGCGGCGACGTGCGCCGCAGCGCTTGGCCAGCGGAGAGGTCTGCGCCCTCGTTACGGTGGATCTGTTCAACGAGGGCATCGACCTCCCTATGGTGGACACGCTCCTGCTGCTGCGGCCTACGCAAAGTCCGGTGCTTTTCCAGCAGCAGCTCGGCCGCGGCCTGCGCCTGGCACCGAAGAAAGACGGTTGCCTCGTTCTCGATTTCGTGGGGCAGCACCGGTCCGACTTCCGTTTCGACCGGCTGCTGTCCAGCATTACAGGTCTTACGAGGCGCGAGCTAATGGATGCCGTCGAAAATGGCTTTGGCGGCCTGCCGCCCGGTTGCCACATCCATCTGCAAAAGCAGGCGCGCGAGCGGGTACTGGACAGCCTGCGAGCGCTCACGCAACAGAGTTGGCGCCGCATGAAGAGCGAATTACAGAGCTACGCGGCGTTGAATGGTCGGAGCGCCGTGCGCCTGGCTGATTTTCTTCGCGACCAGGCTCTTGAGCTGGGGGATGTTTACCGGGTCAGCACGGGTAGCGCGCGCAGCGGGTGGACCGCGTTGAAACGGGACGCGGGCTTGCTGACGGGCGATCCTGGTCCCGAGGAAGAGTACTTCAGCCGCCGCGCGGGTGACCTCTTGCACCTGGACGATCCTGCCCGCCTCACCCTGCTCGGCCGACTGCCCGCGCTACTGAATGCCATCGAATCGGCAACCGAACGGGAGCGAGACCTGCTGCAGATGCTTTCGTATCAGATTGATGGTCGGCACGAGCAGACAGGCGACGCAGCCACTTTCTTGGCGCGGCTAAGAGCACACGAACCTGTCGTGAAGGAATTCGTCGAGCTCGGGTGTTGGCTGGAGGCCACCAATTCCCTTTGCACCATGCCTCTGCCGGGCCTGGAAGACACCCCCCTGATCCTGCATTCGCGGTACGGCATCAGAGAGATCTTGACAGCCGTGGGATGGCTCACTTCCGCGCGTCGCGTGCCCTTCCAAGCGGGTGTTCTGGCGCTCTCGCAGCGCAAGACAGAACTACTCTTCGTCACGCTGGACAAGAGTGAGGGCTATCACGATCGCATTGCTTACCAGGACTACGCCATCAGCGCCGAGCGTTTTCACTGGCAATCTCAGAACAGCGCGGGGCCGGACACTCCTGCAGGTCGCCGATACATGGAAAGCGCGATTAACGGATGGACATTCCAGCTGTTCGTGCGGGTTCGCAAGGCAGACCCGTACTGGGCATGTGGGCCTGTTGTTCTGGAAAGCGCGGAGGGAAGCCGGCCCATGAGCATCACTTGGCGTGTTTGCCCACCGCTCCCGGCTCAGTTGTTTCGGGAGTTCAGCGTGTTGCGGGACCGGTGAGTAACGAGGGCTATCTGCTCTACCGTGTCGGGAAAGACCACCCGCAAACCAACGTTCCGCCGCTCGCCCCGATTCCGCTCACTATCCACAATCGTCCATGCTCACCCCACAGCAAGTCGGCCATTACCACCACGATGGCTACCTCCTCCTCCCCGACCTCTTCTCCGCCGAAGAAGTCGCCGCCATGAAGGCCGAGCTCCATCGCATCCAGGCCATCGACACCGATCATCTGGTGCGCGAGCGCTCGGGCGGCACGGCCAAGACCATCTACCGGGTGCACGACGCCGAAAGCCCCACCGCCTCGCCTCTGTTCCGGGCCGCGGCGCTCTCGCCGCGGCTGCTGGGCAGCGCCCGCCAGCTGCTGGACGACCCGGCGCTCTATATCCACCACACCGAGTGCAACCTCAAGTCAGCCATAGACGGCAGCGTGTGGCAGTGGCACCAGGACTACGGCGCCTGGAAGCGCGATGGTATCGCCGAGCCGCACATGACCACCGCGCTGGTGATGCTGGACGAGGCCACCGAGATGAACGGCTGCCTGTACTTCATCCCCGGCAGCCAGAAGGTGGGCTACATCGAGTCCGAGATGGACGACCGCACCACCGCCTACCGGCTGTGGGTGGTGCCCAAGCCCGACCTGCTGCGCCTCATGGAAAACAGCCCCGAGCCCGTGCCCATCCTGGGCAAGCCGGGCACGGTGGTGTTTTTCCACTGCAATATCCTGCACGCCTCGGGCCACAACCTCTCGCGGCACGACCGCTGGCACGTCTACACGGTGTACAACCGCAGCAACAATGCGCCACGCGAGGTGCCCTCGCCGCGGCCGGAGTACGTGCGCTCGGTGCAGAGCCAGGCGCTGGTGATGGGTGGGGATGGGGTGTTGCCCCCGAGCCGAGGCGCCTGAGCCCGCTGCAAAAGCGGCTTTTTCGGGAGTGATCCATGCAGCGCCTCGCCACATCGCAAGCGATTCCCATTGGGGCAAGGTCCGCCACCATCACCCGGGGGCTTACCCCGCGGGTGATTGATCGAACGTTTCGCAAATCCCCGTGGCCTCGTTCACGGCCATAGCCCGGGCAACCGCGTCGGACCTGCGCGGGCCCCGGCGTTGCGCACTCCCGTGGCACCGCCGGCTCGCAGCCCTTGCCCTGGCGTTGTGGGCCGCCATGGCCTTTGCCGGCGAGCTGCGTTCCTCCGACGGGCGGACGGTGGCCCGGCTCGACTACAACGGCGAATTGCGCGACGTATCGGGGCGGCTTCTGCTGCGTTTCGAAGCCGATGGCGCCGTGCGCGACGCTTCGGGCCGCAAGCTGTTCTCTCTCGTGGCCTCCGGCCAGCTCAGGGGAGCTTCCGGGTCGCTGCTGGGCACGGTGGAGGCCCACGGAGAGGTGCGCGATTCCAGCGGCCGTCTGCTGGGCCGGGTGGAATCCGACGGCAGCGTCCGGGCTTCGAGCGGCCACCTGATCGGCACCGCGCGCGAGGTGCGGCGCGCATGGGCAGCCGTGTACTTCTTCTTTTTGTGACGCAGCCGCCCCCGATTCCGGCGCGGGACGGGGTGCGATAACGGGAGGGTTCCTCATGGCAAACACACACGTAACCATCGCCGCCGTGCTGTTCACCGCCCTGGCCGTCTGCGGCTGCGGTGAACCCGCCACGGTGCAGCCTGCCCCCGTGGCGGTGGGCGCCGATCGCGATGCCCACGGCTGCATCGGCTCCGCGGGCTATCGCTGGTGCGAGCGCGACAAGGCTTGCACCCGCCCCTGGGAGCTGGCGGCGCAGCGCGGGTTTCCCAACACACCCGAGGGCTTTGGCCAGTACTGCGGCGGCAAGTAGCGGCCGCGCGCGGGCCGCCCGCCAGCGGGTTTGCCCACCCCTTCGGCTAGAATCGCGCACCCCTCGGTTCGCGAGGGTTTCTTCCTTTCCCAGCCCTGCCGCCATGCCCACCTTTTCTCCCCTCGCCAACGCCGTGCGCGCGCTGGCCATGGACGCCGTCCAGAAAGCCAACTCCGGCCACCCCGGCATGCCCATGGGCATGGCCGAAATCGCCAAGGTGCTGTGGCGTCATCACCTCTCGCACAACCCCGCCAATCCCGCGTGGCCCAACCGCGACCGCTTCGTGCTGTCCAACGGCCACGGCTCCATGCTGCTGTACGCGGTGCTGCACCTGCGCGGCTACGACCTGTCCCTGGACGATCTGGCGCGCTTTCGCCAGTTGCACTCGCGCACCCCGGGGCACCCCGAGGTGGGCTGCGCGCCGGGCGTGGAAACCACCACCGGGCCGCTGGGCCAGGGCATCGCCAATGCAGTGGGCATGGCGCTCGCCGAGCGGCTGCTGGCCGCTGAGTTCAATCGCCCCGGGCACGAGATCGTGGATCACCGCACGTGGGTGTTCCTGGGCGATGGCTGCCTCATGGAGGGCATCTCCCACGAGGCCTGCTCGCTCGCCGGCACGCTCAAGCTCGGGAAGCTGGTCGCGCTGTACGACGACAACCGCATTTCCATCGATTCGGAGAAGGGCTCCATCGAGCAGTGGTTCACCGACGACACGCCGGCGCGCTTCCGGGCCTACGGCTGGCGTGTGATCGGGCCGGTGGACGGCCACGACCCGGCCGCCGTGGACGGCGCCATCCGCGAGGCCCTGGCCGCCCAGGACCGCCCCACCCTCATCTGCTGCAAGACGGTCATCGGCAAGGGCTCGCCGCGCAAGGCCAACACCGGCGCCGCCCACGGCGCGCCGCTGGGGGCGGAGGAAGTGGCCGCCACCCGCGAGGTCATCGGCTGGCCCCATCCGCCCTTCGACATTCCGCCCGACGTGCGCGCCGCGTGGGACGGGCGCGAGGCTGGCGCCGCCCGCGAGCGGGCCTGGGCCGAGCGCTTCGAGGCCTACGCCGCGGCCTTTCCCGAACGGGCTGCCGCCTTCCTGGCGCGCATGGACAACGCCCTGCCGCCAGGCTGGAAAGAGGCCGCCGATGCCTTCGTGGCGGCCGTGGCGGCCAAGGGCGAGACCATTGCCACCCGCAAGGCCTCGCAGAACGCCCTCGACGGTTTTGGCCCGCACCTGCCCGCCCTGGTGGGCGGGTCGGCCGACCTGGCGGCTTCCAACCTCACCTGGTGGAAGGGCTCGAAGGCGGTGGGCGCCGAGGGCGGCAACTACCTGTTCTTCGGCGTGCGCGAGTTCGGCATGGCGGCCATCATGAATGGCCTGGCCCTGCACGGTGGCTTCATCCCCTACGGCGGCACCTTCCTGGTGTTCAGCGACTACGCCCGCAATGCCCTGCGCCTGGCGGCGCTCATGCGCCAGCGCGTGATCCACGTGCTCACCCACGATTCCATCGGCCTGGGTGAAGACGGCCCCACCCACCAGCCAGTGGAGCATGCGGCCTCGCTGCGGCTGATCCCGAACATGAGCGTGTGGCGCCCGTGCGATGCGGTGGAAACCGCGGTGGCCTGGCGCAGCGCCATCGAGCGCGCCGATGGTCCCACCGCGCTGCTGCTGTCGCGCCAGAATCTGCCGCACCAGCCGCGCGATGCGGCCCAGCTGGCCGCCATCGGCCGCGGCGGCTATGTGCTTGCCGAGGCCGAGGGCGGCGCGCCCCAGGTGGTGATCATTGCCACCGGCTCGGAGGTGGCGCTGGCCACGGGCGCGCGGGCGCTGCTGGCCCAGCGCGGCGTGCGGGCGCGGGTGGTGTCCATGCCCT
>JBIIUM010000168.1:0-7134 GCA_044339985.1 Burkholderiales bacterium | reverse complement strand
AGCGTCGAACTCGTCTTCGACAACAGCCTCGGAAAGGCTGCGGGCGCATGGTCCCAGTACGCGGAAATCGCCATCAAGCGCGTGCTGGAGCGCGACGGCCAGTCCACCTACTTCATCAACAATACCGCGGTGCGCCGTCGAGACGTCACCGACATCTTCCTCGGCACCGGGCTTGGGGCGCGCGCCTATGCCATCGTCGAGCAGGGCATGATCTCGCGAGTGGTGGAGGCCAAGCCCGAGGAATTACGAGTGTTCCTCGAAGAGGCGGCCGGCGTGTCCCGCTACCGCGACCGGCGCAAGGAGACCGAAGCGCGGCTGGACGACACCCGCGAGAACCTGTTGCGCGTGGACGACATCCGAGGCGAACTCAAGACCCAGATCGCCCACCTCGAAGCGCAGGCCGAGGCCGCCGAGCGGTATCGCGACCTGGAAGCGCGGCTTCGCCGCACCCAGCATCTGCTGTGGACCATCCGCCGGAACGAGGCGGCCACCGCGCGGCTCAAGGCGGCCCGCGAGATCGAGTCCCTCACGGTGCAGATCGAGGAGTCCGGCGCCGCGCTGCGTGACGCCGACAAGCGCATGGAGTCGCTGCGCGAGGAACATTACGCTGCGGGAGAGGCGGTCCACGCTGCCCAGGGCCAGCTCTACGAAACCAACGCCGAACTGGCGCGCGTCGAACAGGAGCTGCAGTTCCTGCGAACAAACCGCGATCGCGCTCTTTCCAGGCGCGACGCCTTCGCCAAGCAGATTGCCGAGCAGACCTCCCGGCATGCCCAGCTCGATGCCGCGCTGGCCCAGGCGCGCCAACGGCGCGTCGCCGCGGAGGCAACGGCGGCACAGCACGCCGAGACAGCAACAGCGGCGCGCGAAGCCCTGCCCGCCGCCGAACAGGCCTATCGCGAGGCACGCGCCCGGGCCGAGGCGGCTCAGCAGGGCCTGGCCGCTGCCCGCGGCGAGCGGGACGTGGCGGCCACGCGCCGCGGACACGCCGAGCGGGTCATGGCCCAACTGGACAGCCGGCGCGAGCGCCTGTCCCAGGAGCTCGCCTCCACCGTGCTGCCCGATGCCGGCGAGGTGGAACGCCTAAAGGCACAAGGCGGCGAACTGGAGACCCAGCTTTCGGTGCAGCGCACCAGCCTCCAGTCTGCCGAGGCGGCGTTGCCGGCGCGGGAGGCGCAGCTTCAGCGGCTGTCGCATCGCGCGCAGGAGCTCCAGCAGCGACGCGCCGCGCTGGAGGCCCGGCGGCACGCGCTTTTCAGCCTCCAGCAGCAGGTGGGCGCCAGCGAGCAGATGAGTGCCTGGCTGGGCCAGCACGGGCTGTCGAACCGCGCGAAGCTCTGGCAAAAGGTACGTGTGCGCCCCGGCTGGGAGGATGCCCTCGAAGCGGTTCTGCGCGAGCGGCTCAATGCCATTCAGGTGGATGAACCGGCGGCCCTTTCCGATTGGTTTGGCGCCTCGCCCCCAGGCAAGCTCGCGGTCTACCGAGCCGATGTGGGCAGTGGGACGCAAGCCCTGCCGGCCGCTCCGGCTGGCCTCGAGCGTTTGCTCGATTGCGTGGAAATCGATGACCCAGGTGTGCGCGCGGTGTTGGGCGAATGGCTCCACGGGGTGTTTGCCGCGCCCTCGGCGCCGCTTGCCCGGGCTGCCGCGGCTCAACTGGCACCTGGCGAGTCGGTGGTGGCCAAGGAAGGGCACCTGTTCACCCCGCGCTCCGCAGGCTTTCACGCCCCCGACTCCGAGATCCACGGATTGCTGGAGCGCAAGCGCGAAATCGAGCAGCTCGATGGCGAGATCCCGCCGCTGGAGGCGCAGTGGAGCGACGCGCGCCGCGAAATGGCCGCGGGGCAGGCCGAACTCGCCGAGCAGCGCAAGCGCATGGAGCAGTTGCGCGCCTCCTGCGCGGAACTGGCGCAGCGCCGCCATGGCGTCGAACTGGAGGAAGTGCGGGCGGCCCAGGCGTACGCCCAGGCCAGCAGCCGGCGCGCCCAGATCGAGCGCGAGCTTGCCGCCATCGGTGCGGAACGCGCCGCCGAGGCCGAGGCGCTGGGCGCGGCCGCCTCCACCTTCGACGCCACGGAGCAGCGGCTTGCGTCGCTGGAGGGCGCGCTGGCGCAGGCGCAGCGGGACTACCGCGGCGTGGACGAGCAGCTCGGCCAGGCCCGGGAGCGTGCCGCGGACACCGAGCGTCAGGCCAGGGACAGTGTCTTCGAAGCCCGTTCCGCAGGTGCCCGTATCGCGGAGCTCGAAACTGCCTGTGCCGCAGCCCTCGAGGCGATCGGGCGCGCCCGGCACGGTCTGGGTGAGGCCGAGCAGGAAGCTGCCTCCTTCGACGAAGGCCCCATCGCTGGGCGCATGAGTGCGGCGCTGTCGGCCAGGCAAGCCTGCGAGCAGAGGCTCGCCGCGCTGCGCGATGGACTTGCCGAGGCAGAGGCAGCCTTGCGCGGCGCCCAGCAGCAGCGCCTGGCGGTGGAGCAGGGGCTCGAGCCCCTGCGCAATCGACTGGGCGAACAGCGGCTCAAGGAGCAGGAGGCGCGGCTGGCCGAGGAGAACTTCGCCCAGCAGCTGGCCGAGGCCAATGCGGACGAGGCAGCCCTGGCCGAAGCGCTGCCCGGGGCGCCGCGCCCCGGGACCTTGCAGGGCGACATCGGGCGCCTGAACGAGCAACTGGCTGCCCTGGGCGCCGTGAACCTCGCGGCCCTGGAGGAACTGGGCAACGCCCGCGAGCGCAGCCGCTTCCTCGACGCCCAGTCGGCCGATCTCACCGAGGCCATGAACACGCTCGAGGACGCCATCCGTCGCATCGACCGCGAAACCCGCGAGCGGCTTCAGGCCACCTTCGAGGCGGTCAACCGCCATCTCGCCGAGTTGTTCCCGGTGCTGTTCGGCGGCGGCGAAGCGCGGCTGGTGATGACCGGCGAGGAGATTCTGGATGCCGGTGTGCAGATCGTGGCCCGCCCGCCGGGCAAGAAGAACGCCTCCATCCACCTGCTCTCCGGCGGCGAGAAGGCGCTCACGGCCATGTCGCTGGTGTTTTCGCTGTTCCGACTCAACCCCGCTCCCTTTTGCCTGCTCGACGAGGTGGACGCGCCCCTGGACGACAGCAACACCGTGCGCTTCTGCGATCTGGTGCGCACCATGGCGGACCATACGCAGTTCATCTTCATCAGTCACAACAAGATCACCATGGAGCTGGCGCGCCAGCTGGTGGGCGTGACCATGCCGGAGCCGGGCGTTTCGCGGGTGGTGGCCGTGGACATGGAAGAAGCGCTGCGCATGCGAGACGAAAAGGCGGTGGCCTGAGAGGGTGGGGTGAAGCCATGAGTGAAGTCGACCTGCGCTGGAGCTTGTTGTTGCTGGGTGCCGTGGTGGTGGCGGGCGTGTTCGCCTTCAACCGCCTGCAGGAGCGCTCGTTCCGGCGCATGGCCGAGCGCGCGTTGCCAAAGCCCGGCGACGATGTGCTCATGGATGAGGCGCTGAGCTCGCCGCGCCTGCCCGCGGCGTCTGGGCCGGAGGCGCCCTCTCTGCCGGTTCTTGCCACCCTCGCCACAGCCGAGGCGGTGCCGCCCGCCGAGGCCACGGGCGCGCTGCCCGCCAGCGAGGATGCGCCGGTCACGGCGTCCCCAGCCTCGCCGGTCCCGGCTTCTGCCACCACGTCGCCAGGGCTGGCCGTGGATTTTCCGGCGCTGCTGCGAGCGCCGCAGCCCCTGCCTCAAGCAGCGCTCGACGAGCTCCTGTCGCAGTTGGGCGGGCTGCTGCGCCCGGTGGAACTATCGGCAATGGAGGAGGCAAGCGGGCAGTGGGTGGCGCTTTCCGATCAGGCCGGGGGGCGCTTTCGTACCCTGCGGGTCGGCTTGCTGCTGGCCGACCGTCGCGGGTTTGCGTCGATGCACGACCTGGAAGAGTTTTCCAGGACATTGCGAGGATTCGCTGCGCGGACCGGTGCCGACGCGATGATTCCCGACGCCGCGCCCTTCGAGCTTCGGGCTCGCCAGCTGGATACCGTGTGCGCGGAGGTGGACATCACCGTGGGGCTGAGCGTGGTGGCACGCAAAGGCCAGATGTTCCAGGGCACCGCCATCCGTGCCCTGGCGGAGTCCGCAGGCATGCGCCTCATGCCCGACGGGCACTTTCATGCCGAGGGCGAAGGAGGGGTGCCCAGGTTCATCCTCGACAACCAGGGCCCCGAGCCGTTTTTCGCCGAAACCCTGCCCACCCTCACCACGCCGGGTGTCACCTTCGTGCTGGACGCGCCGCGCGCCGCGGGCGGGCTGGCGAGCTACGATCGCATGGTTTCGCTCGCGCAGCAGTTCGCTGAATCCCTCGGCGGGCTGATCGTGGACGATAACCGCCGCACCCTCGAGGAAGCCGGTCTGGATGCCGCCCGGCGCGTCGTGGCGGGCGCCTACGCCCGCATGAGCGAAGCCGGTATTGCTCCCGGCAGCGCCCTGGCACGACGGCTGTTCGGCTGATGGCGGTACCGCCGCAGGCCGCGGCCAGAGCCGCCTTCCTGCGCGCCGAGATCGAGCGCCACAATCATCTTTATTACGTGCTCGATGCGCCCGAGATTCCGGACGCGGAATACGACCGCCTGTTTCGCGAGTTGCAGGCTCTGGAGGCCGGGCACCCCGGGCTGCAACGGCCCGACTCGCCCACGGCGCGCGTGGGCGGGGCCGCGGTGGCGGCCTTCGCCACAGTGCAGCACGCCGTGCCCATGCTGTCGCTGGGCAACGCCTTCGACGATGCCGATGTGCGCAACTTCGACCGCCGGGTGCGCGAGCTCGCCGGCGTGGACGAAGTGGACTATGCCGTGGAGCCCAAATTCGACGGCCTGGCGGTGAGCCTGACCTACGCGCGGGGGCAACTGGTGCAAGGGGCCACCCGCGGCGATGGCAGCAGCGGCGAGGACGTGACGGCCAACCTGCGCACGGTGCGCGCCGTGCCCCTGTCCATCACCGGGGTGGCGTTGCCGGAGGTGCTGGAGGTGCGCGGCGAGGTGCTCATGCTCAGGCGCGATTTCGAGCGCCTCAACCAGGACCAGGCAGCGCGCGGTGACAAATCCTTCGCCAATCCCCGCAACGCGGCTGCGGGATCCTTGCGCCAGCTCGACCCGCGTGTCACGGCCTCGCGCAAGCTGTCCTTCTTCTGCTACGGCGTCGGGCGCGCCGAAGGCGGCGCGGTGCCTGCCGATCGCCATGGGGCGCAGATGGCGTGGCTCGCATCGCTGCGCTTCCCGGTGAGCGGCGAGCGCGACGTGGTTCGCGGCGCGGACGGTCTGCTGGATTACTACCGCCGCATCGGCGCGCGGCGCGCCCAATTGCCCTTCGACATCGACGGGGTGGTCTACAAGGTGGACCGCCTCGACCTTCAGGCGCGGCTGGGCTACGTGTCGCGGGCGCCGCGCTTTGCCCTGGCCCACAAGTATCCGCCCGAGGAGGAGCTCACCGAGGTTCTGGACATCCAGGTGCAGGTGGGCCGCACCGGGGCGCTCACGCCGGTGGCGCGCCTCAAGCCGGTGTTCGTGGGTGGCGTCACCGTCACCAACGCCACGCTGCACAACGAGGACGAGGTGCACCGCAAGGACGTGCGCGTGGGCGACACGGTGGTGGTGCGCCGCGCCGGCGATGTGATTCCCGAAGTGGTGTCGGTGGTGACGGCGCGCCGGCCCGGCGGCGCCGTGCCTTTCATCCTGCCGGCGCAGTGCCCGGTGTGCGGCTCGGCGGTGGTGCGCCCCGAGGGTGAGGCCGTGTCCCGGTGCAGCGCAGGCCTGTACTGCGCCGCGCAACGCAAGCAGGCGCTGCTGCATTTCGCTTCGCGCCGCGCCATGGATATCGAGGGCCTTGGCGAGCGGCTGGTGGAGCAGCTCGTGGACGCCCATCTGGTGCACAGCCCTGCTGATCTGTACCGCCTGGATCCGGCCACGCTGGCCGCGCTCGATCGCATGGGGGACAAATCCGCCGCCAACCTGCACCAGGCCATCCACCACAGTCGCCGCACCACCCTGGCGCGCTTTCTCTTCGCCCTGGGCATCCGCAACGTGGGCGAGGCCACGGCGCGGGACCTGGCCGGGCACTTCGGTTCTCTGGCCGCGGTGCTCGAAGCCGACGAGCAGGCGTTCCAGGCCGTGCCCGACGTGGGGCCGGTGGTGGCGCGCAGCCTCGCCCAGTTCCTGGGCGAGGCCCACAACCGCGAGGTGATCCAGGCGCTGGTGACCGCAGGCGTGCACTGGGAAGAGCACACGGGCAGGGCAGCCGCGGCGCCACTGCCCCTGGCGGGCACCAGCTTCGTGCTCACCGGGACGCTGCCCACCCTGAGCCGCGAGCAGGCCAAGGCGCGCATCGAGGCCCTGGGGGGGAAGGTGGCCGGCAGCGTGTCGGCCCGCACCCGCTACGTGGTGGCGGGCGCGGAGCCCGGATCGAAGTACGAGAAGGCCGTGGCGCTGGGCCTTCGTATTCTCGACGAGACCGCCTTGCTAGAATTGCTCGCACGGGCTGGCGAGGGGTATCGCTAACGCGCTGCCGGCCCCATGCCCCCACGCTCCGACTCCTTCCCCGGGACGCAATTCATGAAGCCTGTCACCACCGCTGTGTTTCCCGTCGCCGGCCTGGGCACCCGCTTCCTGCCCGCCACCAAGGCGAGCCCGAAGGAAATGCTGCCCGTGGTGGACAAGCCGCTCATCCAGTACGCGGTGGAAGAAGCAGTGCGCGCCGGCATCACCCAGATGGTGTTCATCACCGGCAAGAACAAGCGTGCCATCGAAGACCACTTCGACAAGGCCTACGAGCTGGAAGCGGAACTCGAAGCGCGCGGCCGGACCTCCTTGCTGGAAGCGGTGCGCGACATCGTGCCGCGCAACGTCAGTTGCGTGTACGTGCGCCAGCCCGAGGCGCTCGGCCTCGGCCACGCGGTGCTGTGCGCCCGCCCGGTGGTGGGCGACAACCCCTTCGCCGTGATCCTGGCCGACGACCTGATCGACGGCGAGCCTGCCGTGCTGGCGCAGATGGTGGAGGTGTACCAGGAGCGCCAGTCCTCCGTGGTGGCCGTGCAGACCATCCCGCCGGAGGAATCCAACCGCTACGGCGTGGTGAAACCCGAGGAAGGCTCCGATGGCCGGCTGCGGCGCATCACCGGCATCGT
>JBIIUM010000167.1:0-7167 GCA_044339985.1 Burkholderiales bacterium | reverse complement strand
TCGAGATCGCCGGCTCCCTGGCCGGTGTCCCGCCCGACCAGTGGGATTCCCTTGCCGGGCCCAACCCGCTGCTCTCCCATGGCTTCCTGCATGCACTGCACGATAGCGGTGCCGCCTGTGCCGGCACGGGCTGGACGCCCCGGTACCTGCTGCTGCGGCGCCAATGCCGCCTCGCCGGTGCCCTGCCGCTGTACCTGAAGGCCCACTCCTACGGCGAATACGTGTTCGACTGGGCCTGGGCCGATGCCTGGCAGCGCGCCGGGCAGCGCTACTACCCCAAGCTGCTGTCGGCCGTACCCTTCACCCCGGTGACGGGACCCCGGCTGCTGGCCCTCGCTCAGGAGGACCGCCGCCTGCTTGCCCGTGCCGCGGTGCAGCTTGCGGGGGAACTGGAGGTTTCGAGCCTGCACTGCCTGTTCCCCACGGGCGCCGAGGCGGCGCTGCTGGAGGACGAGGGCCTGATGCTGCGCAAGAGCGTGCAGTTTCACTGGCACAACCAGGGTTTCCAAAGCTTCGAGCAGTTTCTCGGGCAGATGAACCACGACAAGCGCAAGAAGGTTAAGCAGGAGCGCCGCAGGCTGCGCGAGGCTGGCGTGCACTTCACCCGCGCGGTGGGACGGGACATCACCGAGGCCGCCTGGCGCTTCTTCTTCCGTTGCTACGAAACCACTTACCGCCAACACCACTCCACGCCCTACCTCAATCTCGAGTTCTTCCTGCGCATCGCCGATACCATGCCGGAGTCGCTGCTGCTGGTGACGGGCTGGCGCGACCACGAGCCGCTATGCGCCGCACTGGACGTGTTCACGCCGGAGGCGCTGTGGGGGCGCTACTGGGGCACCACCGCCTTCGTGCCCGGACTGCATTTCGAGGCCTGTTATTACCAGGCCATCGAGTTCTGCATCGAGCGCGGCATCGGCCGGTTCGAGGGCGGCGCCCAGGGAGAGCATAAGCTCGCCAGGGGCCTGATGCCGGTGACCACGCTATCGGCCCACTGGATTGCCGATGCCCAGTTCCGCCGCGCGGTGCGCCAGTTCCTGACGCGCGAATCCGCCGGGGTGGGCCACTACGTGGACGAGCTGCGGGAACACGCGCCTTTCCGTTCTGCGGAAGGCCAACCGGGTCCGGGAGATGCGCTTGCGCTTTGAGACGCCACTGGTGCCCGGCACGCTGCTGCGGCGCCACCAGCGTTTTCTCGCCGACGTGCGCCTCGAGGATGGCGTGCAGATCACCGCCCACTGCCCCAACACCGGCTCGATGCTCGGCTGCGCCGAGCCCGGCAGCCGGGTATGGCTGGTGCACGCGCCCTCGCCCACGCGCAAGTATGCCTACTCGTGGGAGCTCACCGAGCTTGACGGTGGCCGCCTCGTGGGCATCAACACCCACCGCAGCAACGCACTGGTGCGCGAGGCCCTCCACGCCGGCCGGCTGCCGGCCCTGGCCGGGTACGATTCCATTCGCGCCGAGGCTGCCTACGGCGAGGAGGGATCGAGGGTGGACTTCCTGCTGTCGGCGGCGGAGCGCCCCCCCTGCTACGTGGAGGTGAAGAACGTCACGGCCGCGGTGCAGGACGGCGTGGCGCTGTTCCCCGATGCCGTGAGCGCGCGCGCCTCGAAGCATCTGCGCGAGCTGATGCAGGTGGTTCGCTCGGGTGCGCGGGCGGCGCTGGTGTTCTGCGTGCAGCGCGATGACGTGCAGGAGGTGCGCCCCGCTGGCGCCATCGATCCGCTCTACGAACGCACCATGGGCGAGGCACTGGCGGCGGGCGTGGAGGCCATGGCGCTGCGCGCCCGGCTCGACCCCCTCGGCATCACCCTGGAAACGGCGGTACCGGTGCGGCTTTGACGGGAAAGCGAAGCCCTAGGCCAACTGGAGGCTGGCACGCAGCGCGCCCGCGCGCTCGTGGCGCGCCGACAGGCCGACCATCGTGCCTGCGTACCCGCGAACCACCCATTCGGCCTGAGCGCGGTCGGCAGTGGTATCACCCCCCCAGCCCGCCCAGCTCGAGGGCGTGGCGGGCTTGTGGGCACGGCCTTCCAGCTGCCCGCCCACCACCCGCGGCAGACCCGACTCCAGCCGCGCCCCTTCCGGCAGCTCGATCTCGAAGACCACGCCACGCACCCGCTCACGGGCGTGACGCGTGACATAGCTGGGTAGCCAGCCGGTGTTGTGCACCACCAGCCGCACCCGCCAGGCATCCGGCCCCAGGCGTACGGCCGAGGCCTGGAAGAGCTCCAGCCGGGGCGAGACCAGCGCCTGCCACACGAGCCAGGCGGGGAACCGTGCCACCTCGCGCTCCAGCAGGTGCGGCGGCGGATTGGTCCAGCTATAGAGCGTGTTCCAGCCGCCCAGCTCCACGGCGCCCAGCTGCGGATGCTCGAAGGGGTACCAGTCCACGAAGCCGCGACCCTCGAGCGCCGTGTCGCTCCAGGCCAGCAGCTTGAGGTCGTCCTCCACGGGGTGTTCGCGGTACCAGTCGATGAATTTGTAGTCTTCGATACCGGCCTCGCGCTGCGGGCTCCAGATCTCCACCGTCCAGGCGAACACGCCGCGATGCTCGAACATCCAGTCGTCGAAGGTGCCGGTGATGACCTCTTTGGGGTGGTAGCGGAAGTCGTGAAACACGCTGATGTTCGGGTAGCCGGTGAGTTCCGTTCCCCGGGCGCCGAGCTTCTGGTAGGTCCACAGGTCCTCGGGCACCAGGCTGTCGTCGGCCAGATGGGAGTAGGGGCGCAGCAGCACGCCGCTGTACGTATGGAAGGAAACGCCACCGGTGATATTGGGGTGGGCAACGATGAAGCGCACCGCCGCCGCCACCTCGGGCTCGGAGGCCGGGTACGGCCCGGCGCCATGCTGCTCGTGCTCCTGCCGCCAGTGGGCGGGGTAGTTGCGGTTGAGGTCGAGCTGTTCGCGGCGCGGCTGCAACTCCAGGCTCACGCCGTCCCAGTGCTCGATCGTGCCCTCGGGCAGAAGCCGGAAGTAGCGCCCGCCCGTCTCCACGGGGTCGCGCCGCACCATCAGTCGCGGGTCACGGTCGGAGATTTTCCACGGGCCGTTGGAATCGGCGATGCGCATGCTCAGCACGCGCCCGTCGCCGTCCACGTCCTCGCGCCTCAATCCGCCCACTGGCGCCTCGTCCCAAGGAAAGGGCCGTACCGAGGAGCGCACGAAGCGCGGAACGTCGGCGAGCGCCAGTTCCGCGCCGTCCGGGTTCAACCTTGGCGCGACGAAGAAGGCTCGGGTATCGAGGGCTCGGGTCACATCGGCGTCGATGCCGTCGCGCTCGGCAAGATGGCGCAGGAAGTAAAGGCACGCCATGGCGCCGGTGACTTCCGTGGCGTGGATGTTGCCGTCCACCCAGAGGGCCGGCTTGTCCGAGGCGAGCCCCGTGGCGGCCCGGGTGGCGGTCATCAGCCACACTTCGCGGCCCTCGAAGCTGCGACCGATGCACTCGAGGGTGAAAAGATCCGGGCGCCGCGCGGCGAGGTCGCGCAACGCCTCGGAGAGTTCGTCGTGGCGCAGGTAGCGGTCGAAGGCCATGGGCTGCGCCAGCAGTAAGGTGCCGGGCCAGCCCCTGCACCGCGATCAGCGCGGCTTGGACTTGCCGGCCACTGGCGCCGGGGCGTTCTTCCTCGGCACGCGGCCGGGTCGCGTCTTGCCATGACTGCCATTGGCAATCTTGCCCTTGCGGGTACGCAGGTCTCCAGCACCCATGGTGAATCCTTTCAAAAAGTTTTTAGTGGCGCCGAATTCTAGCCGATGCGCCTACGGGTACACTAATCTCCATTCTCTTTCGCTCCCCCTTCCCCGCCACCCCGCCCATGAGCGAGTTCAAGGTCCTGGCTGGTTTTGTCATCATTGCCGCGGTACTGTTGTTCTGGTACCGGATCAATCGCTCCCTTCGAGGCGGTGGCAGCGGCCTGGACATGACGCCGCAGCGTCGCCCGCGCAAGGGCAGCAAAGGGGCAGATGGCGCCAACGAACTGGAGCGTTTCGTTGCTCAACACCGCAGCGGCGTGCTCCCCTCGCCGCCTGACGGTGGCGGCGGCTCTTTCCTGACGGCGCCCTCCACGCTGCCCCCGCCGGCCGCGGCCGCGGCCACAGCGCCCAGCGCCGCGGCCCTGCTGCACGCGCCGGTGCTGCTGACGGGCGCCGAGAAATTCGCCTTTCTTGCCTTCAAGGCAGCGTTGCCGGACCATCACGTGCTGGCACGCGTGCCGCTCGGCCAACTACTACCGGGCCTGGTGCTGGAGTCCAGCCTTGCGGCCCATGCCCACGCGGTGGTCGTGTGCGGCAGCGATTTTTCCGTACGTGCTGTCGTGGACGTGACCACCCCCGCCGCGACAGCCCGGCTCGCCGCGGTGCGCCAAAGCCTCGACACCCGTGCCATCCGCCACCTCGTGCTCGACCAGAGCAAGCTTCCCAAACCCAAGGAAATCCGTGCGCTGCTCCATGTTTGACTCTCACCGCCGCGTGCTGCTGCGCGCCTTTGCGTTGTTCGTGTGCGCCGCCTCCGCCAGCGGCGCCATGGCGCAGTCCAAGAAGGTGGAATTCGCCGATGCCCTGCCTCTTGCCCCACCCTCGAAGATCGTGGTGATCGAGCAGCGGGTGGGTACGGGGGCGTTGGCCCAGCCGGAAGCCTACGTGGTCATCGACTACGAGGGCTTTGTGTTCGATCCACTCGTGCCCGGGGGCAAGGGGCTCAAGTTCGACAGCACACTCGACCGTGGCCACGCGCTGTCGGTGCTGCTGGGCGTGGCGCGCATGATCGAGGGGCTGGACAAGGGCATCGACGGCATGCGGGTGGGCGGCAGCCGCACGCTGGTGATCCCGCCGAAGTTCGGCTACGGCAGCCGCACGGCTTTCGGCGAGGTGCCGCCGAACTCCACGCTGCTGTTCGAGGTAAAACTGCTGGACGTGGTGTTGCAGCGGTAGATGGCGTGTCTACGACACTCCGAGTGTCCGTAGACCACCAGCCAAAACCTCTCGCGCCCGATTCCCGTCCGCCGTGAACAGTCCCGCCTCTGCAATCCCCCGTCTCACCAGTCTTGCCCACGGCGGCGGTTGCGGCTGCAAGCTCGCACCCGGCGTGCTGCGGGACATCCTCGCCAACACCGCCACGGGCCTGCTGCCCCGGGATTTGCTGGTGGGCATCGACACCAGCGACGATGCGGCGGTGTATCGCATCAATGACACCCAGGCCATCGTGGCCACCACCGATTTCTTCATGCCGGTGGTGGACGACCCCTTCGACTTCGGTGCCATCGCGGCCACCAACGCCATCTCGGATGTCTACGCCATGGGCGGTACGCCGCTGTTCGCCCTGGCGCTGGTGGGCATGCCCATCGACAAGCTGCCCGTGGAGACCATCCGCGCCATCCTCTCCGGCGGCGAATCGGTATGCGCCCGCGCTGGCATCCCCGTGGCGGGCGGCCACAGCATCGATTCGGTGGAACCCATCTACGGGCTGGTGGTGATCGGCCTGGTGGACCCGCGCCGCGTCAAGCGCAATGCCGATGCACGGGCCGGTGACCGTCTCATCCTGGGCAAGGGGCTGGGTGTGGGCATCTACAGCGCGGCCCTCAAGAAAGATCGCCTGACAGCCGATTGCTACCGCGCCATGATCGACAGCACCACACGCCTGAATACCCCCGGCGCGGCGCTGGCCGCGCTGCCCGGCGTGCACGCACTCACCGATGTGACCGGCTTCGGGTTGCTCGGCCACCTGCTGGAAGTGTGCCGCGGTTCGGGCGTGCGCGCGCGCCTGGACCTGGCCCGGGTGCCCATGCTTCCGGGCGCGCGAGCCCTGGCCGCCGAGGGCTTCATCACCGGCGCTTCCCGGCGCAACTGGGCCGGCTACGGTGATCTGGTGGACGAGGCCGGCATGGACGAAACCACGCGCTGGCTGCTGTGCGACCCGCAGACCAGCGGTGGGTTGCTGGTGAGCTGCGCGCCTGACGCCGTGGAAGCCGTGCTGCACGAATTCCAGCGTGCTGGTTTCCATGAGGCCGCGCTGATCGGCACCGTGGAAACGGGTGAACCCGGCGTGTGCGTGTGCTGATCCGCTACGGCGAATTCCGGCAGATCGTATGGATCTTGAAGCTCAGCCCGGGAATCTTGCCGTACTCGGCCATGGTGTCGCGCATCCTGCCGGCCGCCAGTTCCTTGGGCGTGATCCAGGGCTTGGGCACCCGCGCACCACGGTAACGACCGGTGCGGCGGCTGCACCAGTGGTCTGCGCCACCACCGCAGTGGCGATCGGCAGGGCGACGAGTGCGGCATTGGCAACAACTTTCGTGGATGGGTCCTCACGGTTGCGACCGCCAAAGACAGCGGCCTCCCTGCTTGGACGAAAAGGCAACGGAATTTTGACCGCGCTGCATGCCCTGTCCGTCACCCCTTGAGGCCAATCGCCTGACCGAAGGTGGCGCCGTCCCGCAGCACATGAACAACGGTTCGCGCCAGCGCCTCGCGGGAAACCTTCGCGAGCCGGGGGCCATCAAGCCCCATGGGCGCAGCAGGAAGCGCTGAAGGCGCATCATCCAGCAGCACGGGGCGCAGGGCGGTCCAGTCGAGGCCCGATGCCCGCAGCAGTTGCTCGCTGCGCGTGTGGTCGGCCATGGAGTAGCGCACCTTGCTGATCTGAATGAACAGCCTGCCCCACCATGGCATTCGGGCCCAGCTGTCGGCAGCGCCGAAGGCGCTGACATAGACGATGCGCCGGACGCGTTCATCGTGCATGGCCTGCACGATGGCAGCCACCGAGCGCGATGTGAGATCGGGCGGCGATACCAGAGGCGCGAACGGCGAGCGCGTGCGCCGCGAAATGCCCAGACAGACGGCTACAGCATCGGCTCCCCTCACCGCCTTGGTGACGTCGGCAAGCTCGGTGGGATCGCCCACCATGGGCTCATGCCCGGAAGCGAAGTCCATCGCGGCCGCCTGCGTGCGAACAAATGCCACCACGGACCAGCCCGCGGCCCCGGCGATACGTACAACGTGTCGACCCGTGGCGCCGGATGCGCCAAAAACCACCAGCCTCATACTGCCTCCTTTTGAGCGGAACACCACGCCTCTAAGCAACGGGCTGAGCATGAGATGCGCCGGGGCAGAGGAACACCAGCGTCCCATTGGCGCCGCAGCCGTTGGCCCCGACGGCGGCCGGCA
>JBIIUM010000166.1:0-7265 GCA_044339985.1 Burkholderiales bacterium | reverse complement strand
GGCATGGCCATGGCTACACAGCATCCGAAACCCGCCACCACCAGCAGGAACTGCAGGGTGGCCGGCGCCAAGCCCAGCGGCCGTGAACCCGCAGGCTGGGCCGTGCGGGCCGCCGTCGACCCCGCCGCATCCGGCGGCCGCCGGCGCAGCACCAGGCTCACGGGCAGCATCACCGCCAGGCAGAAAACGCCCACCCAAACATGGGTCTGGCGCCAACCCACCGTTTCGATGAAGTGCTGCAGCACCGGCGGCCACAGGGCGCCCGCGAGATAGTTGCCGCTGGCGCAGATGCCCACCGCGAGTCCGCGGCGCCGCTCGAACCACAGCGAGGTGTCGGCGATGAGCGGGCTGAAGGAGGCGGCACAACCGGCCGCCAGCAACAGGCCCTGCACCGCCACGAACTGGGCGAGGCTGCCCGCTGCCGCCGCCAGCGGGTAACCGGCGCCTAGGCACAGGATGCCCATGACCACGGGCACGGCCACGCCAAATCGGTCGGCCATCCGGCCCATGGCAAGCCCGGCGAAGCCCACGCCCACCATGGTGGCGGCGTAGGGTAACGAGGCGGCACCGCGCGCCACGCCAAACTCCGCCTGGATGGCCGGCAGCGACACCACCACCGACCACATGCCCACGCCGCCGCAGCTCACCAACAGCAGGGTGCAGGCGAGCCGCCACCAGGCATAGGCGGAATCCACGCCCGGCGCGTCACGCGTGGCGGCTTTCAGGGGCGCCTCATGGCTTGAGTCATGTGGAATCATTGTCGCACGGGGCCCGCCACGTATCGGCCGGCGCAATGGCATGGCCGCGGCGCCGTGCCGTGCTACCGTGGCGCACGACCTCTCGCGCGCGCACCAAACTCCCGTGGATCCGCTCTACGATTTCGCCGTCATCGGCGCCGGCATGGCCGGTGCCTCGGTGGCCTACGAGTTGGCCGCCCGCGCGCGCGTGCTGGTGCTGGAGCGCGAATCCCAGCCCGGCTACCACACCACCGGCCGGTCGGCGGCCCTGTACACCGAAACCTACGGCAACGCCGTCATGCGCGCCCTCACCACCGCCAGCAAGGGGTTCTACCGCGCCCCGCCGCCCGGCTTCACGGACGGCCCGCTGCTTACGCCGCGCGGCACGCTGCTGGTGGCTAGCGAGGCGCGCATGGGGGCCCTGGAGACCACCCGGGCAGCCTGCGCCCGGCTGGTGGATAACCTGCAGTGGTGGGACGCGGTGCAGGTGCGCGCCCGGGTGCCGGTGTTCGCCAGCGGACAGGTGGCCGCGGGCCTGTTCGAGCCCGACGCCATGGACATTGAGGTGCACCGCCTGCACCAGGGCTACCTGCGGGGTTTGCGCGCCCGCGGCGGCGCGCTGCGCTGCGACGCGCCGGTGACGGGGCTGCATCGGGAAGGCGCGCAATGGCGTGTGGTCACACCCGGCGGCCACGTGCGCGCGGCCGTGGTGGTGAACGCCGCCGGCGCCTGGGCCGACGAGGTGGCTGGCCTGGCGGGCGCGGTGCCGGTCGGTCTTTCGCCCCTGCGGCGCACGGCCATCACTTTCGACGCCCCCGCCGGCGCAGCCATCCACCAATGGCCCGCGGTGATCGACGTGGACGAGCAGTGGTACTTCAAGCCCGACGCCGGCCGCCTGCTGGCTTCGCCCGCCGACGAGACACCCTCGCCGCCCTGTGACGCGCAACCCGAGGACTACGACGTCGCCGTGCTGGTGGAACGCCTGCGCGCTGCCACCACGCTCACGGTGCCGGTGCTGCGCTCGCGCTGGGCGGGGCTGCGCTGCTTCGTGGCGGACCGCACCGTGGTGGCAGGCTACGACCCTCGCGTGGCAGGCTTCTTCTGGCTCGCGGCGCAAGGCGGCTACGGCATCCAGACCGCGCCCGCCATGGGCCGCACGGCGGCCGCGCTGGCCTTCGGCGAGCCGCTGCCCGCCGAGGTGGGCGATCTGGGCGTGGAGGCCGCCATGCTCTCGCCCGGGCGCGCCGCGCTGGCCTCGCCAACATCATGAGCGCAGCACCATATCGCCGCACCCCGGACCCGCGCCTGCCCGCGCCTGGGAACCTGCGGGCGCCGCAGCCCTCCCACCCACCCACCATCCGCCAACGCACGCCATGAGCAACCCGCCCCGCTGGGCCTTTCCCGAAACCTTGCAACCCGACGCCGAAGCGCTCACCCCCGGCCTGGAGCGCGCCCTGGCCTCGGCGGTGCTGCTCAGGAGCGAGGTGCCGGAAGAGGCCTTCACCGCCAGCATCCTCGGCACCGAGCGAGCTGGCAATGGCATCGTCATCGGGCCGCACGGTCTGGTGCTCACCATCGGCTATCTCATGGCCGAAGCGCGTTCGCTCTGGCTTACGACCGCGGAGGGCGCGGTGATGCAGGCCACGCCCCTGGCCTACGACTTCGCCTCGGGCTTTGGCCTGGTGCAGCCTCTGGGCCACCTGACGGTGGCCCCCGTGCCCCGCGGGCGAGCGGCAGATGTGACGCCCGGCACCGGGGTGTTCGTGGTGGGCCACGGCGGGCGCGCCCACTGCCTCAAGGCCGAAGTGTTTGCAGCGCGCGAGTTCGCCGGCTATTGGGAATACGTGCTCGACCGCGCGCTGTACACCGTGCCGGCCCACCCCCAGTGGGGCGGCACCGGCCTGTTCGACGCCGAGGGGCGCCTGCTGGGCATCGGTTCGCTGCTGGTGCAGGAGCCGGGCGCCGGCGAAGACCAGGCCACCCAGGGCAACCTGTTCGTGCCCATCGACCTGCTGGAGCCCATGCTCGCGGATCTGCTCGCCCACGGCCAGAGCCTGCGTCCGCCGCGTCCCTGGCTGGGCATGTACACCGTGGAGTCCGACGACGGCCTGTCGGTGGGCAGCGTGGCGCCGGACAGTCCCGCCGGGCGCGCCGGCGTGGAGGAAGGCGACGTGGTGCTCGAAGTGGCGGGGCAACGCCCCGCCGGGCTTGCCGACCTGTTCCGGCGCATCTGGGCGCTGGGCCCTGCGGGCGTGGACGTGCCCCTGACCATCGCCCGTGACGACCAGCTGTTGCGGCTGACGGTGCGCTCGGCGGACCGCGACGATTTCCTGCTCAAGCCGCGGCTGCACTGACGGGGCCCACGGGCGGGCAGCCCTGGCAGCCTTCGGGACCGTGACGTGGCGTCAAATCATCGCCAGCGGCGCGGGCCCCGCCGGGGGCGGCAGCGCGGCGTCGATGTCCGCCAGGTCGGGCGCGGTGAGACGCCTCTCGGGCAGGGTGAAGATTTCGCGCACGTGCTCGGGCCTTGTGGCCTTGGGAATGGCGATCACGCCGGGATCGCGCAACAGCCAGGCCAGGGCCGCCTGGGCCGCACTCAGGCCATGGCGCGCACCCACGCGTTGGAGAGTGCCGTCCCGCGCCAGCGCACCCTGCCCGATGGGACAATACGCCATGAGCGGCAGGCCGCGCTGACGCATCCAGGGCAGCAGGTTGAACTCCACGCCGCGCTCGCCCGCGGAGTAGTACACCTGGTTCGACGCGCAGCGCTCGCCGCCGGGAACGCGCCACAGCCGGTCCATGTCGCGAGCGTCGAAGTTGCTCACGCCCCAATGGCGGATGCGGCCGGCCGCGCGCAGCGCTTCGAAGGCCTCCACCGTCTGGGACAGCGGGTGAGAGCCCTTCCAGTGCAGCAGATACAGATCGATGCTCTCCAGCCCCAGGCGCTTCAGGCTGCGCTCGCAGGCGGCGGCCGTGCCAGCGCGGCTGGCGTTGTGCGGATAGAGCTTGCTCACCACGAACACGCCCTCGCGCTTGAGCGTGCCCGCGGCGAAGGCCTCGGCCAGGGCCGCGCCCACCACCTCTTCAGCGCCGCCTTCGCCGTACATCTCGGCGGTGTCGATGAGCCGGCAACCCAGCTCCAGCGCCAGGCGCACGGCAGCCACCTCGCGGCGCCGCGCCGCGGCGCTCTCGCCCATGCGCCAGGTGCCCAGGCCCAGGGCGGGCACGGCTTCACCGCAGGGCAGGGTGACGCTGCCACGAGCCGTCATGGCAGTTGCCGCGGTTGATGCAGACTCACGAGAGGCGCCTCCGGTCACGGGTGGTGTCATATCCGGCACGTCCGCCGCCGCGCACTCCGGATCCGGCGAAGCATGCCCCACTCCAGATCCCCGCGCCAACCCCGCGGGCAGCACGGCGCGTTGACGGTGCTTCAGGCAGGCTTCTAGACTCGGGCACGGTGCGCAGCCGTGCACGTGGCGTCGTGGCGCGAGACCGCTGCTGGCGGCCCGCGCCGCTTCAACCGCCCGCCCCGCAGCCCCGCACCACCATCAATGAGAACAATGCAGCTGGCCCGTGCGGCATTGCCCGCCACCCCATCCCATGGCGCCGCGCCCATGTCACGGGGGGACGATCAGGCATGATCGACAAGACCCTGCCCACCGCTGCGGCGGCCGTGGCCGGCATCCCCGATGGGGCCACCGTGATGATCGGCGGCTTCGGCGGGGCGGGCCAGCCCGACGCGCTGATCGACGCGCTGATCTGCCAGGGTGCCACGGACCTGGTGATCGTCAACAACAACGCTGGCAACGGCGACACCGGCCTAGCGGCGCTGCTAGGGGCCGGGCGGGTGCGCAAGCTGATCTGCTCCTTTCCGCGCCAGCCGGACTCGCGGGTCTTCGACGGGCTCTACCGCGCCGGGCGCATCGAACTGGAACTGGTTCCCCAGGGCAATCTCGCCGAGCGCATCCGTGCGGCCGGCGCGGGCATCGGCGCCTTCTTCACGCCCACGGGCTACGGCACGCTGCTGGCCGAGGGTAAGGAGACCCGGCTCATCGAGGGCCGCCCCCACGTGCTGGAGTACCCCATCCGGGCCGACTTCGCCCTCATCAAGGCGCACCGCGGCGACCGCTGGGGCAACCTGGTGTATCGCAAATCGGCACGCAATTTCGGGCCTCTCATGGCCATGGCCGCCCGAACCACCGTGGTCCAGGTGCACGAGGTGGTGCCGCTGGGCGCCCTGGACCCCGAAGCGGTGGTGACACCGGGCATCTTCGTGCACCGGGTGGTGCAAGTGCCCGAGACGCGGCTTGCCGGCAGTGCGAAAGAGGGCGCGCTTCCAGGGGATGGACACCGCCATGAAACTTAGCCGCGATGCGATGGCCGCCCGGGTGGCGCGGGACATTCCCGAGGGCGCCTACGTGAACCTGGGCATCGGCCTGCCCACCCTGGTGGCCAATCACCTGCCGCGCGGGCGGGAAATCTTTCTCCACAGCGAGAACGGGCTTCTGGGCATGGGCCCCGCCCCGGCACCCGGCGACGAGGATCCGGACCTCATCAACGCCGGCCGCCAGCCGGTCACCCTGCTCCCGGGCGGATGCTATTTTCATCACGCCGACTCGTTCGCCATGATGCGCGGCGGCCACCTGGACATCTGCGTGCTGGGTGCCTATCAGGTGTCGGCCGCGGGCGATCTGGCCAACTGGCACACCGGCGCCCCCGGCGCCATTCCCGCCGTGGGCGGCGCCATGGACCTCGCCATCGGCGCGAAGCGCGTGCTGGTGATGATGGAACATCACACCAGGGAGGGTCAGAGCAAGATCGTGCAGCGCTGCAGCTATCCGCTCACGGGCGCGGGCTGTGTGCACCGCATCTACACGGACCTGGCCGTCATCGATGTGAACCAGGGCGGGCTGCAGGTGGTGGACATGGTCCCGGGCCTGTCCTTCGAGCGGCTACAGCAAATGACCGCCGCCCCGCTGCAGGCACCAAGAGAAGCCTGAAGCACCCGATGTGCGCCGCGTCCGGCGCGAGCGAACCCGCCTCGGCCGTCGTTACCATTCATCCCCCAAGATCGGCGCGGGACGTGTCCGGCCCCGCCCGGTGTGTGATCGCCAGCCCGTACCGCAGCGCCGTGTGCTGCTCGAACTCTTAAAGGAACAACCATGCCCGAAGCCTTCATCTGCGCCGCCCTGCGCACACCCATCGGCCGTTACGGCGGCAGCCTGTCGTCGGTGCGCCCGGACGATCTCGCGGCGGTGCCGCTGAAAGCGCTCATGGAGCACTGCCCATCCGTTGACTGGTCGGCGGTGGACGACGCGGTGTTCGGCTGCGCCAACCAGGCGGGCGAGGACAACCGCAACGTGGCGCGCATGGGCCTGCTGCTGGCGGGCCTGCCCGAGACGATCCCGGCCAGCACCATCAACCGCCTGTGCGGCTCGGGGATGGATGCCGTGGGCATCGCCGCCCGCGCCATCCGCGCCGGCGAGGCGGAACTGATCATCGCCGGGGGCGTGGAGAGCATGTCGCGGGCGCCCTTCGTGATGCCCAAGGCCGACAGCGCCTTCTCGCGCACCAATGCCGTGTTCGACACCACCATCGGCTGGCGCTTCGTGAACCCGCTCATGAAGCAGATGTACGGCACCGACTCCATGCCCGAGACGGCGGAGAACGTGGCGGACGCGTTCAAGGTGTCGCGCGCCGACCAGGACGCTTTCGCCCTGCGCTCCCAGATGAGGGCCTCGGCGGCCCAGAAGAACGGCCGCCTGGGGCGGGAAATCGTGCCGGTCACCCTCTCCGCGAAGAAGGGCGAGCCGGTGGTGGTGTGCCAGGACGAGCACCCGCGCGAGACCACTGTCGAGGCGCTGGCGAAGTTGAAGCCCATCGTGCGGCCCGAGGGCACCGTCACCGCCGGTAATGCATCGGGCGTGAACGACGGCGCCTGCGCGCTGATCATTGCCGGCGAGGCAGCGGCACGGCGCCACGGCCTGACACCCCTGGCGCGTATCGCCGGTGTGGCCACGGCGGGCTGCGCGCCGCGCATCATGGGCATCGGCCCGGTGCCAGCCACGGCCAAGCTGCTGGCGCGTCTGGGCCTGAAGCAGGAGCAGCTGGACGTGATCGAACTCAACGAAGCCTTCGCCGCCCAGGGCCTGGCGGTGCTGCGCGAGCTGGGCATCGCCGACGACGATCCGCGCGTCAATCCCAACGGCGGCGCCATCGCCCTGGGCCACCCGCTGGGCATGAGCGGCGCGCGGCTGGTGGCCACCGCCGCCCACGAGCTGCACCACCGGGGTCTGCAACGCGCGCTCGCCACCATGTGCATCGGGGTGGGGCAGGGCATCGCGGCGGTGCTGGAGAGGGTTTGAGCGCACTCGCGGGCACGCCGATCCCTGTGCTTTCGGCCCCCCCCAACGCGGCGCCTGGGGGGATCTGCCTCGAAGCCGCCGGGAAGCGCCAGGGAACTCGCCCAGCCCACCAGGCCTCTGACGCCCGCGTCATTGCACACTTTCCCGGAGCCTCCCATGCGAC
>JBIIUM010000165.1:0-7272 GCA_044339985.1 Burkholderiales bacterium | reverse complement strand
GCCCGCTGGCGCTGGTGAAGAATGGCGATGTGATCGAGCTCGACGTGGCCAAGCGTAGGCTGGTGCTGCACGTGAGCGAGGAAGAGCTCGCCCAACGCCGCAAGGCCTGGAAGCCGCTGCCACCCCATGACACCCGCGGCTGGGTGAAGCTTTACGTGGAATCGGTGATGCAGGCCGACAAGGGCGTGGACCAGGACTTCCTGGTGGGATCGAGCGGTGCGCCGATCCCCCGCGAGTCGCACTGATGCGGTGGTACGGGCGGACCCGTGGGTCCGCCCGTTTCGTGATTACTTCGGCAGAATGACGGTGTCGATGACGTGAATTACGCCGTTGGTGGCTTCCACGTCGGCGGTGATCACCTTGGCGTTGTTCACGCTCACGCCCATGGAGTCCTTCTTCAGCGCCACCGTCTGGCCCTGCACGGTCTTCACATTGGCGGTGGGCACGTCCTTGGCCATCACCTTGCCCGGCACCACGTGGTAGGTCAGCACCTTGGCGAGCGCGGCCTTGTCCTTCAGAAGGCCCTCGACCGTGCCAGGGGGCAGCTTGGCGAAAGCCTCGTCAGTGGGGGCGAACACAGTGAACGGGCCCTTGCCCTTGAGGGTGTCCACGAGACCGGCGGTCTGGACGGCGGTCACGAGGGTCTTGAAGCTGCCGGCGGCGACGGCGGTGTCAACGATGTCGGCCGTGGGAGCGGGCTTGTTGGCCTGGGAGATGCCGGCGCAGGCGGACAGCACGCCTGCGAGGGCGAGGGCGATAACGGCACGGCGGGGGGCGTTCATGGGTGTGTTTTCCTTTTGCAGTGAATGGGTTGGGCAGCTCCCGCATGGAGCCGCCACTGCGCGGAAGAACCGAATTGGCCGGGGCGCCACCGGTTTTGTTCGGGCCAGCCGGAACTAGCCTGGCCCTATCGGTTCAAAACGCAACCACTAAGACTGCAACGTGAACTGATTAGTTCAATAAAAAACGCATGGGTATAATTTCACGGCTGACCGTCCGTCAGCAACAAAACCGGGTGCGGGAGGAAGCCATCCTTGACGCCACGCGGTCCATGCTTGCCCGCAAGGGCTACGACCTCATGACCGTGGACGAGGTGGCCGCCGAGGCCGGCATCGCCAAGGCGAGCCTCTACAAGCACTTCGGCTCCAAGGAGTCGCTGGCCGCGGCCGTGATGATCCGCCTGCTCGACAAGGCGCTTGCCTTCATCGACGGCCTGCCCCCCGAGATGCCGCCCGCCGACAAGATGCAGGGGTTGCTGCGCTGGGCGCTGGACCTTCGCCTGGAGGGCGGGCTGCCGCTGCTGCCGTCCACCAGCTCCACGCTGCAGTCCAACATGCTGTCCAACCGCGAATACGTGAAGCGCATCCTGGACATGAACGCGCGCATGACCACGCTGGTGGCGGCGGCCCAGGCGCAGGGGGTCATCGATCCCGAGCTGCCGGCCGACGTGGTGGTGTTCGCGCTCTACGCCCGCACCTGTGATCCGGCGGTGGAGTATCTGCGCATGACGGGTCATTACACGAACCAGCAGGTGATCGACTATCTGGTCAGAGTGGCGTTCGCCGGACTGCGCGGCGGGCGCTAGCGGGGGTCAGCGGGGCGTGGCCCGCGGCCTATAATCCGCCGTCATTCCAGAGGGGCCGCCCGGTCCGGGCGCAGCCTCCGCACACTGAGGGGAACCTAAATGCTGCAAGCCGCCGATCTCGTTATCCGCCTCAATTTTGCCGACGACGTGGTGATCGCCCGGGTGGACCTTCCGGAGGGTACCGAGATCATCAAGGAGGGCGTGCGCACCTCGGCGCGTATCCCCGCCGGCCACAAGCTTGCCACCCGCGCGGTGGCCCAGGGCGCGCCCGTGCGCCGCTACAACCAGATCATCGGCTTCGCCACCCGGCCCATCGCGCCCGGCGAGCACGTGCACGTGCACAACCTGGGCATGGCGGACTTCGAACGCGACTATGCCTTTTGCGCCGACTACCGCCCCACCGAGTTCGTGGCCAGCCCCGCCACTTTCCAGGGCATCGTGCGGGCCGACGGGCGCGTGGCCACGCGCAATTACGTGGGCATCGTCTCCAGCGTCAACTGTTCGGCCCACGTGTCGCGCATGATCGCCAAGCACTTCACCGACGAGGTGCTGGCCGAGTTCCCCCACGTGGACGGCGTGGTGCCCATCACCCACAAGACCGGCTGCGGCCACGCCTCCAGCGGCGAGCCGGTGGAGGTGCTGCGGCGCGTGCTGGCGGGCTACGCCACCCACCCCAACATGTTCGCCACCCTCATGGTGGGCCTGGGCTGCGAGGCCAACCAGATCAACGACCTTCTGGCGGCCCAGGGCCTCAAGCGCACCGACCAGCTGCACACCATGACCATCCAGGACACGGGCGGCACGGGCAAGACCGTGCGTGAGGGCATCGCCCGTCTCAAGGAAATGCTGCCCGAGGCCAACAAGGCCTTCCGCCAGAGCGTGCCTGCCAGCCACATCACCCTGGGTCTGCAGTGCGGCGGCTCGGACGGCTACTCGGGCATTTCCGCCAATCCCGCCCTGGGCGAGGCGGTGGACATTCTGGTGCGCCACGGCGGCACCGCCATCCTGTCGGAGACGCCCGAGGTGTACGGCGCCGAACACCTGCTCACCCGCCGCGCCGTGTCCCGCGAGGTGGGCGAGAAGCTCGTGCGCCGCATCAAGTGGTGGGAGGACTACACCACAAAGCTGGGCGGCGAGATGAACAACAACCCCTCGCCCGGCAACAAGGCCGGCGGCCTCACCACCATCCTGGAGAAGTCCCTGGGCGCCGTGGCCAAGGGCGGTACCACCGGCATGATGGGCGTGTACGAGTACGCCGAGCGCGTCACCGCGCGGGGCTTCGTTTTCATGGACACGCCCGGCTATGACCCCGTGTCCGCCACAGGGCAGGTGGCTGGCGGCGCCAACATGATCTGCTTCACCACCGGCCGCGGTTCGGCCTACGGCTGCAAGCCCGCGCCCTCCCTCAAGCTGGCCACCAACTCCGCCCTGTTCGCGCGTCAGGAAGAGGACATGGACATCAACTGCGGCCTCATCGTGGACGGCAAGGCCAGCATCGCCGAGGTGGGACAGCAATTCTTCGAGCTCATCCTGGCCACCGCCTCGGGGCAGCAGAGCAAGAGCGAGCAGTGGGGTTACGGCGAGGACGAATTCGCGCCGTGGATCCTGGGCCCCACCATGTAGATTGCCCGGACGCGAGGAGGAGGGACCATGGCCGAGCAGGCACCCGGTGTGGAGCAGCTTATGGAGATGTTCCAGAAGCTCTGGAATCCCATGGCATTTTCCTTGCCGTCCATGTTCCAGCCCACCCTCGATCCGGCCGAGGTGGAGAAGCGCATCGCCGATCTGCAGGTGGTGAAGAACTGGCTGGAGATGAATCTCAACCTCCTGCAGATGAGCATCAAGACCCTGGAGATGCAGAAGTCGGCCCTCGACACGCTGCACGACACCGCCAGGGCTGCCTCGCGCTCCGGCCATGCGGATCAATAGCCCGCCTCCGCCCGCCTTTCCGTCCATCGATCCGGGCGATGTGCGGGGCGTGGACCGGGTGCGCCCGTTGCGCGGCGTGGAGGGCGAGATGGGGCACGCGGTGGTGGAGCGGCGCGAGCAGCCCGCAGGGCCTGTGGAGTACCGCCCGGCGCCCGGTCAGCCGGGCTTCGTGGAGACCCGGATCCGGGAGCGCCGGCAGCAGAACCGCCGCTCCCGCAGCCTGCCCGTGGTGATGGACACCCGCACGGGTGCCGACCGCCGGCGGCAGGCCCGTCGCGCCTCGGACGAACCGCCGCCGCGGATCGACATTACCGCCTGAAGCCCGGGCGGCGCCCGTGGCGGGCGCACGTCAGGCGGCGGCGATCAGCCGCAGGCCCCCACCGCGCCGCAGGCGGTGCAGAAGTCGCAACCGTCGCGCCGGATCACCGTGAGGTTGCCGCACTCCGCGCACAGTGCGCCCTGCTGCAGGGCGGGTTCCAGGGCGTTGTCGCGCGGCGCCTCCAGGATGCCCATCTCGCGCACCGGGAAGCCTTGCTCGTCCAGCACGCCCAGCATGGCGTAGCGGTGAATCACCAGCCGCGCCAGGTAGGCAACGGTGGAGGGGAAGTTCTGCTGCCGCCGCTCGCCGGGCACGAAGGCGAAGAAATCGCCCAGCGGCTCGGAGTAGTTGAGCAGCTTGCGAAGCTTCATGCCGATCCAGGCGGGATCGAGCACCCGCATGTCCAGCGACAGCAGCCGCGCCAGGCCGTCCAGCGCCCGCGGGTGATTGCCCGACAACCACAGGGAGTAGGGCCGGGTGACGCCGTCGGGCAGGGTGATTTCCTTCAGCCCCATGACGAAGCTCTCGCCGGAGGCGGGGTTCTGGATGTCCACGGTCCACGACAGGGTGCCGTCGGTGCCGGTGCGCGGCTCATCCCGGGAGAACATGGCGTCCAGCACGGGTGATTCGCCCGGATGATCGAAGGCGCCGAGTTTTTCGCAGCGGTAGCGGATCACCTGGGCGAGACCCGCCACCACGCTGGGCACGCGCCGCCGCTCGCCGTGGGGCGGGAAGGGCATCTCGAAGCTCTGCTCGCCGGGGGCACGGGCCAGTTCTTCGAGCTTCAGTTGCAGCCACGCCCGGTCGTTGGCGCGCATGTCCATGGACAGGGTCTTGGCCACGGCACCCAGGCCGCGCGGTTGCTCCGCGCCGTTCACCCAGGCCTCGAAGGGGAACATGCGGCCGTTGGCCTCGGTGTGGCCTACGAACAGCGCGAACTCGCCGTGCGGGTGCTCGATCATGTAGGTCCAGGCGGCATTGCCGTCGGGCAGCGCGGGCCGGCCAGGCCAGCGCAGCGAGGCCAGCACAGGCGCGGGCAGCGACTTGATGGTGAGGCGCCGATTGGCCTCGGACAGGGCCACGTCCTGGGGCTGCTTCTTGCCGGTGGCGGGTGCTTCCACAGACAACACCGAGCCCAGCACGCTGTTGGGCCGGTAGGTGGCAAGCCCCTTGAGGCCGGCCTTCCACGCCGAGAGGTAGAGATCCTCGAACTCGGCGTAGGGGTAGTCTTCGGGGACGTTCACGGTCTTGGAGATGCTGGTGTCGATGAAGGGTGCCACGGCGGCCACCATGTCCTTGTGGGCCGTGGCGGAAATCTCGAGTGCGGTGACGAAGTAGCCGGGCAGCTTCGAGATGTCGCCGCCCAAGTGGCGGTACAGCCGCCAGGCGTAGTCCTCCACCGCGTATTCCTTCCAGGTGCCATCGGCCATGCGCTTGCGGCGCGTGTAGGTCCAGGAGAAGGGCGGTTCGATGCCGTTCGAGGCGTTGTCGGCGAAGGCCAGGCTGATGGTGCCCGTGGGGGCAATGGCCAGCAGGTGCGAGTTGCGCAGGCCGTGCTGGCGGATGAGCTGCTTCAGCTCGGCGGGCAGCCGCGAGGCGAAGCTGCCGCCGGACAGGTACAGGTCGGCGTTGAACAGCGGGAAGGGGCCGCGCTCCCTCGCCAGGTCCACCGAGGCGCGGTAGGCCGCGTCGCGCATGGACTCGGCGATGCGCGCGGCCATGGCCCGCGCCTCGGGCATGTCGTAGCGCAGCCGCAGCATGGCGAGCGCGTCGCCCAGCCCGGTGAACCCCAGCCCCACGCGGCGCTTGGACATGGCCTCGCGGTGCTGCTGCTCGAGAGGCCATTGGGTGACGGAAAGCACGTTGTCGAGCATGCGCACGGCGGTGGCGGCAAGGCGCGCCAGCGCCGCGAAATCGAAGGCGGCGCGCTCGGTGAAGGGCTCGCTCACCAGCCCCGTGAGGTTGATGGACCCCAGGCAGCAGCAACCGTAGGCCGGCAGGCATTCCTCGGCGCAGGGGTTGGTGGCCTCGATGGTTTCGCAGTAGTAGAGGTTGTTGTCGCGATTGATGCGGTCGAGGAACAGGATGCCTGGCTCGGCGTGGTCGTAGGTGCTGCGCATGATCTGGTCCCACAGGTCGCGGGCCGGCAGCTTGCGATACACCCACAGGCCATCCTCGCGCTGGTAGGCGCCGGCGCCGCGCAGCTCCGGCGCCGGCTCGGCCTTGTGGACCAGTTCCACCGGCTGGCCGTTCTCCACCGCGCCCATGAAGGCGTCAGTGACACCCACGGAGATGTTGAAGTTGGCCAGGTCGCCCTGGTCCTTGGCGTGGATGAAATGCTCGATGTCCGGGTGGTCGCAGCGCAGCACGCCCATCTGGGCGCCGCGGCGCGCGCCGGCCGACTCCACCGTTTCGCAGGAGCGGTCGAACACCCGCATGTAGCTCACCGGCCCGCTGGCCCGCGACTGCGTGCCGCGCACCATCGCCCCCTGGGGGCGGATGGACGAGAAGTCGTAGCCCACGCCGCCGCCGCGGCGCATGGTTTCGGCCGACTCGGCCAGCGCGGTGTAGATGCCGGGCCGGCCATCCAGGGCCTCGGAGATGGAATCGCCCACCGGCTGCACGAAGCAGTTGATGAGCGTGGCGGCCAGGCTGGTGCCGGCGGCGGAATTGATGCGGCCGGCAGGCACGAAGCCCGCCTCCTGGGCAGCGAGGAATTCCGCCTCGCGCATCGTGCGCCTGTCCTCGGGTTCGGCCTGGGCCAACGCCCTGGCCACCCGGCGTCGCACCTCCTGGGCGGTGCGTTCGGCGCCCTTGGCGTATTTTTCCAGCAGTACTTCGCCGCAGATGGGCTGGGGCGGCAGCGAATGGGCATCCAGCGCGGAGGAGAGGGCTTGTTCGGGGTTCGTCATGGTGCAGCTCCAGTGGTGGCGCGGGCTGGCGGCGGGCGCTGCCGGGCTGTTGCCATGGCCGCCGCCTGCCTTGCAGAGGACAGGGCGCGAGCATACCGCCGCGGGTGGCTCATGGCGTGAGCCACCCCGGCGTCGCCAGGGGCGGCAGTGCGAAAGCCTTGCAGCCTCGCGCCCGTTCATGTTTCCTTCACCCGTTGCGCCAGATGCGTAGAGCCAACCCGCTTGCATGCCCAATCCCGTATCGCCCGGCCCCTGCCACCCTCTCGCGGTGCCCTGTCCTTCAGCCCTTGCGGCGAGCAGTGTCGCGCGGGGCGTCCCTGCCCCGTCAGGCCATGAGCCGCTCGCCCCATCTCGTGGTGGACATCTCGCCCCATGGTCTTGGCCATGCGGCCATGACCATGCCGGTGCTGTCGGCCCTGGCGCAGCGCCGCCCGGGCCTGCGCCTTACCGTGCGCGCCGGCGCACCCCATGCCTGGCTGCGCCCGCAACTGCCCGCCGGCACCAGCCTGCTGCCCGCCGCCCCTGAC
>JBIIUM010000164.1:0-7296 GCA_044339985.1 Burkholderiales bacterium | reverse complement strand
CACCTTGTGAACGGGATCGGTGCGTGGCAGCAGCTTGGCCACCACGGCATGGCCGGATTCGTGATACGCGGTATTGCGCCGTTCGTGCTCGGGCATGACCATGGACTTGCGCTCTGCGCCCATCATGATCTTGTCCTTCGCGCGCTCGAAATCGTCCATGTCCACCAGCCGCTTGCTGCCGCGGGCAGCGAACAGCGCCGCCTCGTTCACGAGATTGGCCAAGTCAGCGCCCGAAAAGCCTGGCGTGCCCCGTGCCAGCACATCGGGGCGCACGTCGGGAGCGACGGGAACCTTGCGCATGTGAACCATGAGGATCTGTTCCCGGCCCCGGATATCCGGCAAGGGAACCACCACCTGGCGGTCGAAACGACCCGGGCGCAACAAGGCCGGGTCCAGAACGTCGGGGCGGTTGGTGGCGGCGATGACGATCACACCCGAGCTGGCCTCGAAGCCATCCATTTCCACAAGCAGCTGGTTGAGGGTCTGTTCGCGCTCATCGTTGCCACCGCCCAAGCCCGCGCCGCGTTGCCGGCCAACCGCGTCGATTTCGTCGATGAACACGATGCAAGGCGCGTGCTTCTTGGCCTGCTCGAACATGTCTCGCACGCGTGCCGCGCCCACGCCCACGAACATCTCCACGAAGTCCGACCCGGAGATGGAGAAGAACGGCACCTTGGCTTCGCCGGCAATTGCGCGCGCCAGCAGCGTCTTGCCGGTGCCCGGACTGCCCACCATGAGCACGCCCCGGGGAATACGCCCGCCGAGCTTTTGAAACTTGCCCGGATCGCGAAGGAAGTCCACGAGCTCCGCCACCTCCTCCTTGGCCTCCTCACAGCCAGCCACGTCGCCAAAGGTGATGGGATTGGTGCTTTCGTCAAGCATGCGGGCGCGGCTCTTGCCGAAAGAGAACGCGCCGCCGCGACCGCCGCCTTGCATCTGGCGCATGAAGAAAATCCACACCCCGATCAACAGAAGCATCGGGAACCAGGACACGAAGATGTTCATCAACAGCGAGGGCTCTTCCTCCGGCTTGGCCTCGATGATGACGTTGTTCTTGAGCAGGTCGCTCACCAGCCAGGGGTCGGAGGGCGAGTAGGTGGTGAAGCGCCGCCCCTCCGCAGACACGCCCTTGAGCACGCGACCTTCGATGGTGACCTTGGCAACGCGGCCTTTCTTGACCTCCTCGATAAACTGGGAGTACTCCATCTGGGTCTGGGGGCTTTGCCGCTGGCTGAACTGGTTGAACACGGTCATCAGCACAAGCACGATGACGAGCCAGATGGCGATGTTCTTGACGAGATTGTTCAAAGTTGCTCCTAGATGCGATTGCGGCCAGCCGCGCCGGTCGCGCCGCGGTCACTACGCCTTGGTGCGATTCTAGTCCTGATTCGTTCCGGAGACCGCCGCGCCGCGCCAGCCCCGGGCCAAGAGGTAAATCTCTGCGCTTCGCCCGCGCGAGGCTTGCGGTTTGCGCACCGCCACCTGGTCGAAATCCTCACGCAAGCGCCTAACCAGCCCGTCGAACGCCCCGCCATGGAACGCCTTGACCAACAGGGCGCCCCCGGGGCGCAGCCAGCGCCGTACCGCATCCAGGGCCGCCTCGGCGAGGCGCTCGCAGCGCGCCTGGTCAACCACCCCGACGCCGGAGAGGTTGGGGGCCATATCCGACAAAACAAGATCGGCGGGCCGATTGCCAAGCACCCCCTCGACGAGGACCAGCATGGCTTCGTCCTCGAAATCCCCCTGAAGGAAGGTCACGCCGGCCAGGGGTGCCATGGGCAACAGGTCCACCGCCACCACCCGTCCGGAAGGGGCGACGGCCCGGGCCGCCACCTGCGACCAGCCGCCTGGAGAAGCACCCAGGTCGATCACAGTCATCCCGGGCCGTAGCAGACGGTCCTTTTCATCCATCTGCAGCAGCTTGAAGGCCGCCCGGGAGCGCCACCCTTCCGCCTTTGCCCGACGCACCCAGGGGTCGGTAACGTGCTCATGCATCCAGGCCTTGCTGGTTCTGGACCGCGACATCGCCTAGACTTCATCCATTTTTCAAGGACTTCCCATGAGTCTATCGGCGACTGAACGGCGCGCCCTGAAGGCGCGCGCCCATGCCCTCGAACCAGTGGTCCGCATCGGCAGCCATGGTCTCACCCCCGCCGTGGAAAAGGAAATCGACCTCAGCCTGAGGGCGCATGAACTCATCAAGGTACACGTCGCCGGCGAGGATCGGGATGCGCGACGCGCGTTGTTGGACCAGATCTGCCAGACCACGGGGGCTGAAGCCGTCCAGACTATTGGCCGGATGTTGGTGCTGTGGCGCGAGTTGCCCCGCGACGTCGCGACGGCTCCTGCCAAGCCCCGCCGGCGCGGCGCCCGCATCCCGAAGCGTGCCTTCCAAGGAAGCTGAAACGACCCGATCCCGGGCTATCGGGCCGGCGCGCGCACCGCCAGCAGAACCATGGGAAGGGCGAGCAATGCCTGGATCAGGTAGAGAATGCTCGCCACACCGTGCCAGGCAGCGAAGCGGTCGCGCAGCACGCTTTCCATCACCTCGCGCGGCAATGCCTCGGCCTTGAGCGTTGCCAGGATCGGCTGCACGCCAAATTGGCCTGCGGCGGTTAGAACCAGCATCGCCGCCACCACCCAGAACAGACCGGTCTTCAAGGCGGCAGGGCCGGTACGCGCCACAGCATGAATGAGGATGTAGAAGCCACATCCAAGCCCTGTCCAGGCGAGGAGCGTGAACATCTGACCGGCCAGGGCACCCGCGACTTGCCGGTCCGGTGCGGCGCGAAACAACAGCGGCGCCACCACCGCGCCTGCGAACCACAGTCCGCCCGCCCAAAGGGCGACGGCCAGGGTGGACAACGCCGAAAACAGCCTTGCCATGGGTCGGCGGCCGAGTCCTAGACGTAGCGAACGTCGAGGATCTCGTACTCCTTGAGGCCCCCAGGCGCCTGCACTTCCGCCAGGTCGCCGGCGTACTTGCCGATCAGGGCCCGGGCGATGGGGGAACTGATGGAAATCTTGCCCTGCTTGATGTCGGCCTCATCGTCGCCAACGATCTGATAGGAGACCACGTCGTCGTTTGCCTGGTCCTGGAGATCCACCGTGGCGCCGAACACGCAACGCCCCTCGGCATCGAGCAGCCGCGGATCGATGATCTGGGCGTTGGCAAGCTTGCCTTCCACCTCGGCGATGCGGCCCTCGATGAAGCTCTGCCGCTCCTTGGCCGCGTCGTACTCGGCGTTCTCCGAGAGATCGCCATGGGAGCGTGCCTCGGCAATGGCCGCGATGACCCTCTGCCTTTCCACGGTCTTGAGCTGGTGCAGTTCCTGGCGCAGCTTCTCGGCGCCGATCACGGTGAGCGGAATCTTGGCCAAAGGTCAGCTCCTCAAGTGGCGGGACGTTGCGTCAGTGCAGGCGTGCATGCAGGCGCTGCACAGAGTATGGTGCCAGCTCACCCATGCCCCGCATACCCGCGCAGGCAGCCTTCGCGCCGGCGATGGTGGTGTAGTAGGTGACTCTTGCTTGCAGCGCCGAGCGGCGAATGGAGTAGGAGTCCTGGATCGCCGTCCGCTGCTCCTCCACCGTGTTGACGATGAAGGCGATCTCGCCGTTCTTGATCATGTCCACGATGTGCGGCCGGCCTTCCTTGACCTTGTTCACCGGCATGACCGCGATGCCGTTCTCGCTCAGGAAAGCGGCGGTGCCGCGGGTGGCTATCAGTTGAAAACCCAGCTCTTCGAGGGCGCGAGCCACTTCAATCAGCTTGGGTTTGTCGGCGTTGCGCACGCTCAGGAAGGCGCGCCCGGTCGAAGGAAGCTTCACGCCCGCGGCAAGCTGCGACTTCACGAATGCCTCGGCGAAGCTCTCGCCCACACCCATCACCTCGCCGGTGGATTTCATCTCGGGGCCCAGGATGGTGTCCACCCCGGGGAACTTGATGAAGGGGAATACCGCCTCCTTGACCGAGAAGTAGGGCGGCACCACTTCCCCCCCCACGCCCTGCTTCTCGAGAGTGCGGCCCACCATGCAGCGCGCAGCGATCTTGGCCAGCGGCCGGCCGGTGGCCTTGGACACATAGGGCACGGTGCGCGAGGCCCGCGGGTTGACCTCGAGAACGAACACCGTCTCGCCCTGGATGGCGAACTGCACGTTCATGAGCCCCACCACGTTCAAGCCCCGGGCGAGCGCCACCGTCTGCCGGCGCAGCTCGCCCTGGAGCGCCGGCGACAGGCTGAAGGGCGGCAGTGAACAGGCGGAATCGCCGGAATGCACGCCCGCCTGCTCGATGTGCTCCATGATGCCGCCCACCAGCACGCGTTCGCCGTCGCACAGCGCATCCACGTCAACCTCAATGGCGTCATTCAGGAAGCGGTCGAGCAGCACCGGGCTGTCGTTGCTCACCTTGACCGCCTCGCGCATGTAGCGCTCCAGGTCGGACTGGTGGTGGACGATCTCCATGGCTCGACCGCCCAGCACGTACGAGGGCCGCACCACAAGGGGGTAGCCGATGTCGCGCGCCAGGGCGATGGCCTGCTCCGGCGCGCGGGCGGTGCGGTTGGGCGGCTGGCGCAGGCCCAGCTGCTCGAGGAGTTTCTGGAAACGCTCGCGGTCTTCCGCGCAGTCGATCATGTCCGGCGAGGTGCCCACGATGGGCACGCCGTTGGCCTCCAGGTCGCGCGCGAGCTTCAGCGGCGTCTGGCCGCCGTACTGCACGATGACGCCCTTGGGCTGCTCCACGTGAACGATCTCGAGCACATCCTCGAGGGTGAGCGGCTCGAAATAAAGGCGGTCGGAGGTGTCGTAGTCGGTGGACACGGTCTCCGGGTTGCAATTGACCATGATGGTCTCGAAGCCATCCTCGCGCAGCGCCAGCGCCGCGTGCACGCAGCAGTAGTCGAATTCGATACCCTGGCCGATGCGGTTGGGCCCGCCGCCAAGCACCATGATCTTGTCCCGTCCGCTGGGCCGTGCCTCGCATTCCTCTTCGTAGGTGGAATACATGTAGGCCGTGCGCGTGTCGAATTCACCCGCGCAGGTATCCACGCGCTTGAACACGGGCCGCACGGCCATGCGGTGACGAGCCGCCCGCACCGCCGCATCGGTGGTACCGAGCAGCTTGGCGAGCCGGCGGTCGGAGAAGCCCTTGCGCTTCAGGGCGCGAAGCTCGTTTGCGCCGATGTCCTCGAGACGACGGTCATCGAGGTCCATCTCGATGCGTACGATCTCCTCGATCTGGGCGAGAAACCAGGGATCGATATGGGTCAGGGCATGGACTTCTTCGAGCGTGAAGCCATTCTCGAAGGCATCGCCCACGTACCAGATGCGCTCGGGGCCGGGCTCGCCCAGCTCGGTTTCTATGGTTTCGCGATCGGTGGTCATCTGGTTGAGCCCGTCCACGCCCACCTCGAGCCCGCGCAGCGCTTTCTGCAGCGACTCCTGGAAGGTGCGCCCCATGGCCATCACCTCGCCCACCGACTTCATCTGCGTGGTAAGCCGCTTGTCGGCCTGGGGAAACTTTTCGAAGGCAAAGCGCGGAATCTTGGTGACCACGTAATCGATGCTTGGCTCGAAGGACGCCGGGGTCGCGCCGCCGGTGATCTCGTTGCGCAACTCGTCCAGCGTGTAGCCCACGGCCAGCTTGGCCGCCACTTTGGCGATGGGAAAACCAGTGGCCTTGGAGGCAAGGGCCGAGGATCGCGACACGCGGGGATTCATCTCCACCACGATCATGCGTCCATCGCGGGGGTCGATGGCGAATTGCACGTTGGAGCCGCCCGTCTCCACGCCGATCTCGCGCAGCACCGCAATGGAGGCGTCGCGCATGAGTTGGTATTCCTTGTCGGTGAGCGTCTGCGCCGGCGCCACCGTGATCGAGTCTCCCGTGTGCACACCCATGGGATCGAGGTTCTCGATGGAGCAGATGATGATGCAGTTGTCCTTGCGGTCGCGCACCACCTCCATCTCGAACTCCTTCCAGCCGATGAGCGACTCCTCGATGAGCAGCTCGCGGGTGGGAGACGCTTCCAGGCCACGCTCGCAGATGGTGAGGAATTCCTCGCGGTTGTAGGCAATGCCGCCGCCCGAGCCGCCGAGGGTGAAGGAGGGGCGGATGATGGTGGGAAAGCCCACCGCGGCCTGCACCTGCAACGCCTCTTCCAGGGAATGGGCGATGGCCGAGCGCGCCGAACCCAGCCCGATACGCGTCATGGCGGCCTTGAACTTTTCGCGATCCTCGGCCTTGTCGATGGCCTGGCGCGACGCGCCGATCATCTCCACGCCGTACTTCTCCAGGACGCCGTGCCGCGCCAGGTCCAGGGCGCAGTTGAGGGCCGTCTGGCCGCCCATGGTGGGCAGCAGCGCGTCGGGCCGTTCCAGTGCGATGATCTTCTCCACCATCTGCCACGTGACCGGCTCGATGTAGGTGACATCGGCCATTTCCGGGTCGGTCATGATGGTGGCCGGATTGGAATTCACCAGGATGACGCGGTAGCCTTCCTCGCGCAGGGCCTTGCAGGCCTGGGCGCCGGAGTAGTCGAACTCGCAGGCCTGCCCGATGACGATGGGGCCGGCGCCAATGATGAGAATGGAATGGAGGTCGGTGCGCTTCGGCATGGAGAACGATCTAGCGGTGATGCCGGTCCATGAGGTCCACGAAGCGGTCGAACAGGTAGTCCACGTCGTGGGGCCCGGGGCTGGCTTCGGGGTGCCCCTGGAAACAGAAGGCAGGCACATCGGTGCGGGCGAAGCCCTGCAGCGAACCGTCGAACAGCGACACGTGGGTGACGCGCGCCGTGGCGGGTAGAGAGCCGGGATCCACCGCGAATCCGTGGTTCTGGCTGGTGATCATCACCCGCCCGGTGTCCAGGTCCTGCACCGGATGGTTGGCGCCGTGGTGCCCGAATTTCATTTTCAGCGTCCGCGCCCCGCTCGCGAGCCCCATCAACTGGTGCCCGAGGCAGATGCCGAATAGCGGCACGGCGCGCGCCATGAACTCGGAGATGGCGCGGATGGCGTAATCACAGGGCTGCGGATCTCCGGGGCCGTTGGAGAGGAACACGCCGTCGGGCGCCAGGGCAAGCGCCTCAGCGGCGCTCGTCTCGGCGGGCACCACGGTGACGCGGCAGCCGCGCGCCACCAGCATGCGCAGGATATTGCGCTTGACGCCGAAGTCGTAGGCCACCACATGACGGCGGGGCTCGGGGGGCGCGCCAAAACCGCGGCCGAGCTGCCATGCCGACTCGCGCCACTCGTAAGGCCGCTCACAGCTGACCACCTTCGCCAGGTCCATGC
>JBIIUM010000163.1:0-7313 GCA_044339985.1 Burkholderiales bacterium | reverse complement strand
CGCGAGGCGCTCGCGGCGGCCCGGGCGGCCCTCGATCCGAAGGAGGAATCACCATGAAACGCTGGATCACGCTGCCTCGCAGCGACGGAGAGTTCTCCCGCCAGGCCCACGCCGACCTGCCACCCGGTACCTACGAGCGCGAGATGGGCAAGGAGGGCTTCTTCGGCCCCAGCGCCCACTTCCACCATCGCCACCCCCCCACCGCCTGGGAACGCTTCGAGGGGCCGCTCGCCCCCCACGCCTACGACCTGAACCTGCTGCCGGCGCGCGCCGACGATCCGTGGCAGGCGCCAGCCTTCCTGCACAACGCCGACATGAAGCTGCGCTGGTGGACCTGCGAGCAGCCCATGCCGCACCTGGCGCGCAATTCCGATGGTGACGAGCTGCTGTTCGTGCACGCGGGCGCGGGCAGCCTGTTCTGCGACTGGGGCCACATGACCTACCGCGATGGCGACTACATCGTGCTGCCGCGCGGCGCCCTGTGGCGCATCGAGCCCTCCGAGCCCACCGCCATGCTGCTGCTGGAGTGCACCGAGGGCTCGTACCAGCTGCCCGAGAAGGGCATGCTGGGTCCCCACGCCATCTTCGACCCGGCGGTGCTCGAGACGCCGCGCATGGACGAGCTGTTCCGGCGCCAGCAGGGCGAGCATCCCGCGCGGGTGGTGGTGAAGCGGCGCGGGCGGCTTTCCACCATCGACTACCCCTTCAATCCCCTGGACGCCCTGGGCTGGCACGGCGACCTGGTGCCCGTGAAGGTGAACTGGCGCGACATCCGGCCGCTCATGAGCCACCGCTACCACCTGCCGCCCTCGGCCCACACCACCTTCGTGGGGCGCAATTTCGTGGTGTGCACCTTCGTGCCGCGGCCCATCGAGTCCGACCCCGGCGCCCTCAAGGTGCCGTTCTTCCACAACAACGACGACTACGACGAGGTGATCTTCTATCACCGCGGGCAGTTCTTCTCGCGCGACAACATCCACCCCGGCATGGTGACGCTGCACCCGTGCGGCTTCACCCACGGGCCGCACCCCAAGGCCTTCGACCTCGGCAGCAAGGCGGCTCGCAAGGAGACCGACGAGGTGGCGGTGATGATCGACACGCGCTTCCCCGTGGAGGTCGCGCCGCTGCCCGAGGGCGTGGAGTGGACGGGCTACGTGGATTCGTGGAAGCGGCGCGCGCCGGCCGGGGCCTGATGCGGCCTCAGTAGCGGGTGCGCGGCTCGACCGCGGCGAGCCAGCGGGCGGCAGCCACCGCCGCCATCCCGCCGCACAGGGCCAGCGCGAAGCGGCCACCGACGTCGAGCATGTTCATCCAGGCCATCGCCTCCGGGAAGCGCGACGGGGCGAGGTTGGCGAAGACGAGGTCGGTTCGACGAGCGGCTCGAAACCTCCCGGGCCATGGGCTACGGGGCGATCTGGCGGGCCCGGCTGATCGAATCGGGGGACAGACTGCTCGTGTCCCGCCAGGCAGAAGCGAACCGCTGAAGGCATCCGCGGGGTGCACGAGGGCGCCCCGCCTCCCCGCGGGCCGGCCTAGACCCCCCGCGTAGCAATGCGCCGCTCGGGTGCGGCGTAGCTCGCCGCCGCGCCCACGTCGTTGATGGCCTTGTTGGTGTCGAAGAACACCTGCCAGTAGTGCGCGTTGCTGCAGTAGGGCCGAACCGCCAGCACCGTTCCCATGTCGTTGAAGTCGAGGATGGCCACGTCCGGCGCGGGCGCCGCGATCACGTTGGGAATCTTCACGAGCGCTTCGCGCAGGCGCCGCACTGCGTCGTGCGGGTCGGTGCCGTGTGCAAGTTGCGCCTTCAGGTCAACCCGGCGGTAGGCGTTGGCGGAGTAGTTGAAGATGGTGTCCGAGAAGATCTTGTTGTTGCCCACGAAGATGCGCACGTTGTCGACGGTATCGAGGGTGGTGACGAACAGGCCGATCTCCCGCACGTCTCCGGTCACGCCGCCGACGGTGATCATGTCGCCCACCTTGAAGGGACGCAGCACCATCAGGAACATGCCGGCGGCGAAGTTGGCCAGCAGGCCGCCCCACGCCGCGCCGATGGCTATACCGAAGGCGGCCAGCAAGGCGGCGAAGGACGTGGTCTCGATGCCCAGCACCGAGAGCACGGCCACGAACAGCAGCAGCTTCAGCAGGACGTTGGCGCTCGCTTCCACGTAGCGGGACAGCGTCGGATCGACCTTGCGTGCGATCAGTGTGCGGCCGAGGCTGGCGCGCAGCAGGCGCACGACCCAGCCGCCGACAATCCAGACGGCCAAGGCGCTGAGAACTTTCCAGCCAAACGGAATCAGGTAGTTGTTCAACAGGACGCTAGCCTGGTCGAGCAGGTCTTTTTCCAAGGGGTCTCCCGGTCAATAGGAATTTCAAAGAACGTTTTCCGCAGGCCGGCACTGTATTCACCGTGCCGTGGGCGGTCAACCGCTCCGCGCGCCGCTGGGCGCGCAATCCCCCCCTTTAGGCAGCAATTCAAACGCGGCGGCGGCCCCGATCAGCCTTCACCCGCGTCGCTTTGACGCCCTCACGCAATCACGGACCGAACACGGCCTTCGGTTTTGCCGCGAGACCGTCATCCAGGCGCTTGAGCGTGTCCTGCAGCATGGACAGCTCCGAGGTGAGCTTCAGGAACTGCTAGGGATAAGCGCTGCGCGAAAGCGGCCACAGGCGGGTACCGGAGCCGCTGCAGAGGATGACGGGATGAAGGGGCATGCCTCGAAGGGGTGGCCGGACCGGCCGGCGCAGGAGTGATCCAGGAGGACCATCTCGACGTTGCAAGTAGGTTGCGCCAACTAGTTCTGTTGGCTCCCCCACCGCACGGACTTCACGAATGATGCGCGCAACACTTCCTCACTAACCTTTCACCGGGCTTACAGGCAGCGTGACGAGCCTGGTACTCACCATAAAGAAATCATCAGGAGACCGCCGTGAAAGGTTCTTTGCACCCGACCAACGACATCAGCCTCAATCCCTCGGGCAATTCATCCATCCTCGAGGTGATCGGGGCCACCGATCCGGGCCGCCGCCGTTTCCTCAGGACCACGATGAGCGCCTCCCTGGCGGCAGCCTTCGGTGGCGTGAGCATGACCGGCATTGTCAATGCCGTGCACGCGGCGCCGATTCCCGCAACCAACGGTTTCGCGGGAATCGGCTTTGAGGGGGTCGCGGCCAAGAAGGCCCTCAACGTGCCACCTATCAGTTCCGCCTTCCCGCCGCGCTTTTCGGATTCCGTGGATGTTCCTCCGGGCTACAAGGTGGAACTGTTCGCGGCCTGGGGAGACCCTGTAACGCCTGGCGCTCCCGCCTGGCTGCCTGACGCCACCCAGGGTGCGGGCGACCAATTGCGCCAGTTCGGGCTTCATAACGACGGCATGCACTTCTTCGGGTTTCCGGCCCGCACGGGGTCCGGGGCCACCAGTGTCTCCAGCGAGCGGGGCCTGTTGTGCGTCAACCACGAATACACCCATGAAGCAATCCTGCATGGCGCGTCCGGCAACAGCAAGGCTTCGGTGACGATCCAGAAGGTGCGCAAGTCCCAGGCTGCCCACGGCGTGAGCGTCCTGGAGGCGCGGCGTACCGGCGGCAAGTGGGGCGTGGTGGCGAATTCCCCCTTTGGCCGCCGCATCACGGCCAATACGCCGATGCGTATCTCCGGGCCGGCCGCGGGCAATACGCTCATGCGCGCAAAGAGCTACTCCATCACCGACACGGGCTCCGTGGCCAATGGCGAGAGCGACGGCCGCAGCTGCCAGGGCACGGTCAACAACTGCGCTCACGGCTACACGCCCTGGGGAACCTACCTTACCTGCGAGGAGAACTGGAACGGCTACTTTGGCGCCAAGTCCGGTTTTACCAACTCCAACGACTTCAACCGCTACGGGGTCACGGCAACCGGGTTCTCGGCGGATTCGAACTACTGGTGGCACGAGGCCGATGCCCGCTTCGACGTGGTGGAAAACCCCCTGGAGCCCAACCGCTTCGGCTACGTGGTGGAGATCGACCCCTTCAATCCGCAGAGCACGCCCGTCAAGCGCACCGCGCTCGGACGCTTCAAGCACGAGAGCGCGCAGGTGGCGGTGAGCGCCGATGCCCAGGGCGGGCAGAACCGCGTGGCTTTCTACATGGGCGATGACGAGCGCAACGAATACATCTACAAGTTTGTCTGCAGCAGGCCCTTCGACCCGCGCAACCGGGCCGCCAACCTCAATCTGATGGATGAGGGCGTGTTGTACGTGGCGCGCTTCACCAGCACGCCTGGCGCGGGTTCAAACACCTTCCGCGGCGTTTGGATTCCGCTGGTGCCCGACACCGAGACGGTGATCGATAACCCCGACGGGGGCAAGTACCGGTTGCGAGATCTGGCGAACTTCGCCGGCGGCAGCGATGCCGATGTGCAGGGACGCATCTGTATCCGCACCCGTCAGGCCGCTGACGCCGTGGGTGCCACCATGATGGACCGCCCCGAGTGGACCGCGCTGCGTACCTACTTCGACCCGCAGCAAGGCACCCTGGGCTACACCACGTACAACGCCCAGCGACCCCTGGAAGTCTACTGCACGCTCACCAACAACAACCGCCGCGGCGGCGGGTCGGGCTCCACCCCCGCCACCTCGTCCAATAATCCCAACGGCACCACGGCGGCCGGGGGCGCCCGGCCGCCCGTGGACGTGGCCAACCCCCGTCCAGACAACGACTACGGCCACATCATCCGCTGGCGCGAGGACGGCAACTTCGTCACGGCCACCGGGTTCGAGTGGGACATCTTCATGCTGTGCGGCGACACGATCACCACCAAGACCCTTGCGGCCAACTACTTCAGCGCCAACCTCGTGCCCGGCAGCGGTTCCGGGCCTTTCTACCAGGGCGACATCGTGGATACGCCGGATGGATCCGCCGACCTGGGTGCGCCTGACGGGCTCTGGTTCGACAACTTCGGCCGCATGTGGATCCAGACCGACCAGGTGGGCGATGCATCCGGTGACTGGGTGAACATTGGGTCCAACGTGATGGCCTGCGCCGATCCCAACACCAAGCAGGTGCGGCGCTTCCTCACCAGCCCGCCGAACTGTGAGGTCACCGGCGTGATCACCACCCCCGATGGCAAGACCATGTGGGTGGGCATCCAGCACCCCGGTGAGGATTCGGCCGCGGACGACCCGGCGAAGTTCAGCAACTGGCCGCGCAGCCAGTTCGCCGCTAACAGTGCAGGCCAGCCGGTGGCCGGCGTGCATCCCGTGGATCAGACCCGGCTCCAGCAGTCCCGCCCCCGCTCCTCCGTGGTGGTGATCACCCGCGACGACGGCGGTGTGATCGGCGGTCTCTGAGCACGGCACTCGCTCGCCCCGGGGTCTCGCGCCCCGGGGCCCCTCGAACATGGAGAAGTGACATGAACACCTACGGAAAATGCCTCGTCCTCGGCGCGCTGCTGTGCGCAGGGGCCTCTGCCGCCCGGGCGGATCTGATCACCGATGCTCTCGGGGTCGGACCCGGGGCCAACGTCCTGAGCTTCGAGCGCGGCAATGACGGGATGACGGTGAACGACAGCAACGGTATCGACACGGCCATCGTGGTTAACTTCACGACGGCCAACGGCGATCGCGTGATCGGCGCGCCGCTGGGCTTGTGGGACCTGGGGGGAAATGGCTTCTGGAGCACGGCACTCACCTTCGGCGCTGTGGACGGGGGCGTCGATCTCAACGGCAATACAGCCCTGATGAGCTTCGATTTCAATGGCCTTACCGTTCAGAAAATCGGGGGATTTCTGAATTTCAATCCTGACTTTACCTACGGTGGCGGGCTGCCCCTGCCGCTCTTCATCGCCGCCTACGCGCTGGACGGCACGTTGCTCGAGGGCCAGGACCTGCCCATCTCCACCCCGCCGGACGGCAATAACGTGGAAGCGCTCAACCAGGGCGCCTTCTATGGTTTCTCGCGCCAGGACGCGGACATTGCGAAGTTCGTGGTGATGGGGCCATACGCAGCGGTGGACAACCTGACGTTCACCACGCCGGTGCCAGAGCCTTCCACGTGGGCGCTGCTGGTTGCCGGACTTCTGGCTGTGGGTGCCGTGGCGCGGCGGCGGCAGCCGGGCCTTTGCTGATTGTTCGTGTTCAGAGGCACCGCGCGCTGGCTCATGCCCGAGCGCGGTCGCCAGGTCTTCTCCCGAGGCTCCCCCGGCCCACCGTGCTGGCGATGGCGCTCGTCTTGGCGGGCGTGACTGACAGCCACGCCGCGACGGCAACGCTGCCGGCTGCTGCCGACAACACCATGTTCGAGGACAACCCCTCCTACTCCGGCGGGGCCAGCCCGTTTCTCTACGTCGGCTCCATCGCCAGCGGCTCGCCGCGCCGGGCGCTGCTGCGCTTCGACCTGTCGGGCATTCCTGCGGGCTCCACGGTCACAGCCGTCACCGTTTCTGTGACGGTGACGAAGGCGGCGCGACGGGCCGCCGAGAACGATCTGGGCAGGCTGCACCGTCTCACCGCTGCTTGGGGAGAAGGGGCGTCTTCCGGCATCGGCGGTTCGGGTGATCTCGCCACCCCGCAGGATGCCACGTGGCGCCATCGCTTCTTCGGCAATCCATCGGCAGGCGTGGCGCGCGTGGAGTGGCGCAGCCCTGGCGGGGACTTCGCGGCCACCCCCAGCGCCGAGCGCAACCTCGGATTGGGCGGGACTTACGTGTTCAACAGCACGCCGCGCCTCGTGGCCGACGTGCAGGCCTGGGTGAACAACCCCGCAGGCAACCATGGCTGGATGCTTGCCGGCAGCGAAGGCACCGACTACACGGCGCGGCAGCTGACCAGTCGCGAGGGCGGCACGGGTGCGTCGCGCCCCACGCTCACCGTGGAATACACCATTGGTGCAAGCCTGGCCGACGAGAACGACATCCCGCTGCCCGGCTGGGCGCTGTGCCTGCTGGGCTCGGCCCTTGCAGCCTCCCTTGCGAAGCGCGGCAGGTCGAGTGCCTAGGGTTTCTGCCCGATTCCGGAGACCTTCGTGAAGCGTCCCCCCCGTCTGCCCCGGTTTCCGCGCCTCGCTCCGGCGGCGCTGGCCTGCCTCGTCATCGCCACGCCGGCCCTGGCCGTCCGTTATGCCGAGTCCACGGACGGTGACATCTCCGGCAACCGCTTCATGCCCACGCCCCTGCTGCTGGACTACGACGCCGCCGGCAACGTGCCGGGTTCCAACGTGGTCTCGGGCAGCACGGGCAGGGCGAACGGCGTGGTGGATCGCGATTACCTGCACGTGGTGGTCCCCTCCGGCTTTCTGTGGTCGGAACTGCGCGTGGGCAATCAGACCACCGTGGGGGG
>JBIIUM010000162.1:0-7373 GCA_044339985.1 Burkholderiales bacterium | reverse complement strand
ACATCGCCATCACCGGGCGCGGGTTCTTCCGTCTCAACGACAACGGTGCCATTGCCTATTCCCGCAACGGGCAGTTCAAGCTCGATAGCCAGGGCTTCGTTGTGAGCCCCCAGGGGCTCAATCTCACCGGCTACGGTGTGGACAGCAACGGCAGTATCGTCAATTCGAACCCCGAGCCGATCCGCATGAATTCGGCCGCGCTGGCGCCGCAGGCCACCGATCAGTTCGAAGCCACCCTCAACCTCGATTCGCGCTCCAGTGTGCCGCCGGTGGGTACATTCGATCCCACCAACACCCAGAGCTTCAATTTCGCCACCTCGGCCACTCTGTACGATTCGCTGGGCAACGCGCACGTGTTCTCCATGTACTTCGTGCGCGCAGCCGCGCCTGGCACGTGGTCGGCCTTTGGCACCGTGGACGGCGGGCCGGTGGCGGACGTCAATCTCGGAGCAGGGGCCGGCCTACCGGCGACGCTTGCTTTCAATTCAAGCGGCACGCTCTCCACTGCCATGCCCATCAATGCGTCGGTTGTAGTAAGCACGGGCGCACAGTCGCCGCTCGCCTTCACCCTGGATTTCAGCGGGACGACCCAATATGGCGCCATTTCCAGCGTGGGCGCCTTGTCTCAGACGGGGTACACCTCGGGCCGGCTGGTGGGATTCGATATCGCCCAGGATGGTGTGATCGCGGGCCGCTATTCCAATGGCCAGACACGGACCGTGGCGCAGATAGTGCTGGCGGATTTCGTGAACCCGCAGGGACTCTCGCCCGCGGGCGATAACGTGTGGGCCGAGACGGTCCAGTCCGGATTACCCCTGGTGGGTGCCCCTGGCAGCGGCACGCTCGGCAACCTGCAGTCGTCAGCGGTGGAGGAGTCCAACGTGGATCTCACTGCCGAACTGGTCAATCTCATCACCGCACAGCGTAACTACCAGGCCAATGCCCAAACCATCAAGACCCAGGATGCCGTGCTGCAGACCCTGGTGAACCTGCGCTAAGCATCGGCTGAGAGGACACCAATACCGTGGATCGCCTTGTCTATCTGGCCATGAGTGGGGCAAAGGCCATGTTCGAGCGCCAGGCACAGGTGGCGCACAACCTGGCCAATGCCTCCACCGCGGGATATCGTGCCGAGACCACGGCCTTTCGCGCCCTTCCTGTCATCGGTCCGGGTGCGGGTACTCGTGCTTTCGTCACCGAGAGCAGTACCGGTACCGACTTCTCCCTCGGTCCCATGCGAGAAACCGGACGAAACCTCGACGTGGCGGTGGACGGCAAGGGGTTTCTGGCAGTACGCGCGTCCGATGGAAGCGAGGCCTATACCCGCGACGGCAACCTGCAACTCGGGCCTGGCGGCGTGTTGCAGACCCGCAATGGCCTGAACGTCCTCACGGACGGCGGCAGCACCATCGCGATTCCTCCCGACAACACCATCACCATCGGTCGCGACGGGACGGTGAGCGCCATTCCGCTGGTGGGCATTCCCAACACCTCCACTGCGCTGGGGCGCATCAAGCTTGTGAATCCCGACGAAAAGACCCTCACCCGCAGCGCAGATGGATTGTTTCGCGTCGAGGGTGGCCGCCGTGCGGCTGCCGACGCCCGCGTGTATCTCGCCAGCGGCGTGGTCGAGGGCAGCAACGTCAATGCGGTGGAAGCCATCGTCAGCATCATCTCGCTTTCGAGGCAGTTCGATACGCAGGTACGGCTGATGCAGACCGCCGACCAAAATGCCCGCGGCCTCTCGCCGCTTCTCAGTCTCAACTCCTGATCCGCAAGCACGGGAGAGCTCTTGCCATGATCCGCTCGCTGTGGACCGCCAAGTCCGGTCTCGAGGCCCAGCAGTTCAACGTTGATGTCATTTCCAACAACCTCGCCAACATCAGCACCAATGGCTTCAAGCGCCAGCGGCCGGTGTTCGAAGACCTGCTCTACCAGGTGCTGCGCCAGCCCGGGGCCCAGAGCTCGCAGCTCAACCAGGTACCCTCGGGCCTTCAAGTGGGGCTGGGCGTACGTCCGGTGGCCACAGCCCGCATTTTCGTGCAGGGCAACCTGCAACAGACGGGTAACAGCCTCGATGCGGCCATCAATGGCCAGGGTTTTTTCCAGGTGCTGCTGCCCGATGGCTCCACCGCCTACACGCGCGACGGATCGTTCCAGCTGGACAACCAGGGTAACGTGGTCACGTCCAGCGGCTATGCCATCCAGCCCGGCATCACCATCCCGCCCAACACCACCTCCATCACCATCGGGAGCGACGGCACGGTGACAGCGCTGGTGGCTGGCAGTGCGACGCCCACCCAGGTGGGCACGATCCAGCTTGCCAACTTCACCAACCCTGCGGGCTTGCAGTCCCGCGGCGAGAATCTCTTCCTTGAGACCGCGTCTTCCGGAGCGCCGCAAGTCAACCAGCCGCTCAGTAATGGCCTTGGTTCGCTCAACCAGTTTTTTGTTGAAACCTCCAACGTCAGCGCCACGGAGGAACTGGTGAACCTCATCACCGCCCAGCGTGCCTTCGAGATCAATTCACGTTCCATCCAGGCCTCAGACCAGATGCTGCAGAGGCTCGCACAGCTCTGACGAATCTCCCGGCCCCGCCCCTCGATGTCGTGCCTGCTTGGCTCAGGCGGGCACGTCGGGGTCGATCTGCCGCCGCAGCCACGCGATCTGGTCCTTCAGGAGCAGTTTTCGTTTCTTCAGACGCCGAAGCTGAAGCTCATCCTGCAAGGCGGATTCGGAAAGACGGCCGATGGCTGCGTCGAGGTCGCGGTGCTCCAACTCCAGCTGACCCAACCGGGCGCGCATGGCATTTTGGGGCAGAGGAATATCGCTCATGGCGCCTCGGGCAGCACAATGGGGAAATGGCCCGCGAGTTGCGCTCCAAGTGCGGACGAGGGCAGCAACGGCACCAGCAGGCGATCCCGCGCCTCCGGGTCGCCAACGCCATTGAGCAGGAAGTCGCCGGCATTCTCGGGTGCCCCCGCTATGTACATCTGGGTGCAGAAGGGTGCGAGTCCATCGGTCGAGAGTGCAAAATGAATGTGCGGTGCCCGCCCGGGATAGGCCACGGGGCGGATGGTGCGGAAGCGATAGGTTCCATCGGCGCCCGTTATGCTGCGCCCGTAGCCTTGGAAGTGGGGGTCCATGGGCTTGTCCTGATGGTCCTCGGGGTGGTGGTAGCGGCCCCAGGCATTCACCTGCCAGATCTCCACCTGAACGCCTGCCCGAGGCTTTCCGGAAACGGACAGCACCTGCCCGGTGATGTCCATGATGACCCCGCTTGCCCTGCCTGGGCGGCCTTGGACGCGAGTGAGGTCGCTGTCGTCATCAAGCGGGCGGGACAGCGGGTAAAAAGGGCCTCGCAACTGCGCTGCAGTGGCAGACAGTTCGGCAAGCGCCATGCTCACGCCCGCGAAGCCGCCCAGCGCGCCCAGCCCGGCGATGAGCAAGTGCCGCCTGGCGCGCTGCTTCCCCGCCATCGCCCGGTCGGCGTCGCAGCGAAACATCAGTACCGGTTATAGCGTTCGAGCGCCTTCAGCATCGACCCGGTTTCGCGGATGATGGGGATCATTCGCGCTTCCTTGTCGGCATACTGGCGCAGCAATTCCAATACCTTCGGCGCAGCCAGCTCTGGCACCACCACCGCGCCGTCGGCGTCTGCCACGATGTAATCGCCTGGCCGCACCAGCACGCCCCCGCACTGCACCGGAATCTGTTTATCCACGCTCACCATGCGCCCCACCGAGGTCGCGGGACTCACCCTGCGCGACCACACCGGAAGGCCGATCTGCCGGATCTCGGTGATGTCGCGCACAGCGCCGTCGATCACCACGCCTTCGATGCCGCGCACCTTGGCTGTGGTGGCCATGAGGTTGCCCATGGCGGCGATCTCGAGTCCATCCTGCATCACGTACACCAGTATGCTGCCGGGCTCGGCTTGGTCGAGGATTTCCAGTAGGTGGTTCTGGTAACCACGGGTGTCGTTGCGCAGCACGGGGCGCATCAAGGCCGTGGCGGCGCGCCCCGCGATCTTGGTGTCGATGATGGGCTTCATGTCGGCGCTCATCCACCCGCGCGCGCCGGTGGCTTCTTCGACGGCGTCGGCGATGTTGCCGGTGCTGTTGACGGGATCGCGCAGGGCGGCGAGCACCTCATCATGGGTGGGGGCGGCCGTTGCGGGCACGCCCAGCACCAGCAGAGCCACGGTGGCGAAAGCAGCGAAAAACGAAGCGGGCATGGGACTCTCCTGGGGTGAGGGGCCGCGCGATGATACCGCCCCGGCCTGCCCCTGTTTCACCGCAGAGACAGGAGCCAGGCCAGCACGTCGCCCTTCTCCGCCGCGCCGCAGGCGCGCCCGAGAACGTAGAAACAATTCACGTCGAACCACAGCTCGGATTTGCCCGGATCGGTGAAGCGCGCATGGTTTGCCACGGGAGCGAGGGGCTTGATGTCACGGCGGATGCGCGCGCGGTCGCCCGGCCGGCCGATGCCCCCCGGGTGGCACGCGATGCATTCGGCACGCATGGCGCCGCCATGACCGAAAACCGTTTCGCGCGGGTCGGGGCCATGACAGCTGGAACAGGCGTGCTCTCCGTTGGGGCCCTGATGTTGTTGCATGAAAAATGCCTCGCCGCGCGCTGGCGAAAAACCGGCGAAAGCAGGATCGCTCTCCCGCGCCAGTCGGCCGTAGAAGGCAAGCAGGGCCTCGGGCGTCTGCGCCGCTGCGGGCAGGTTTGCAAGGGCAAGAAGGCACAGCGCAGCCGGCCAAAACCACGTGCTTCTGCGGCATCCGGTGGAAGTCATGGAATCGTCGAGGCCAACAACCCAGGGAGCGATTGAGCCGTGCCCTGCGCCGCCCCTCAGGAAGCGGCAGCGCCCCGTGCGACCACGCTTGCGGTCGTTGCGCGGTAACGCTTGTAGTAGGCAAGCACCTTGGGAACGTAGGCGAGGGTCTCCTGATACGGCGGGATGTTGCCATAACGAACGACGGCCCCTTCGCCGGCGTTGTAGGCGGCAAGGGCGAGGCGAAGATCATTGCCGAACATTGCCAGGAGATCCTTCAGGTAACGGGTTCCGCCATCGATGTTCTGCCCCGGGTCGAAGGGGTTGCTCACGCCGTAGCGCGAGGCGGTCTCGGGAACGAGCTGCATGAGCCCGCGCGCGCCCTTCGCGGACCGGGCCAGCGGGTCGTAGGCGGACTCGGCGGAAATCACCGCATGGATCAAGGCGGCCTCCACGCCATGCGCTTTGGCGGCTGCCTGGACGTGTTCGTCATACCGGCTGCGGTCGGCGCGGGGGATACGGCGCGCAATACGATTTTCGAGCGCCAGACCCGCCGGAGAGGGAACTCCCTTCAGCTGGCGCTGAAGCAGACAGCGACCGTCTTTGGGCAGGTTGGTGAACAAGGGAACACCGTTGGCCTGCAGGCATCTGTATACGCCGGCCGTCGCCGGTGCCGTCGCCATCAGGAAGGCAAACCCCACCGAACCCCCGAGCGTGGCCAGCCTGCAAGACATCGGTTTCGATCCTCCATGAAGCTACGGGGCCTCCGCGCGAACGCGGTTGGCGGGCCCGTCACCATCCGGATTAACCCGCCATGGCCTTGTCTGGTCTGTAAAGCAGAAACCGCACCAGTTCAGCCCCGAAATGACGGAACCAACCGTCGCGCCGCAACTTTAGCGCGGCGTGGAGCGCGCGGGAATCAGCACCGTGGCCAAGGCCGCCAGGATCAGGACCAGGGCCGAGAGATCGCTCCAGGCGGGTCTTTCCTCGAGCAGCACCATGCCGCTGAACACGGCAACCACCGGGATCATGAGGGTTCCCAGCGCCGACACCCCTGCCGGTGCCATGTGCACGATTCGAAACCACACCCAATGACAGATGATGAAGGCAACAATCATGTTGTACACAAGCCCCACCATGGCAGCATTGCCTATGGCGCGCCACTGGTGGTGCTCGAAGAGCAGCGCGCCAAGGACGAGGGGAATGCCGCCAATCACGAAGTTCCACCCCGTGAAGACCGTGGTGGACAAGGTCGTCGGATATTTCTTCATGAGCGTGGTGCCCGTGGCCCAGCAAGACGCGGCGGCCAGGATGGCCAGCGCGCCCAGCGGCGCCGAGCGCAACAGCACCAACTCGCGCCCGAGCAGCAGTACGAGACCCGCCATGCCCAGGGCCACTCCCAGGATGCGCCGTCGTGTCAGCGGTTCGCGCAGCAAGGCCGCGGACAGCAGTACTGTCCACAACGGCATGGTGTACGCAAGAATTGCCGCGCGCCCGGAGGGCAGCGCCCTGACGCCATAGGTCACCAGCACATTCCAGAGTGTCACGTTGAACAACGCCACCAGCGCAAGCCGTCGCCACTGGCTGCGCGGTACGCGCATGGGCAGCCCGGTGGCATAGGCTATGGAGAACATGCCCGCCGCACCCGCGGCGAGGCATTCGGCCCGGAAGGTCCAGATAGGGATATCGGTCACCGCCATTTTGATCATGGGCCAGTTCAGTCCCCAGCCCAGGGTAAGGATGGCAAGCAAAGCCCATGTGCTGCGCGGAAGCGTGACGGGATACTGGACCATGGCAAGGTGCATGGTACAGGCGAGGGTGCGGCGCGGGCGCGCTAACATGTACCCATGCAACGCATCCAAGCCTTCCTCGTTTTCTGGGGCGTGAACACCCTGGTGCTCTGGATGGCCTCGCGCCTGATGCCGGGCGTGGTCATCCAGGGGCCCGAGTCCCTGTTGTTGGCCGGGTTGTGCTTCGGACTGATGAACGTGTTCCTGAAGCCGATTCTTTTCGTGCTCACGCTTCCCATCACGGTTCTCACGCTGGGCGTGTTCGCGCTGGTGCTGAACGCCGGCATCCTGCTGCTGGTGGCCTGGATGGTGCCCGGTTTCACCCTGGGCGGCTTCTGGCAAGCGCTGGTGGCGTCTCTCTTCATATCGTTCACCAGTTTTCTGATCAACCTGCTGATGCAAAGGCCGTCCATCGTCGTCAAACGTATGGATAGAGGAGAGTGAAATGTTCGAACAGACCTTGCGTGCGTTTGCGGCGCTCGCGCTGTGCGTTGGGGCAGGCACGGCCTGCGCCGAGTCGTGGACGCCACCGCCGGCCTCGGCGCGCTGCCCCTCCAAATGGGGTGCCGGAGACGAGCGCGGGGCTGCAAATCACCAGGGGCCCGCCCGGGTGCTCAGGGCCGCGAGCCTGATACGAAGCGGCGAGGTGATCGAACTGGGACGGGTCCTGGAGAGCGCCATGCCGTTGTTCGGCACCCGGCGCTTCGAGGTGCATACCAAGCGAACCGGTCCGTCCCTCGGCGCCAACCGGCGGCGCAGCAACGAGGAGATCGTGATTGCCGAGATCGGCCAGGTGGGTAC
>JBIIUM010000037.1:0-23493 GCA_044339985.1 Burkholderiales bacterium | reverse complement strand
TTCCGACGCCCGTACCGGCCACCCCCTCGGGCCGGGCTTGGCGTTCGTCGCCCCCTCCCTCCTCTGGCCGAACGCCTGCCCAGCAACAGCGTGAGCGGATTGCGCTGCGCGCGTTGGTGGCGCGCCCAGACCTGGCGGACCGTTGTGCCGAAGCCTTGGCACTGGCGGGACAACCCGAGTCGTGGGGCACGGTGTCGGAATTGGTGTGCGCGCTGGTGGATGGCAGCCTGGCACGTGCCACGGCCGCACTGCTGCAGCATCTGGAGGACAGTGGAAAAGGCGAGCTTGCCGGCAGCTTGCAGGCTGAATTGCTGGAACGTGGCGACGACTACGACTTCGCCGCCGATCTCGACAACCTCCTCGCCCGCTTGCGCCGCGAAGACGAGCAAGCCCGCAGCCGGTCTGCGCTGGCCGGGGTGTCGAGCCCGAGCGAACTCACCGATGCAGCGCGGGCCGTGATTCGCGCGGGCCGCGGAACCCCCTCGTGATTTGGCAGTTGAAGCCCGATTTAAGGTACCATCTCCGGCTTTTTTGCAGCGCGGACACTTTTCCGAGGACAGCAACCCATGGCAATCAAAGAGCGCAAGGACGAGGCCCGAAAGGGTAAGGACGCCCGCCGCGAGGTAATCGCCGCAGCCGTCAAGGGGGCTTCTTCAGGGAAGGAGACCAAGGCCTCGCGCAAGGCCGCTGCGCGGGCTGCCGCCGAGCTTGCCGAAGCGCAACTTGCCCTCAGCGGCACCGATGCCGAAGCGCGGCGCACACGCCTGAAAAATCTCATCGTGCTGGGCAAGGAACGCGGGTTCCTTACCTACGCGGAGGTCAACGACCACCTCCCCGACGACATGCTGGATGCCGAGCAGATCGAGGGCGTGATCAGCATGATCAACGACATGGGCATCCAGGTCTACGACGAGGCGCCGGATGCCGAGACGCTGCTCATGTCCGACAGCACACCGGCCGCGCCGGACGAGGATGCGGCGGAGGAAGCCGAGGCGGCGGTCTCCACGCTCGATGCCGAGTTCGGCCGCACCACCGATCCGGTGCGCATGTACATGCGCGAGATGGGCTCGGTGGAACTGCTCACCCGCGAGGGCGAAATCGAGATCGCCAAGCGCATCGAAGACGGTCTCAAGCACATGGTGCTGGCCATTTCCGCCTGCCCCACCACCATCGCCGACATTCTCACGCTCGCCGACCGCGTGCAGCGCGACGAACTGCGCATCGACGAGGTGGTGGACGGCCTGCACGACCCCAACGCCCAGGAAATCACCGAAGAGGCCATGGCCGAGGAGAACATGGAGGCGGACCTCGTCGGCGACGAGGAGGAGGGCGAGGACGGCAGCGCCGCCCAGAGCGCCAGCCTGCTGCAATTGCGCGCCGACGCCATGGCGCGCTTCGAAACCATTCGCGGCCACTACGCCAAGATGATGCGCGCCCTGCAGCGCCAGGGCTCGAAGAGCAAGCCCTACCTCAAGTCCCAGGCTGACATCTCGGGCGAGTTGATGAACATCCGCTTCTCCGCAAAGCAGATCGAGGCGCTGTGCGACTCGGTGCGCCGGATGGTGGATGACGTGCGCTCCTACGAGCGCGCGGTCATGGAGTTGTGCGTCGACAAGGCCGGCATGCCGCGCCAGCATTTCATCAAGAATTTCCCGGGTAACGAGGAAGACCTGGAGTGGGTAGGCCGCGAATCGGTGGCGCGCAAGACGTACAGCGAAGCCCTGTCTCGCCACGCCCCTGCCATCCTCGAGCAGCAGCGCAAGCTCATCGACCTGCAAAAGCGCGTGGGCATCTCCATCAAGGACCTCAAGGACATTGCCAAGCAGATGTCCACCGGCGAGGCCAAGGCGCGGCGCGCCAAGCGCGAGATGACCGAGGCCAACCTGCGGCTCGTGATCTCCATCGCCAAGAAATACACCAACCGCGGCCTGCAATTCCTGGATCTCATCCAGGAGGGCAACATCGGCCTCATGAAGGCCGTGGACAAGTTCGAATACCGCCGCGGCTACAAGTTTTCCACCTATGCCACGTGGTGGATCCGCCAGGCCATCACCCGCTCCATCGCCGACCAGGCGCGCACCATCCGCATCCCGGTGCACATGATCGAGACCATCAACAAGATGAACCGCATCTCCCGGCAGATTCTCCAGGAGACCGGCATCGAGCCCGATCCCGCCACGCTGGCGCAGAAGATGGACATGCCCGAGGACAAGATCCGCAAGATCCTCAAGATCTCCAAGGAGCCCATCTCCATGGAGACGCCCATCGGAGACGATGACGATTCGCACCTGGGCGACTTCATCGAGGACCAGGCCACCCAGGCACCCTCAGACGCCGCCATCTACACCAGCCTGCGCGACGCCACCAAGGAGGTGCTGGACACCCTCACCCCGCGCGAGGCCAAGGTGCTGCGCATGCGTTTCGGCATCGAGATGAACACCGATCACACCCTAGAGGAAGTGGGCAAGCAGTTCGACGTCACCCGCGAGCGCATCCGCCAGATAGAAGCCAAGGCGCTGCGCAAGTTGCGCCATCCGAGCCGTTCCGAGCGGCTTCGCAGTTTCCTCGACGGCTGACGGGCGGCGCGTTCCTGCGCCCCCCGTCGAGAAATGCGCGGCCGCGAGCTTCGCGGGGCCTGTAGCTCAGCCGGTTAGAGCAGAGGACTCATAATCCTTTGGTCCTGGGTTCGAGTCCCAGCGGGCCCACCACAAACTCTCGGTGTTCTGGCACTGGGCCGCCCCTTGGGGCCAGTCCGCACCTGGCCCTTCCTCGCGTGACTCGCCAATTGGATCTTTTCGGCAGCCCCATCCCGGGGCAGGGTGCCCGGCACGAGTTTCCGTCCCTGGCTCCCGAGGCTCAATGCCACGCCGATCTCGCGCGCCGGTTGCCGCCAAGCCTTTATCTCGGCACTTCCTCGTGGTCGTTTCCGGGTTGGCGGGGGCTAGTCTACGCGGGCAGCCACGATGCCTCGATGCTGTCGCAGCAGGGCCTGTCCGCCTACGCTTCGCATCCGCTGCTGCGCACCGTCAGCATCGACCGCACCTACTACGCCCCCATGGATCGCGCCGGCTTTCGGCGGCTGGCGAGCGAGGTCCCGCCTGGCTTCCGCTTCATGGTGAAGGCTCCGGCCGAATGCACCACCCCTTTTGTGCGCCACGCCGAGGGGCTCGCAACCGCCGCCAACGGGCGTTTTCTCGATCCAGGCTTTGCCCTGGAGCGGTTCGTGTTGCCAGCGCTGGAGGGGCTGGGCCCCGCGTGCGGCGTGCTGCTTTTCCAGTTTCCTCCTCAGGGGCGCTTGCGCGCAAGCGATGGGCCACGCTTCGCCAGCCGCCTCGCGGCTTTCCTGGAAGCGTTGCCGCGCGGGCCGCTTTATGCCGTAGAACTGCGCGACGCGCCCTTGCTCACGGATGCCTACGCGGACGTATTGCGGGAACACGGCGTGCGCCACTGCCTCGGCGTGCATCCCAAGGCCGGCCCGCTTGCGCGACAGCTCGACGTGATGGACACCACGGGCCCAGGGCCGTTGGTGGCCCGCTGGAACCTCAATCCGGCGCTTCGCTACGAAGATGCCAAGCAGCGCTATGCGCCCTTCAACCGGCTGTGCGAGGAGGACCCCGGCACCCGCGTTGCCCTGGCCGAGGTTTGTGCTGCAGCTCTGGGAGCTGGACAGGCGGTGCATCTGGTGGCCAACAACAAGGCCGAAGGGTGCGCGCCGCTCACGATCCTGAAACTGGCTCGCGAGATCGTTGCCCGCTCGTGACTCCCGCGGGGCCTGCCGTCGGCGTTGGGCCAGGGGCAGTAGCGTTGCCCCGATGACGCCCCGAGCCCTGTGTCGATTGCCGTGCTTCGGCGGCGCAGCCAGGCACACGGGAACCCTTCCACCGGCCAAACCTACAGCGGCGGCATGACCACGCCGATCTGCTCCAGGATGCCCCGCGGTGCGCCGCCGGGCATGGGTTCGGGAAGAATGGCCACCAGCCGCTCGCCGCGCACCCGGTAGCGAAAGAACTGCTCGGGAATGCGCACCCTGCGCCCGGTGGGCGCCACCGGGTCGTAGCCGGGCCATGCAAAGGTGCCCGTGTGGGTGCCGCTTTGCCGCCACTTCACGGCAATCAGGTCGCCGTGCCACTCGGGCGGGTCGTGGTCGTAGTGCCAGTCGGGAAATCCGGTGTACAGCGCTCCCAGAAAGGGCAGGAACTGCACCTTGGACAGCTGCCGTCCATTGGAGATCACCTCCAGGTCCTCGGCGAAGGTGGCGGCGATGCGTTGCACGTCGTGGGCCTTCAGGCCGGCAATGTATTCGAGAAAAACGGCGGGGATGGGCGTGCTCATGGTGTGGTACGAATGCGCCGGCCGGCGGCGATGGGGGGGCGTCAGGGTGTGAGCGTGCGAAAGCCATCGGTGGCCGCCACCAATCGGGTGCGGATGCCCGGCTCCCACGCCGAGTGGCCCGCGTCGGCCACCACCTGCAGGTCCGCTTCCGGCCATGCGGCTGCCAGATCGAAGGCCGAAACGGCCGGGCACACCATGTCGTAGCGACCCTGCACGATCACGCATGGCAGATGGCGGATACGATCCACACGCGCGAGCAGGCTGTTCTCGGGCAGGAAGATTTCATGGGCAAAGTAATGGGCTTCGATGCGCGCCAGGCCAAGCGCCACGGTGTCGTTGCCGAAATGCTCCAAGGCCTGTTGGCTGGGCAGCAGGGTCGAGCAGGCGCCCTCGTACAAACTCCAGGTCCGCGCGGCGGGCAGGTGCACGGCCGGGTCCGGGTGTTCCAGCCGACGCCGATAGGCGGCCAGCAGATCGCCTCTTTCCGAGTCGGGCACATGGCTGGCGAAGCGCGTCCACACTTCCGGGAACACCTGCCGCATGCCGTACAGGAACCAGCGGATTTCCTCCGCGCGGCACAGGAAGATGCCGCGCAGCACGAAGCCCAGGCAGGCCTCGGGATGGGCCTCGCCGTAAGCCAGCGCCAGGGTCGAGCCCCACGAGCCGCCGAAGACCAGCCAGCGCCGGATGCCCAGGTGCGCGCGCAATCGCTCCATGTCGGCGATCAGGTACGGCGTGGCGTTGTCGCGCAGCTCCCCCAAGGGTTGCGAGCGGCCCGCGCCGCGCTGGTCGAAGACCACGATGCGGTAAGCCGCGGGGTCGAAGAAGCGGCGATGGGCGGGGCTCGCCCCGGCGCCCGGTCCGCCATGCAAAAACACCACCGGCAGGCCGTGGGGATTGCCGCTCACCTCCCAGTACAGGCGGTGGGTTTCATCCACCGCGAGCCAGCCCTGCTGGTGAGGTTCGATCTCGGGATACAGTTCGCCGATCGCGGGAGCGCGCATGGGGGGAATGTTACAGTCGGCGCACGCTGTAGCCACGCGCGCGCAGCAGTTCCACCAGCCCGGTGGCGCCCATGAGGTGCGCCGCACCCACACCCACCAGCACCACGTCGCCGCTGCCGAGCATGGCGGCCACCTTGTCGGCCATGGCGCGGTTGCGCTGGTCGAACAGCCGCTCCTGCAAGGCTTTGCGCGCGGGGGCGGGAAGGCTACGCAGGTCGCCCATGGCCGTCTGCTCCAGGCGTTCCAGGTTGCCGGACTTCCAGGCCTCCACCAGGGCGCGCAGGTCACGGGCCAGGGTGCCGGCTTTTGCGCCGCGCACCGCACTCTCCAGCATGGCCGCCTGGGCTTCGCGCGGCAGGCCATCCATGAGGCCGAGTTGCATGGCCATGGATTCCAGTTCCACCAGCCGCTTGCCATCCTGACGCGCGCGGCTTGCCAGGTGGGCGTCGATGCCCAGGGAAGCGTCCAGGCCCGCCTTGCCTGCCTCCAGAACGCTGATGGTCATAGCCAGCACGAAGGGTTTCATCATGCGGGTCATCTCCGCGGGCAGACCGTGTCGGGCGAGCACCTCGGTGGTGTCGCGCACCAGTGCGGCGGGGACGTTGCGTTCCAGTCCGTCGGGCGGCGCGTACATCATCGCCTGCCCAGCCAGCAGCAAGACAGAAGGGTCGGCGGGATCGGCTTCCAGTGCCACGACGGCGGCGCGCCGGTAGGCGGTTTCCACGCTGGCGGGCAGGGGGTACAGATCGCGTGTGCCCAGATGAATGGTGCCCAGCAGATAGACCGTGGTGGTGGCGGAGCGCGCCTCCCACAGCAGCGCCTGGCCGGTGCCGCTCTGGGCGGTGGCCGGGGCCTGGCTGGCGGTGGTGGCGCATAGCAGGGCGAGCAGGGAGACGAGTTGGCGGCGGATCATGGTTGGAGCGCGGGCATGGGGCGGGACAGGTGGAATACCGGGCACCGGCTACGCCGTAGCAGGGCTGTAGCGAGGCGTTCCGTATAATTCTGGCCGATTTTCCTCACCACGGATTGCCGCGGCCCATGGACGAATCCCTCAAGAATGCCGCGCTCGACTACCACCGGCTGCCCACGCCGGGGAAGATCGCGATCCTTCCCACCAAGACGCTCATGTCCCAGCGCGACCTGGCGCTGGCCTACTCGCCCGGGGTGGCGGCGGCGTGCGAGGCGATCGTGGCCGACCCGGCGGCGGCGCGGGCGGTCACCTCGCGCGGCAATCTGATCGGCGTGGTCACCAACGGCACGGCGGTCCTGGGGCTAGGCGCCATCGGCCCCCTGGCGGCCAAGCCGGTGATGGAAGGCAAGGCGGTGCTGTTCAAGAAGTTTGCCGGCATCGACTGCTTCGATATCGAGATCGACGAGCGCGACCCTGACAAACTGGTGGAGATCATCGCCGCGCTCGAGCCCACCTTCGGCGGCATCAACCTCGAGGACATCAAGGCGCCCGAGTGCTTCCTCGTGGAGCGCAAGCTGCGCAGCCGAATGAAGATTCCCGTGTTCCACGATGACCAGCATGGCACCGCGATCATCGTGGGCGCGGCGCTGCTCAACGGCCTGAAGGTGGTGGGCAAGCCCATCGAGACGGTGAAGCTGGTGTGCTCGGGCGCCGGGGCAGCGGCGCTGGCCTGTCTCGACCTGCTGGTGCAGTTGGGCGTGCGCATGGAGAACATCACCGTGGCCGACATCAAGGGCGTGGTGTACGCCGGTCGGCTGGAGGAGATGGATGAGAACAAGGCGCGCTATGCCCGTCCCACCGCGGCGCGCACCCTGGGCGAGATCATCCACGGCGCCGATGTGTTCCTCGGGCTGTCGGCCGCGGGGGTGCTGCTGCCCGAGATGGTGGCGCGCATGGCGCAACGGCCGCTGATCCTGGCGCTCGCCAACCCCGTGCCCGAGATCATGCCCGACGAGGCCAAGCGCGTCAGGCCCGATGCGGTGATCGCCACCGGGCGTTCGGACTTTCCGAACCAGGTCAACAACGTCCTGTGCTTCCCCTACATCTTCCGCGGCGCGCTCGATTCGGGGGCCACGTCCATCACGGAGGCCATGAAGCTCGCTGCCGTGCAGGCCATCGCCGAGCTCGCCATGGCCGAACAGTCCGACATCGTGGCCTCGGCCTACGGCAACGAGGAGCTGCGCTTCGGCCCCGAATACCTCATTCCCAAGCCGTTCGATCCACGGCTCATCGTGCAGATCGCCCCGGCGGTGGCCCGGGCGGCCATGGACAGCGGCGTGGCCACGCGCCCCATCGCCGACCTGGTGGCATACCGCGAGCAGCTCACCAACTTTGTGTACCAGTCCGGCCTCATCATGAAGCCGGTGTTTGCCGCCGCGCGCCGCGCACCGCGCCGGGTGGTGTTCGCCGAGGGCGAGGATGAGCGCGTACTGCGCGCCGTGCAGGTGGTGGCGGACGAGGGGCTGGCGCGGCCGATCCTGATCGCGCGCCCCGAGGTGGTGGGGCCGCGGCTGGAGCGCTACGGGCTGCGCATCCAGCCAGGCCGTGATTTCGAGCTGGTCAATCCCAACTCCGACCCGCGCTACAAGACCTACTGGCAGACCTACTACCAGCTCATGCAGCGCAAGGGGGTATCCCAGGAACTGGCCAAGCGCGACGTCATGCGCCGCACCACCCTGATCGCCGCCCTCATGGTGCGCCTGGGTGACGCCGACGCCATGATCTGCGGCACCTACGCCGAGCACCACCGGCACCTGGAGACCGTGTCCGACGTCATCGGCCTGCGCCCGGGTGTGAAGCGATTCGCGGCCATGAACATGCTGCTGCTGCCCGGGCGCACGCTGTTCATCTGCGACACCTATGTGAACATGGACCCTACGGCCGAGGAGGTGGCGGAGATGACGCTGCTGGCCGCGGAGGAATTGCGCCGCTTTGGCCTGGTGCCGAAGGTGGCGCTGCTGTCGCACTCCAACTTCGGCTCGCGCACCGACGCCTCGGCGGGGAAGATGAGCCGGGCGCGCGAACTCCTCGAAGCGCTCGACCCGAACCTCGAGGTGGAGGGCGAGATGCACGGCGACGCGGCGCTCTCCGAGGAAATCCGCCTGCGGCTGTTGCCCAATTCGCGGCTCAAGGGCGAGGCCAACCTGCTCATCATGCCCACCCTGGATGCAGCCAACATCGCCTTCAACCTGCTCAAGGTGGTGGCGGGCGAGGGCATCACCGTGGGCCCCATGCTGCTGGGGGCGCGCAAGACTGTGCACATCGTCACGCCCACGGCCACCGTGCGGCGGCTGGTCAACATGGCCGCTCTGGCGAGCGTGGACGCCGCCTGGGCGAGGAGCTGAACCATGGGTCAGGAACGCAAGCGTGTGGCGGTGGTCACCGGCGGCAACCGCGGCATCGGCCTGGAGATCTGCCGGCAACTGGCGCGCGCCGATCTGCGCGTGGTGCTCACGGCCCGTGACGTGCGAGAGGGCGAGGCAGCGGCGGCTGGCCTGTCGAGAGAGGGCGCCGACGTGCACTTTCACCGCCTCGATGTCACGGACCCCGCCCAGGTGCAGGCCCTGGCGCAGTGGCTTGAAGGCGCGTTCGGCGGCGCGGATGTGTTGGTGAACAACGCCGGCATCCTGCCGGAGGGCCGCGGCCGCGGCGTGCTGCAGGTTCAGGCCCAGGAGTTTCGCGACACCTGCGAGACCAACTTCATCGGTCCGCTCCTGCTGTGCCAGGCCCTGGTGCCAAGCATGATGTCGCGCCATTACGGCCGCGTGGTCAACGTCTCGAGCAGCCTTGGCCAGTTACAGGACATGGGTGATGGCACACCTGCCTACCGCGCTTCCAAAGCAGCCCTGAACGCGCTGACGCGAATGGTGTCCGCCGCCTCTCGTGGCCGCGGCGTGCTGGTGAACGCCTTGTGCCCCGGTTGGGTGCGCACGCGCATGGGCGGCGCCAACGCCACCCGCCCCGTGGAGAAGGGCGCCGACACCGCCGTCTGGCTTGCCACCCTGCCCGCCGAGGGCCCCACTGGCGGCTTCTTCCGCGACCGCACCCCCATCCCGTGGTGACGCGGTGCGGCGGATCAGTAGAACCGCTGCGCCCAGGGGCGCTCATCTGCCAGGCGGCAGTCTTTTCCGATCACTGCGCCGGCGCGGGTGAGGGTGATGCTGGCCCCCGACACCAACAATTCCGTATCGGCGTCGCCGTAACGCGTGAGCGTGCCTTCGGGCAGTCGCGGCAGCTTCGTCGTGAAGTCGGGGGCGAACACAGTGGCCTCGCCGCCGCCTTCCGCGAAACGCACGTCGATCACCGTGCCGCCGGGGCACTGGAAATTGCGTGCTTGCTGACGGGCGACGTTGGAGCAGCCGACCAGTGTGGCGGCCAGGGCGATCAGCACGAACAGTCGGACGGCAGACATGTTCCGGTACTCCCGTGACGGTTGAAAAGCGAAAATGATAGTGGACCGCAGGCCCGATCGGGCCCGCGCTGACTGCCTGGCCACCGCGCGGCGGCAGTGGCCCGCTTCAGCGGGGGTTGCCCCGCCCTGACGGATCGTCCAGGTCATCGGCGGGGCGTTGGATGCCCGCCACGGCACGTGCTTTCTCGAAGTAAGCCTCGGCCTCCCGCTCTCGCCCCAGGCGGCAGCGCTTGATGGCATCGTCCACCAGCGGTGCCAAGGTGAGCCGCTGCACTTCGGTGAGCGCCACGCCCTTCAGGTCGCGCCCCAGCAATTCCAGCTCCAGGCGGCAGTCCGCCCCGGCTGTTTCAGCCAGGGCGAGCCCCACCAGACCCGCGAGCTGCGCGGCGCCAGCCGACTGACCCATCAGGACTTATGCTCGAGGCCGAGGATCTTCATGGCTTTGTCGAGCGTCTCCACCGACTCCTTGTGCTTGCCGGCCTTGTGCAGCGCCTCGCCTTCAGCGCGCAGTTTCATGACCTCGTCCATCTGAGAGGCGCTCAGGCTGGGCTTGGCGGCAATCGCCTCATCGATGGCCTTCATGTCCTTGGGGCAGTGCGCGCCGAGGGCGGCGCCGCTGGCAAGGGCAAGGGTGGCGGCGAGGACAACCGGACGGATCTTCATGATGGGGACTCCAAGGAAAGGGAGGAGGGGGTGCGCGAACGCGGCGATGCACTGCTGCGCCAAGCCAGCGCGGAGGAAGTATAGGCGTGCACGCCTGCCGAAGGGAACTCGAAGCCCTAGAATCGCTCTTGCATCCAGCCCTCCTCCAGATGCGCCCTTTCATGATCCCGACCGGCATCCCTGCACCGACCCTGGACACTCGCTGGGTGCGCGAACGCCTGGCTCGTGCGCCCGCGCCGCGGCCTGGCGATCTGCCGCTGTTCCGCCATCCCGGCCACGTCACCCCCGTGGCCGCCGCGGTGCTGGTGCCGCTGGTGTGGCGCGAAGCGGAGGTGCGTGTGCTGCTTACCCAGCGTACCGCCCACCTCAATGACCACGCCGGTCAGATCAGCTTCCCCGGCGGGCGGGTGGACGAGGGCGACGTGGACCGCGTGCATACCGCCCTGCGCGAGGCCGAAGAGGAAATTGGCCTGCCGCAGGACCGGGTAGAAATCCTGGGCATGTTGCCCGACTACGACATCATGACCGGGTTCCGCGTCACCCCCGTGGTGGGCTGGATACCGCAGCCGTTCGGCGTGCGCACCGATGCCTTTGAAGTGGCCGAAGTGTTCGAGGTGCCGCTTGCCTTCTTGCTTGATCCCGCCAACCACCAGCGGCACAGTCGTGTGGTGGGCGGAACCACTCGTCATTACTACGCCATGCCGTGGCAAGGCCGGCACATCTGGGGCGCAACGGCCGGTATGCTGCATCATCTCTACCGGGCGCTCGGCAATGCTTGAAGCACCGTGAGCCATTCCCGCCCGCCCGTCACGCCCGCCGTGCGCGTGTTGCGCGAACAGGGCGTTGCCTTCAGCGATCACCTCTACGCGTACGAGGAGCGCGGCGGCACCGCGGTCTCCGCCCGCGAGCTCGGTGTGCACGAGCATGCGGTGGTGAAGACCCTGGTGATGGAGGATGAACGGCGCAATCCCCTGCTGGTGCTCATGCACGGCGACCACAAGGTTTCCACCCAGCGGCTCGCCCGCATGCTCGGGGTCAAGGACGTGCGCCCCTGCGATCCGGCAGTGGCCAACCGGCACACCGGCTATCTGGTGGGCGGCACCTCGCCCTTTGGCACCCGGCGCGCCATGCCGGTGTACATGGAGCGCACCATCATGGACCTGGAGCGCATCTACCTGAACGGCGGCAGGCGAGGCTATCTCGTGGGCTTGGCGCCGACCGAGGCCGCCCGAGTTCTCTCGCCCGTGCTGGTGGAGGTGGGCGTGGCGGAGGCAACGCCATGACCGCCCGGCGCGGTCATGGCGGGCGGTGGGGCGCGGTGGGGCCGACGCCATGATGGAGTGGACCATCCTCGTGCTGGCCGTGGCTGGCGCGTGGTTCTGGCTCGATTCGCTCAAGTGCCGCGAGATCGCGCTGGCGGCCGGCGAGCGCGCCTGTGCCGCCCAGGGTCTGCAGTTCCTCGACTGGACCGTGGCGCAGATGCGGCTGCGTCCCGAGCGCGACGGCGAGGGCCGGGTTCGCCTGCGCCGTGTCTACCGGTTCGAGTACAGCGAGACCGGTGATGACCGCCTGCAAGGCAGCGTCCGGCTGCTGGGCCGCCGTGTGGAGGAGGTGCAGCTGGCGCGGCAGCTCCTCAGCGGCGACAACGTCATCCCGCTGCATTGACAGGCCCTGGGCCGGCGCGCGACACGCCGGTGGCTGGCGGTGCGTCCCGCGCGTGCCGCCGCCTCGGCGGCTGACAAGGGGTGCCAGGCACGCGAGCATCATTTCCCTCGAAGCGCACCATCCGGACGCGGTGATTGCGCAGCCGGGGGGCACAAAGCACACTTCCGCTTCCCGTGTTGCCGGCACCTTCTCCCATGGGAGCCCCTCGATCCGTGCAAGCCCGCTCCGCCCAGGCCCCCGTGGCCCGCGACGCCTTCACCCAGGCCATGTCCCGGGCCGTCACCGGCGTATCGGTGGTGTGTGCCGAGGGGCCGGTGGGCCCTGTGGCGCTTACGGTCAGCGCGGTGGCCTCGGTGTCGGCCGATCCGCCCCTGCTGCTCGCCTGCGTGCGGCGCGCCAACCCGCTGCGCGCGGCGGCACTGGCGGCAGGGCGGTTCAGCGTAAGCCTGCTTGCTGCCGACCAAACCGCCATCGCCGAGTCCTGCGCCGGTCGTGGGCGCGAGGGTCCGGCCGTGGTCTTCGTACCCGGCGCCACCGGCCTGCCAGTGGTGCCAGGCGCCGCTGCCATCTTCGAGTGCCAGCTGCATGCCACTCACGAGGCTGGCACCCACACCATCCTCGTGGGCCTCGTGGTTGGTGCCGCCCATGGCGGCGCCGAACCGCTGCTCTACCACGCACGCGCCTACGGGCGGCCTGCGTGCCTCTGACTGCCCGGTCGACCGCGAAAACGTCGGAGTTTTAGCGGGCGCGCAACAAGAGAGGCTGCCCCCGGCCACGTAACGCACTATATCAATGCATAAAGTTGAAAGAGCGCTTCGATTTGGTGCGTTCGGGGTTTGGTGGATTGGGTCGGAGAGGCAATCCACGTTGACGGATAAGGTTTTCCTGCGGTGGCATCGGTTTTGCAACCCGGGAGGGTGAGAGGAGCGATGCTCGTGTCGCGTCCTGTCGTTGTCGGCTAGGGTTCCGGGTACGCGTGTCGTGCCGGCTGGTCCGAGAGCCGACGGTCCCGCGATTGCGGTTGCGGGGCTCCACGGAGGGATAAAAGCCCGGGAGGCCGAAGACGAGTGCATGGTCCTCTCGTGCCCGCCAACTTCCGGGGAGTCCGTCATGCCCTTTATCGCTTCCGTGCGCAGCCGCGTGCCGCGCCTGATCTGCGGCCTGGTGGCCGCGTCGTTGTTTGGCATGAGCGCGGTCGCACGCGCCGAAGTAAAGATCGGCTACAGCGACTGGCCTGGCTGGCTCGCCTGGGCCATCGCCGAGCAACAGGGCTTTTTCAAGAAGTACGGCGCCAGCGTAAAGCTGGTGTGGTTCCCCACCTATACCGATTCCATCGCCGCCCTCTCCGCGGGCCAGGTGGACGGCAACTGCCAGACCTGGTCGGACACCATGGCGCCGCTCGCCAAGGGCGTGTCGCTCAAGGTGGTGCTGGTGAACGACAACTCCTTCGGCAACGACGCCGTCATGGCGAACCCGAAGTTCAAGTCGCTCAAGGACCTCAAGGGCAAGACGGTCGCCCTGGAGGAATTCAGCGTGTCGCATTTCCTGCTGGGCATCGGTCTGGCTCGGGAGGGCATGACGCCCAGGGACGTGAAGATCGTCAACCTGTCGGCGGGCGACGCGGCAGCGGCCTTTCTGAGCGGCCGCGTGGACGCTGCCACGGTGTGGAACCCGTGGGTGAACAAGATCGAGCTCTCGGGCAAGGGCAGGAAGCTGTTTTCCTCCGCCGACGCGCCGGGTCTGGTGCCCGACCTGCTGGTGGTGCAGGAGAAGTCCCTGGCCGCCAACCGCAAGGACTTCGTGGGCATGGTCAAAGCGTGGTACGACGTGGAGGCCTTCATCCGCAACAAGCCCGAGGAGGCGGTGAAGATCATGGCGAAGATCGTCGAGATGAAGCCGGAGGAATACAAGGTGTTCCTGCCCGGCACGCGTTTCTTCGGCGAGAAGGAAAACCTGGAGGCCTTCGGTGCGGCCTCCCAGCCCCGCTCGCTGCTCAACGTGGCGCCTGCCGTGCTGAAGTTCCTCGAAGACAACAAGCTGATCGAGGGCAAGCCCGACTTCGCGAAGGCGCTGGATGCCTCCCTCGTGAAGGAAGTGGCCGCCTCGCGCAAGTGATTTCCCAGGCCACCCGGACCCGCCCGCCATGAACTCAGCCGCCCACCGCCCGGGGATCTGGTCGATCCGCGGGCCCATCAGCCAGCGCCGCTACTGGATCCTCGCGGCCATCGGCCTGATCACCCCGATCCTTGCCTGGTGGCTTGTGGCCAGCACCGGCTGGGTGGAGAAGGTCTTCATGCCCTCGCCGGGCGCGGTGTGGGACCGCACCATGCTGTGGGCCACCGAGGACAACCTGCTGCAGGACACGGGCATCAGCGTCTACCGCGTCACCATGGGCTGGCTGCTGTCGGCGGTGATCGCCATGCCCCTGGGCATGCTGATCGGCACCTTCCGGCCGGTGCAGGCGGTGCTCGAGCCGCTCACCGATTTCATCCGCTACATGCCGGCGGTGGCCTTCATCCCGCTGGTGATGCTGTGGATCGGCATCGACGAGGGCTCCAAGATCGCCATCATCTTCATCGGCACCTTCTTCCAGATGGTGCTGATGGTGGCCGAGGACGTGCGCCGCGTGCCCATGCAGCAGATCGAGGCGGCCCAGACCATGGGCGCGACCCGCGCCGAGATACTCCAGCTGGTGCTGTTGCCCTCGGCCAAGCCCGCGCTGGTGGACACCATGCGCATCACCATGGGCTGGGCGTGGACCTATCTGGTGGTGGCCGAGCTGGTGGCAGCCAATTCGGGCCTGGGCTACGCCATCCTCAAGGCCCAGCGCTTCCTGCAGACCGACAAGATCTTCGCCGGCATCATCCTCATCGGCCTCATCGGGCTGCTCACCGACCAGATGTTCCGATTCCTGCACCGCAAGGCCTTCCCATGGATGCACAAGAAGTCGTGAGCGCTGCGCCCAAGATCCGCGTCCGCGGCCTGGGCAAGGTCTTCGGCGAGCTGCCCGCCGAGGTGCGGGCGCTGGACAACGTCTCCCTGGACGTGCACGAGAACGAGTTCGTCACCCTGGTGGGCGCGTCGGGCTGCGGCAAGTCCACTCTGCTGCGCATCATCGGCGGCCTGGAGTATCACACCAGCGGTGAGTTGCTCGCCGACGGCAAGCCGGTGTCCGGGCCGGGTGCCGATCGCGCCATGGTGTTCCAGCACTACAGCCTGTATCCGTGGCTGCGCGTGCTGGACAACATCAAGTTCTCGCGCCGCCTGGGCGTGAACCGCCGCGACATCACCAGCGCCGATGTGGAGGTGGCCGAGGGCCGCGCCGACGCGCTGCTGCGCCTGATGGGTCTGTCGGCCTGCCACAACGCCTACCCCAACCAGCTCTCCGGCGGCATGCAGCAGCGGGTGGCCATCGCCCGGGCGCTCATGAACCGGCCCGCCATCCTGCTGATGGACGAGCCCTTCGGCGCCCTGGATGCCCAGACGCGCGAGGTGATGCACGACCTCATCCTGCACGTCTTCCGCCTGGAGAGGAGCACCATCGTTTTCGTCACCCACGACGTGGAGGAAGCCATCTACCTGGGCCAGCGCGTGGTGCTGATGGCACCCCGCCCGGGGCGTATCGACACCATCTATGAGGTGCCCTTCGGCGCCGAGCGCAGCCAGGACCTGAAGCACACCCCGGAGTTTCTCCAGATGAAGAACGAGATCCTCGGCCGCATCCGCCAGACTTCCGGCATGGAGACCGACGCCGAAATGCTGCAGCAGCTCTCGCGCACCACCCAAGACTAGTTTGGCCGGTGGCCGCCGCCCTTGTCCCCACCCCCACCACGCCCATGAAAACCGCCGATCCCTCCACCGTAGAGACACTGCGCAAATCCCTGGCCGAGCAGGGCGTGAAGTACGCCCTGGCCAGCTTCGTTGACATCCACGGCGTCTCCAAGACCAAGGTGGTGCCGCTGGCGCACCTGCCACAGATGATGCAGGGCTCCGAGCTCTTCACCGGCGCTGCCCTGGACGGCGTGCCGCAGCAGGTGAGCGACGAGGAGGTGGCGGCCCTGCCGGATGCAGCCTCCTGCACCGTGCTGCCGTGGAATCCGGAAATCGCCTGGTTCGCGAGCGACCTGTGGTGCCGCGGCGAGCCCTTCGAGGCCTGCTCGCGCCAGATCCTCAAGCGCCAGACCGAGGCCGCGGCCGCCATGGGCCTGAGGATGAACCTGGGCGTGGAGACCGAGTTCTTCGTGCTCAAGGAAGCCGCCGACGGCCGGATCGTGCCGGTGAGCGAGCGCGACACCCTGGAGAAGCCTTGCTACGACCTGCGAGGCTTCCTGGACAGCTACGGCTTCCTCGACGAACTGGTGGAGGCCATGAACCGCATGGGCTGGGACGTCTATTCCTTCGACCACGAGGATGCCAACGGCCAGTTCGAGACCGACTTCATGTACGCCGACGCCCTCACCATGGCGGACCGCTGCACCTTCTTCCGCATGATGGTGGGCGAGCTCGCCCGGCGCCGCGGCTGGTTCGCGAGCTTCATGCCCAAGCCGTTTCGCAACCGCACCGGCTCCGGGGCCCATTACAACATGTCGCTTGCCAGCCTGGAGAGCGGCGAGAACCTGTTCGTGCCCGGAGATGACCCCCACGGCTGCGGCCTCTCCCGGCTGGGCTACCAGTTCGTCGCCGGCATCCTGCGCCACGCGGCCGCCATCTGCGCCGTGATCGCGCCCACCGTGAACAGCTACAAGCGGCTGGTGAAGCAGGGCTCCATGTCGGGCTTCACCTGGGCGCCGGTGTTCGTGTGCTACGGCAACAACAACCGCACCAACATGCTGCGCATTCCTCTGGCGGGCGGGCGCGTGGAGTGCCGCGCGGCGGATATCTCCTCCAACTTCTACCTGGGCGCGGCCATGATGCTGGCCGCCGGCCTCGAGGGCATCCGCGAGGGCCTCGATCCGGGCGCGCCCCACACCGAGAACATGTACCTGGTGCCCGACGAGGAGCTGCGCCGCCGTGGCATCTCCTGGCTGCCGCGCACGCTCGACGAGGCGGTGGACGCCTTCGAGGCAGACCCGCTCTCGCGCCAGGTGATGGGTGACGGCATGTTCCGCGCCTTCGCCGACTTCAAGCGGCGCGAGTGGATCGAATACCACACCGAGGTTTCGGAGTGGGAACACAGGCGCTATCTCAGGCTGTTCTGAGCGGCGCGATCAGGGCACGGCGGCGCGAGCCGCGCGCAGCAAACGGAGATCACACATGACAACCCACTCGCCCCCCGGAGAAGCGCTCTGGGAGGAAACCGTCCCGGGCGGATGCCACTGGTCGGGCGTGCTGCGCCGTGGCGTGGCGCTTCGAATCACCGATACCGATGGCGGCGCCAACTGCGCCATGCTGCTGTTCAACTTCGAGGAGACATCGGAGCGCTACAACATGCCCGACACCCTCAAGGCACAGCACACGGCGCTGCTCACCCGCGGGCACGTGCTCATGACCGACATGGGCCGCGCCATGGCCTCCATCGTGGCCGACTCCCACGGCTGGCACGACAGCTTCTGCGGCGTGATGCATGACGACCAGCTCCAGGCGCGCTTCGGCACCCGGCGCTACCAGGAAAACCGCAACGCCATGCACCGCAGCGGCCGCGAAGGGCTGCTCAAGGAGCTGGCGCGCTGGGGGCTCGGGCCGCGCGACCTGCATGCCAACGTCAACTGGTTCAGCAAGGTGGTGGCCGATGCGAACGGCGCTCTCTCGCTCGATGTGAACGCCTGGAAGCCAGGTGCCAGCGTGGACCTGCGCATGGACATGCACACGCTGGTGGTGCTGTCCACGGCCATGCACCCGCTCGATCCGCGCCCGGCGTATTCGCCCGGTCCGGTGAAGCTCATGGCGTGGCGCTGCGGGACCGCGCCCGGCGACGACTTCTGCCGCAACTTCCGCCCCGAGAACCAGCGGGCCTTCATCAACACCGAGCGCTATTTCGCGGCCTGAAGGCGCGGCAGACCCCGCGCCGCGGCCGGGATGCCCCGCCGCGCCGCGCATCAACTTCACGGAGTTCCCACATGCTCGTCGAAAGCCCCCGCGATCCCGCCGCCGCCGTCTTCGATCAGGTCTGCCTGGCTGGCGAGCCCTGGATGCACGTGGTGCGCCACGGCCAGGTGCTGCGCATCCTCGACCTTGAAGGCAACCAGGCGGTGGATACGCTGTTCTACAACCTGCACGACCCGGAGGAGCGCTACAGCGCCGTGGATACCATCCAGCGCGCCCGCAACCTCTATCTCACCGCGGGCACGGTGCTTCACTCCACCCTGGGGCGCCCCATGCTCACCATCGTGGCCGACACCTGCGGCCGTCACGACACGCTGGGCGGGGCCTGCTCCCAGGAGAGCAACACGGTGCGCTACGCGCTGGACAAGCGCTTCATGCATGCCTGCCGCGACAACTTCATGTCCGCGATCTGCCACCACCCGGAGCATGCGCTCGGCAAGCGCGACATCACCCACAACATCAACTTCTTCATGAACGTGCCCGTCACGCCCCAGGGCGGGCTCACCTTCGCCGACGGCATCTCCGATGCCGGCAAGTACGTGGAGCTGCGCGCCGAGATGGACGTGGTGTGCCTCGTGTCCAACTGCCCGCAACTGAACAACCCCTGCAACGGATGGAATCCCACGCCGGTGAGGATGTTGGTCTGGGACGACTGAGCCCACCCGGCCCGCGCGCAGCCCGACGCCTCCTCCCATCATCCCGGGCGCATCCGGCGCCCGACGCGACGGAAATCCACCCGTGTTCCACAAAGTCCTCATCGCAAACCGCGGCGCCATCGCCTGCCGCGTGATCCGCACCCTGCGCCGCATGGGCGTGCGCTCGGTGGCCGTGTACTCCGAGGCTGACGCCCAGTCTCTTCACGTGCTGGCTGCCGACGAGGCCGTGTGCATCGGCCCCGGACCGGCCGCCGGCAGCTACCTGCTGGGCGATCGCATCCTGGAGGCGGCGCTTTCCACCGGCGCCCAGGCCATCCACCCCGGCTATGGATTCCTGTCCGAGAACGCCGCCTTCGCCGAGGACTGCGCCCGTGCCGGGGTGGTGTTCATCGGCCCGCTGCCGGAGCAGATGCGCGCCTTCGGCCTGAAGCACACGGCGCGCGAGCTCGCCGCCGCCAGCGGCGTGCCGCTGCTGCCCGGCACGGGTCTGCTCGCTGACATGGGGCAGGCGCGCGCCGAAGCCGCTCGCATCGGCTACCCCGTGATGCTCAAGAGCACCGGCGGGGGCGGCGGCATCGGCATGCGACTGGTGTGGGCGCAGGACCAGCTGGAGGAAGCCTTCGAGGCGGTGGAGCGTCTGGCGCGTGCCAACTTCAAGGACTCGGGGCTTTACCTGGAGAAGTACGTGGAGCAGGCGCGCCACATCGAGGTGCAGGTGTTCGGCGACTCCCGCGGCAGGGTGGTGGCCCTGGGCGAGCGCGACTGTTCGGCCCAGCGCCGCAACCAGAAAGTCATCGAGGAAACACCCGCGCCGCACCTGGCGCCCGACACCCGCCGCCGGCTGCTGGACACCGCCGTGCGGCTGGCTTCCGCCGCGGGCTATCGCAACGCCGGCACGGTGGAATTCGTGCTCGACGCCACCACGGGCGAGTTCTGGTTCCTGGAGGTGAACACCCGCCTGCAGGTGGAGCACGGGGTGACCGAGCAGGTCACCGGGATCGACCTGGTGGAATGGATGGTGAAGGAGGCGGCGGGTGAGCTCGACCTGACGGGCTTCGTGGCCGAGCCGGAAGGCGCCTCGATCCAGGTTCGCCTGTATGCCGAGGATCCGGCCCGGGGTTTCCAGCCCGCCAGCGGCCTGCTCACCGAGGCCGTGTTCCCGCCGGGAGCCCGGGTGGAGACCTGGGTGGAGACGGGTGTCGAGGTGCCGCCGTTCTACGACCCCATGATCGCCAAGCTGATCGTCACCGCGGCCGATCGTGCCGCCGCCGTGGAAGCCCTGGTACGGGCGCTCGCCGATACCCGCCTGGCCGGCATCGAGACCAACCTCGACTATCTGCGCCAGGTGGTCGCCGATCCCGCGTTCCGCGAAGGCCGTGTGGTGACCCGGACCCTGGGGCAGGTCCACTACCGCCCCAGCACCGTGGAGGTGTTGGTGCCGGGCGTGCAGACCACGGTGCAGGACTGGCCCGGACGGGTGGGGTTCTGGGACGTGGGCGTGCCGCCCTCCGGGCCCATGGACGCGCTGGCACTGCGCCTGGCCAACCGGCTGCTGGGCAACGCGGAAGGCGCTGCCGCGCTGGAGTGCACCGCCAGCGGCCCGACGCTGCGCTTCAACACGGACACGGTGTTCGCCCTGACCGGCGCTCACATGCAGGCCACGCTGGACGGCGTGCCCGTGGCGGTCAATGCCAGCCACGCGGCGCCCGCGGGCAGCGTGCTGGCCATGGGTGCGGTGCGCGGGCCGGGCCTGCGCGCCTACGTGGCGGTGGCCGGTGGGTTCGCGGTACCCGCCTATCTGGGCTCCAGGGCCACCTTCACGCTGGGCCGCTTCGGCGGCCACGGGGGACGCACCCTGCGCGCCGGCGACGTGCTGCCGCTGCCGGCCGCCGCCGCGGCGAGGCCGGTGCCGGCCGTGCTGCCGCGCGCGCTCGTGCCCGCGCTTTCCCATCACTGGGAGATCGCGGTGCTCTACGGCCCGCACGGCGCGCCGGATTTCTTCACGCCCGCCGATATGGACACCTTCTTCTCCACCCGCTGGGAGGTGCACTACAACTCCTCGCGCACCGGCGTGCGGCTGGTGGGTCCGAAGCCCCAGTGGGCCCGGCGCGACGGCGGCGAGGCGGGGCTGCATCCCTCCAACATCCACGACAACGCCTACGCCATCGGTGCCATCGATTTCACCGGCGACATGCCGGTGATCCTCGGCCCGGACGGCCCGAGCCTGGGAGGCTTCGTCTGCCCGGCGGTGATCGTCGAGGCGGAACTGTGGAAGACGGGGCAGCTGCGTCCGGGCGACACGGTGCGCTTCGTGCGCGTGGACCGTGACTGGGCGTCGGCCGCGGCGTCGGTGCGCGACAGGGCCATCGCCGCGCTGGCGCGCCCCGCCACGCGGCCGGCGGCGCTGTCGCGGCCCGCCCGGGGATCGGGCGCCAGTGCCGGCACGCCCGTTCTGCACACCATTGCGGCCCGCGAAGGGCGTCCGGAGGTGGTGATCCGCCAGGCGGGTGACCGCTACCTGCTGGTGGAGGTGGGTCCGCCCGTGCTGGACCTCAACCTGCGGTTTCGCGTCCACGCCCTCATGCAGTGGCTGCAGGCGCAGCGCATCGAGGGCATCACCGACCTCACGCCGGGCATCCGCTCGCTGCAGGTGCACTTCGACCCGGCCGTGCTGCCGCTCGCGCGCCTGTTGGACGCGCTGTCCGCCGCCGAAGCGCAGCTGCCGGCGGTGGAGGACATGGTGGTGCCCACGCGCATCGTGCACCTGCCGCTGTCCTGGGACGACCCGGCCACGCGCCTGGCCATCCACAAGTACATGCAGTCGGTGCGCCCGGATGCGCCCTGGTGTCCCAGCAACATCGAGTTCATCCGCCGCATCAACGGGCTTGATTCCATCGACGCGGTGCGCGAGATCGTGTTCGGGGCGAGCTACCTGGTGCTGGGCCTGGGGGACGTGTACCTCGGGGCGCCCGTGGCCACTCCGGTGGACCCGCGCCACCGCCTCGTCACCACCAAGTACAACCCTGCGCGCACCTGGACACCCGAGAATGCCGTGGGCATCGGCGGAGCCTACCTGTGCGTCTACGGCATGGAGGGCCCCGGCGGCTACCAGTTCGTGGGCCGCACGGTGCAGATGTGGAACCGCCACCGCGCCACCGCCGACTTCGCCACCGGCAAGCCCTGGCTGCTGCGCTTCTTCGACCAGATCCGCTTCCACCCGGTCAGCGAGCGCGAACTGGCCCGCCTGCGCGAGGACTTCCCGCTGGGCCGCCACCGGCTGGAGGTGGAGGAGACCACCTTCAGTCTGCGCGACTACAACGCCTTTCTCGCCCGCGAGGCCGGTTCCATCGCGGCCTTCAAGGCGCGCCAGCAGGCTGCCTTCGAAGCCGAGCGCGAGCGCTGGCGCGCGGCTGGCCAGGCCGAGTACGCCAGCGACGCCGCCGTGGCGGCTGCCGCGCCCGACACCGAGCTCGACCTACCGCCCGGTGGCCATGCCGTGGCCACCCAGGTGGCCGGCAACGTGTGGAAGGTGGCCGTGAAGGAGGGCCAGGCGGTGGCGGCCGGCGACGTCCTCGTGATCGTGGAGTCTATGAAGATGGAGATCCCCGTCACCGCGCCCGCCGCGGGCCGGGTGCACCGGCTGTTCTGCCGCGAGGGCGCCACGGTGAGCGCAGGCCAGGACCTGGTGGTGATTGCGCACTGAGACCCGCGGGACGGGTTTGTCCGGCGAGCGCTGTCGACCGGTTACGTCGGCTCGCGGCGGTCACGAGCGATCAGTGTTGATTTCGGAAACGTGACAGCCATCGCGCTGAAAATGGGCCGAAAGAATCATTTGTGTTGCGGTGGTGCTGAGCAACACCGTCTTTTCGGCGTAGCCATTTTCATCAGAGCGGTTGCTCAGCCTTCATGAAGCCCGTCTTCGTCAACAAACCTTCATGAGCGCCCCATAGACTCGAGCCCCTCGAACCACCCGGGGGGAGCAGGACTTGGCGTACGTCACGACTGTCGGCCACGCATGCGCTGGCCGCATCAACGCAGGTCGCGCGCGCGGCTTCACGCTGCTGGAGTTGCTGGTGGTGATGGTGATCATCGGCCTTCTCGCGGCCTACGTTGGCCCGCGCTACTTTTCCCAGATCGGCAAGAGCGAGATCAAGGCGGCGCGTGCGCAGATCGACGCCTTCGAGAAGGCGCTCGACGCCTACCGTCTGGACGTGGGCCGCTACCCCAGCACCGAGCAGGGCCTGGGGGCGCTGGAGACGCGTCCTCAGGGCGAGGCCAAGTGGCAGGGCCCTTACTTGAAGAAAGCGGCGCCCATGGATCCATGGGGCAAGGCCTACCAATACCGGTCTCCTGGCGAGAAGGGCGAGTTCGACCTGTTTTCCTTCGGCAAGGATGGTCAGCCGGGGGGCGAGGGTGAGGCGGCGGACGTGGGCAACTGGAACTGATGGCCCATGCGTTACCGCGTGAAGGCCATGAAGGCGGGCGAGGGGGTGGTGTCCCTGGCGCTGGAGGCGGCGAGTCCGGCTGAGGCGCGCGCGCGGGCCACGGGGCAGGGCTATGCGGTGCTGTCGGTGCGCGGTGCTGGCGGGTTGCCGTTGCCAGGCCGCCGTGCGAAGTTTCCTCTGTTGCTCTTCAGCCAGGAACTGCTGGCACTGTTGCGCGCCGGCATCAGCCTGGTGGAGGCGCTGGAGACGCTGGCCGAAAAGGAATCGAAGCCCGAGACCAGGGCGGCGCTCGGGCGCCTGCTGG
>JBIIUM010000161.1:0-7477 GCA_044339985.1 Burkholderiales bacterium | reverse complement strand
AAGTAACCTGAGGGCGCGGCGGCCCGTCCGGGCTGCCGCGCATCGGCGCCATGTGGATGCTGCGTTTCGTCGCGGCGCGGCTTCTGCAGGCCGTGCCGGTACTGCTGGGCGTCACGCTGGTGGCGTTCCTGGCCATTCATCTCGTGCCTGGCGACCCGGTGCGCATCATGCTCCAGGGCCGCGCCAGCGACGCCGCGGTGGCCGAGATCTACGCGCGGCTGGGCATGGACAAGCCGCTGCTGGTGCAGTACGCACGCTTCGTGGGCAACGCCCTCACGGGCGATCTGGGCACCTCCATCATCCAGCGTGCTCCGGTCGCGGCCATCGTGTGGGAGCGGCTGGTGCCCTCGGTGTTCCTGCTCGCCTACGCCACCCTGCTGTCGGTGCTGATGGCTGTGCCGCTGGCGGTGTGGGCGGCGGCGCGCCGCCAGCGCCTCGCCGACCACCTGATCCGCCTGAGCGGTACGGTGGCCTTCGCCATGCCCTCCTTCTGGATCGGGCTCATCCTGATCCTGGGCTTCGGCCTGACGCTCAAGTGGTTTCCCATCGCCGGCTTCGGCAAGGGCTTTGGCGGCCACGTGCATCACCTGTTTCTCCCGGCGCTCACCATTGCGCTGTTTCTGGCGCCGCTGCTGATCCAGTCGCTGCGCGCCGCCATGCTCGACGCCATGACGGCCGAGCACGTGGAGGTGGCGCGGGCCAAGGGTCTGTCGGAGTCGCGGGTGCTGTTCAAGTACGTGCTGCGCGCCGCGGCCATTCCGGTGATCACCATCCTGGCGGTGAACATCGGCTGGCTCATCTCCGGCAGCGTGGTGGTGGAGTCGGTGTTCTCGGTGGCGGGGCTGGGCATGCTGCTGGTGCACGCCGTGTCCACCCGCGACTACCCCGTCATCCAGGGGCTCACGGTGGTGTTCGCGCTGCTGGTGTTGGGCGTGAACCTGCTGGCCGACCTGGCCTACGCCCTCATCGACCGACGGGTGCGGCCATGAGCGCCAGCGCGCCGGCGGTGGTGCTTTCGTCAGGCGGCTTGGGCGCGGAACTGGCGCGCTGGTCGCCCTCGCTGCGCATCGGCGCGGTGCTGCTGGCGCTGGTCGTGGCGGCGGGCGTGTTCGCGCCCTGGCTCACGCCCTACGACCCGCTGCGCCAGGACTACGGTGCCGCGCTGCTGCCACCGGGCGCGGCCCATTGGTTCGGCACCGATTCGCTGGGCCGCGACATCTTCACCCGGTCGCTGCATGCCATCCGCACCGACCTGGTGATCGGCTTCTGGACCACCTACGTGCCCATGCTGGTGGGCGTGCTGCTGGGCGCATGGGCGGGCCTGAAGCGCGGCCTGTTCGATGCGGTGCTCATGCGCGTGATCGACACGGCGCTCGCCTTTCCCTTCCTGGTGCTGATCATCGTGATCCTCGCCATTCTCGGGCCGGGCACCCAGAACATCTACATCGCCGTGTTCCTGGTGGGCTGGACCATGTACGCGCGGCTGGCGCGCGCCGAGATGCTGGTGGAGGCCGGCAAGGACTACGTGCTGGCGGCGCGCACCCTGGGCTATCCCGCGTGGCGCATCCTGTTGCGCCACGCGCTGCCCAACATCGTCAATTCCTCCATCGTGTTCTCCATGTCCGACTTCGTGCTCAACATCCTGCTGGTGTCGGGCCTGAGCTTCCTGGGCCTGGGCGTGCCGCCGCCCGTGCCCGAGTGGGGCGCCATGGTGGCGGAGGGCAAGGACTTCATGCAGCAGGCCTGGTGGATCAGCACCCTGCCGGGGCTGATGATCGTGTTCACGGGCGTTGCCCTCGCCCTGGTGGGCGACGGGCTCACGCACCGCCTCGGAGACCGTCATGTCACCGGCCACTGACGGCGCGCCGCTGCTGCAGGTGCAGGACCTGGAGGTGGCCTTCCGGGTGCGCGGCGGCGAGGTACTCGCCAGCCGCGGCGTGTCGCTGGAGGTCCGCGCGGGCGAGACCCTTGGCCTGGTGGGCGAGTCCGGCAGCGGCAAGAGCGTGCTGTGCCGCGCGGTGCTGCGGCTGCTGCCCCAGCCGGCGGCGCAGGTGCGCGGCGGGCGGATCCTGTTCGACGGCACCGATCTGCTGGGCTTGCCCGAGCGGCGCATGCGCGCGCTACGCGGCACCGACATCGCCATGGTGTTCCAGAACCCCATGACCAGCCTGAGCCCCGTGTGGCCCATCGGCGATCAGCTCACCGAGGGCCTGCGCGTGCACCGCGGGCTGTCGCGGGCCGCGGCACGGGAGCAGGGCATCGCGCTGATGCGTGCCACCGGCATCCCCGAGCCCGAGCGCCGCTACGACGACCACCCCTGGCAGTGGTCCGGCGGCATGCTGCAGCGGGCCGTCATCGCCATGGCCATGGCCTGCCAGCCGCGACTGCTGCTGGCCGACGAACCCACCACGGCGCTGGACGTGACCATCCAGGAGCAGATCCTGGCGCTGCTCGCCGAGCTGCAGGCCGCCAGCGGCATGGCCCTGGTGCTGGTGTCCCACGACATCGGCGTGGTGGCCGAGACCTGCGACCGCATCGCCGTGATGTATGCGGGCATGGTGGTGGAGACGGGGCCCGCGGTTGAGGTGCTGGGCAACCCCCGTCATCCCTACACCCTCGGGCTGCTGCGCTCCAGTCCGGGTGTGGAGGATGTGGGCCGGCGCCTCGATCCCATCCCGGGACAGCCGCCGGACCTGGCCCACCCTGCGCCCGGGTGCCCCTTCGCGGAGCGCTGCGCCGTGGCCTCGGCCCAGTGCCGCGAGACGCCGGTGCGCCTGCAGGCACGGGCGCCGGGGCACGCCTCCGCCTGCCTGTTCCCGGAGCGGTTGTCGTGAGCGTGGCACCGGCGCCGGTGCCGCCGGCTGCGGCCCCGCTGCTGGAGGTGCGCGCCGTGAACGTGCGCTTCCCGCGGCCCCGCGCGGCGCTTGACGTGCTGCTGCGCAGGCCGGCCGCGGCCGTGGAGGCGGTGCGCGAGGCCAGTCTGTGCATCGCCCCCGGCGAGACGCTGGGCCTGGTGGGTGAGAGCGGCAGCGGCAAGACCACGCTGGGGCGCGCCATCCTGCAACTGCACCCCGTGGCTGGCGGCGAGATCCTCTATCGCGGCCGACCGGTGCACGATCCCATGCCCGATTGGCAGCGGCGGCTGCGCCGCGAGGTGCAGATGGTGTTCCAGGACCCCTATTCCTCGCTCAATCCGCGCATGACGGTGGCGCAGACGCTCTCGGAGGTGCTGCGCTTCCACGCCGTGGTGGCGCGCGCCGAGGTGGAAGCCGAGGTGCGCCGCCTCATGGCGCTGGTGGGCCTGCCGCCCTCTCTGGCCGAGCGCCTGCCGCGGGGCATGAGCGGCGGTCAGCGCCAGCGCGTGGGCCTGGCCCGCGCGCTGGCGGTGCGTCCGGCGCTGCTGGTGCTCGACGAGCCGGTGGCGGCGCTGGACGTGTCCATCCAGGCGCAGATCCTCAACCTGCTGGACGACCTGCGCCATCAGCTCGGGCTGGCCATGCTGTTCGTGGCCCACGACCTGTCGGTGGTGCGGCACGTGTCCGACCGGGTGGCGGTGATGTATCGCGGCCGCCTGGTGGAGCAGGGCGTCCGCGAGGAGATCTTCGACCGACCGGCCCACCCCTACACCCGCATGCTGCTGGCCGCTGTGCCGCGGGTGGGCGCGGGCAAGCGCGCGCGGCGCGCGCAGCCGGCCGCCGACCTGACCACGCCGTCCGAGGGTTGCGCCTTCGCGCCGCGTTGTCCGCTCGCCGCCGACCCCTGCCGCGCGGGTGCGCCGGCGGTACGCGCCCTGAGCACCACCCATGCGGCGGCCTGCCACTTCGCCGCGTCCTGAATTCGCCTGCCTGGAGACCGACCATGTGTGACACCTTCGTGGCCCTGCCCGGCAGCACCGCCGACGGCGCCGTGCTGCTCGCCAAGAACGCCGACACCGAGATCAACGAGGCCCAGCACCTGGTGCGCCTGCCGCGCCGCGACTGGGGCGAGGGCGCCATGGTGCGCGTGAGCCACCGGGTGATACGTCAGCCGCGCCTTACCTGGGATGTGGTGCTCAACAAGTCGTTCTGGACCTACGGCGCGGAGATCGGCTTCAACGAGTGGGGCCTCGCCTGCGGCAACGAAGCGGTGTTCACCAACCAGGCTTCCGAGGGCGACGGGGTGATGCTCATCGACCACCTGCGCCTGATGCTGGAGCGCGCCCGCGACTGCGACGAGGCGGTGGACGTGATCGCCGGGCTGCTGGAGGAATACGGCCAGGGCGGCAACTGCGAGCTGCGCGGCAACAGCCACTTCGACGGCGGCTTCATCGTCTCGGACATGAAGGGCGCGGTGGAGATCCAGACCGCCGGCCGGCACTGGGCGGCCAAGCGCGTGCAGGGTTTCGCCAGCATCTCCAACGTGCACAGCATCCGCGACGACTGGCACCGCAGCTCGCTGCAGGGCGAGCCCGGGCCCAAGGCGGACTTCCGCGCCCGCTTCACCGACGAGGCCAAGAGCTGGTGCACCGCGCCCGACGAGCGGCAGAAGGCCTCCCACGGCTTCCTCGCCCGCCACGCCGGCCGCATCACGGTGCGCACCATGGCCGACCTGCTGCGCTACACCGGCGAGGACCCCGGCTATCACCCCTTCCAGGGCGAGCGCCCCACGCGCATCTGCATGCACGCCGCGCCCTACGAGTTTCGCTTCTGGCAGGCCACCGGCGCGCTCATCAGCGTGGCCCTGGACGGCCACGTGATGGGCTGGGCCAACGGCGCGTCGGGGCCCGATGTGCAGATCCTCAAGCCCGTGTTCTGCGGCGTGGATCTGCCCGACCTGGGCCCCATGCCCCGCGAGACCGACACCCCGGGGGCGTACTGGTGGAAGTACGAGCGGCTGCACCGCCGGGTGATGGCCGACTACCGCGCCGTGAAGCCGGAGCTGCGCGCCGAGTTCGACGCGCTGGAGGATCGCTTCTTCGCCGATGGCTCGGGCGTGATGAAGGGCAGCACCGCCGAGAAGCAGGCCTTCGTCACGGAGTGCTGGCGGCTCGCCGACGAGGCTGCCGATCGCTGGCTCGCGCGGCTGTCCAGCCGGCCCTTCGCCGTGCAGGGGGATCCGGCCTACGGGGCCATGTGGCAGCAGTTCAACGCAGCCGCCGCGCTGCAACCGTGAGCGCCACCCGTGGTCCTGTGTGAGCAGCGGTTTGCGGCCTTCGCGGCGGGTGGCCAAGGTGTCCCTGCGGTTGCGCACAGGGCTGAGCCGTTGAACCGGCCGTCCGCCGGAGGCGGGGATTGACGGTTTCCGCCTCGCCTTACTGGGAGCAGACGGCCGGGCCCGCCCCGGTGCCGGCGGCGCCGCTCGCCGGGGATCATGCCGCGGACGTGGCCGTGATCGGCGGCGGCTACACGGGGCTCGCGGCGGCGCTGCGGCTCGCCGCCATCCGCGGCGCGCAGGTGGCGCTGCTGAAGGCCGGTACGGCGGGCTGGGGCGCCAGCGGCCGCAACAGCGGTTTCGCGCTCATCTCGGTGGGCAAGCCGGGTCTGGAGGCGCGCATTCGCCAGTGGGGCCTGGAGGCCGCGCGCCGGTCCATCCGCCTGGGGGTGGAGGCGGTGGAGACCGTACGGGCCCTGATCCGCGACGAGGCCATCGATTGTGACCCGCAGCCCGACGGCTGGCTGGTGGTGGCGCACCGCGCGGGCATGGTGGAGCAACTGCGCGCCCGTGCGCACACCGACCGGCATGTGCTGGGCTGCGAGGACGTGGAGTTTCTCGACGCCGAAGCACTGGCCGCGGGCGGATATCTGCGCGGCCCGGCGGCGGACATGGTGATGGGCGCCCCGGTGGCGCACGACACGCCGGTCACCGGCGAGGGGCTCGCGCGCTTTCCGCTGCCTTTCCTGCGGCGCGCCTATCTGGCCTATGGCCTGCAGGACCGGGCCTCGTGAGCGCCGCCAATCCACCGCCGGGCGCGGTGCCTGACGCGGTGCGCCGCGCGGAGCCCGTGGTGTGGGTCAACCCGCACGGGCGGCCGGCGGCGCAGGCGCTGGCCGCCTGCGAAGTGAGCGCCGCGGACATCGCCGATGCGCAGGCGCTGTGGATGCGGGCCGCGCCGCTGCTTGCCCGTCTGTTCCCGGAGCTGCGTGCCGGCGGCGGGCGCGTGGCCTCCGCGCTGCTGGCACTGCCCGCGGCGCTGGCGCAGCCGCTCGGCCTGCGCCTGCCCGGCCGTGCCTTCGTGAAGGCCGACCACGCGCTGCCGGTCACGGGGTGCATCAAGGCCCGCGGCGGCGTGTTCGAGGTGCTTTGGTACGCCTTCGAGGTGGCGCGATCGCAGGGTTTCGCCGATACCGACAGCGCGCGGCTGGCCGACGGACCCTGGCCGGAGCGCTTCGCCCGCCACACCGTGCTGGTGGGCAGCACGGGCAACCTGGGCTTCAGCGTCGGTCTGGCGGCGCGCGCCCTGGGCTTCGAGGCGGAAGTGCACATGTCCGCCGACGCCAAGGCGTGGAAGAAGGAGCGCCTGCGGCGGCTGGGTGTGCGCGTGGTGGAGCACGCCGGCGACTACGGCGCGGCGGTGGCCGCGGCGCGCGCGGCCGCGGCGGCCACGCCAGACACGCACTTCGTGGACGATGAGTCTTCGCGCCACCTGTTCGTGGGCTATGCCACCGCCGCGGCCGAGATCGCCGCCCAGTTAAAAGAAGCTGGCGTGGTGGTGGACGATGCCCATCCCCTTCGGGTCTACCTGCCCTGCGGCGTGGGGGGCGCGCCGGGCGGCGTCACCACCGGCCTGAAGCACGCCTTCGGCGATGCCGTGCACTGCGTGTTCGTGGAGCCGGTGCAGTCGCCGGCCATGCTGGTGCAGCTTGCCTGCGGCCTCGCCCGGCCGGTATCGGTGTACGAGGCCGGCCTTACCAACCGAACGCTGGCCGACGGGCTGGCCTGCGCTATGGCCTCGCAGTTTTCGGCCCGGGTGGTGGCGCCGCTGGTGGAGGCGGTGGTGACGGTGCAAGACGAACCGTTGCTGCGCTGGGTGGATGCGGCGTGGCGTGCGGCGGGGCTGCGGCTGGAGCCCTCGGCGGCGGCGGCCTTCGAGGCCTGCGCGTGCGTCGAGCGTCAGGCATCCCTGCCGCCTGCTCACACTCACGTGTTGTGGACCACCGGCGGGGCGCTTCTGCCGGACGCCGTGTTCGAGGGGCTGCTGGCAGGGGCTTGAGCGGAGTGCTCGGGGTTTTCCCGATCACGTTGGGGTCCAGCGGGCGCCGATCCACCTCCACGAACCTGTCGCGCGCCCTCCAGTAGCGCGTGAGCCGCGCGGACAGCATGCCGGCATCCGTCCCGCTCGACCCGGCGATCAATTCGGCGGCGTCCAGGTGCATCTCACGCACCAACGCCACGATGGACCCGGCGGGCGTGGAATCGGGTTCGTGGGTGGCGCGAGGTGCGCGGTAGGCAACCACCGGGTGGTCGTCGGCGTTCAGCGGCGCGTCCGCAGAGAAGCGCC